>JAYKHZ010000001.1:0-3782 GCA_035286165.1 Synechococcus sp.
GCCAGCTGATCCTCAGGCACACGGGCTGAGCTGGCATCCCAGACCAGCCAAAAGAGCCCGTCCTGCAGCACCGTGTAGCGGAACGGGAACTGCGATGCATCGGCCAACTTCAGTCCCATGCGTGAACGGAGCGGCGTCCAGAACCGGCGCACAGCCGCACGATCAGCCGGAAACCCCGGTGAACCGTCATGGTTGCCGATCGCTGGCAGCAGAGGGATCCCTGCCCTCTGTAACCGCTGCAGCACGGCCGTCTCAAAGCCCCGCCACATCGCATCGAGCTGCTGGCCCGAAAGTCCTCGCTTCTGGCCGGCGACCATGTCTCCTGCACACACCACCAGGTCCGGCTGAAGAGCAATCAACTGGTCCAGCCCCTGTTGAACGGCAGGGATGTAGCTGGTGGAGCCGTAACTGCTGTTGAGATCACTGATCAGCCCAATCCGCAGGGCAGCCCTCCTGGCAGCGTGCAAGGGGAGGACTGCAGCACTGAGACCGGTGCCAACCACCAGCTGCAGCACTCGACGACGGCTCAGCAGCACAACAACACAGACATCAGCAGGAACGTTTCACACGTTGCTCCACCCACCGATCCGCCACCAGTGCCCCGCTGGCGGCAACATCCGCCAGGGTGGAGAGCAGCCGGTAACTGAGCACGACAGCCAGAAGCTGCGCTTCCGGCACGGCAGCACCCAAACGCAGCAACAACGTGGCCTCAAAGACCCCCAGACCACCTGGCGCCCCAGGAACCACCAGCCCAACGGCGTAGGCCAGTCCGAAAGCCGCGAGCCAGGTGAAGGGCGCCGGGCGGTCAATGCCGAAGGCCTGCACGCTGCACCAGAACCCGGCAAAGCGGCAAAGCACAAACAGCAGCTGAAGGGTGAAGGGCCGCCAGGGGTAGCCGCCGCGGCCACTCCCCTCACTTTCCAGGGGCCCACTGCCCGCCGACTGCAATTGCGCTGCTTTGGAACGCTCCAGTCGACGCAGGAGCGGCTCCCGCCAGCGCGGAATCATCAGCAGCGCGGGGCAGGGTGCGAGCAAGGCAAGACCCTGCTGCCATCCACCGGCAACCACCACAAGAACCGACGCCGCCACGATCAGCAGCGGATCAAGAATCACACCGGCGAGGGCCGGTCCGCCGCCAATCACCGGGCGCAACACCCGAACCCGCTCCACCAGATGCCAGATCCCCCCCGGCAGGTACTTGAGCAGGTTGCTACGCACAAACAGCGGCACCACCGCGAGCCCCTGGGGGGGGTGTCTCAACCAAACCAACAGGTCACGCCAGGCCAAACCATTGATCAAGATGCTGAGCCAGGTGAGACCCAACCCCAGCACCAGCCACCACCAACCGTTGGCCACCAGGCTCAGCTGGCGGAGCTGGCCCGCCTGCTGGGCCAGAGCGCCAGCAATGAAGGTCAGGCTGGCCAGCGTGATCCAGAGCTTGGGTTGACGCAGAACGTTGCCCATCAGGCCCAGTCGTCCGTGCTGACAAACGGTGCAGCGGCTGCGGCAGCCCGCAGCTCATCAAGACCACAACCGGTGCTGGCCTGAAGGGCCTCCAGGGCATCCGCTTCAGCTTTCACGGTGCAACGACCATCCGGACGACGCACCTGCTTGGCGGCAAGCGGGCCCCAGGGCGTCTCGAGCACGCCCTGGCGCCTCGGCAACACCCAACGGCCCTGGCGCCGCTCCCGCAAACCAATGCTGCTGCCAGCACTGAGCCAAAGGTTGCGCATCTGTTCAGCATCTCCATCCCGCACGAGTGCAGTCACCGCCTGGCCACTGCGACCCTTTTTCATCAACAACGGCTGCACCGCAACATCAATGGCCCCTGCATCTCGCAAGCGATTGGCCAAGGCTGCAACCTCTTCAGGGGTGGCGTCATCAATCCAGGCTTCCTGAACGATCAGCGACTCCCAGCGCGGAGCATCAACCGCATCCAGCTGCGGAGTGTGCAGGACCAGACGCACCAGGTTGGGGCGATCCAGCTGGCGATGGCCAAGGCCGACGCCGATCGTTTCGGCCACCAGCACCTCAGGAGCCATGAAGCGATCCACCAGCACCGACACAAGAGCCAGGCCCGTGGGCGTCACCAGTTCCCCCGTGGGTCGGTCCCCGCCCTGCAGCAGCGGAATGCGGTGACGACGCGCCAGTTCCAGCACCGCTGGAACGGGTACCGGCAGCACCCCATGGGTTGTTGAGACCGTCCCACTCCCGGCGGGCAACGGGGAACAGACCACCTCTGCCGGGTTGAGATCGTCCATCGCAGCGCAGACCCCCACCACATCCACAAGGGCATCGATGGCTCCGACCTCATGAAAGTGAACGGCCTCGACAGACGTTCCATGCACCGAGGCTTCGGCCTCCGCCAAACGGGTGAACACCGCGAGAACCCTTTGCTTCAGCGTTGGAGCCAAAGCGGCGGCGTTGATCTGATCGCGAATTCCCGACCAGTGGCGGTGTGGGGGCTGATCTTCAAGACCTTGCACATCAACGCGGACCCCCCGCAGACCGCCGCTGCGCGCCTCCTGCTGGGTGATTCGGTAGCGGCCTGCCAAACCGAGGGCCGCCAACGGCGACTCCACCACGGCCTGGTCCACGCCCAGATCCAGCAGGGCAGCCAAGAGCATGTCCCCCGCCAACCCCGTTGGTGCATCAATCCAAAGAGCGCTCATCGCCCCAGACGCGGGGCCGCCTCCAACAGAACAATCGCCTGCTGGTCGAGGGCCTGCCGCTGCTGACGCAGTTGCTGCTCGATCTCACGACGCGCCCGACGCTGCTCCCGTTGGGCCGTGGCCATGTCATGGCCCGACAGTCCCCAGAGCCGCCCCAACAAAGCGCGGTCATCGGCCCCACCGCGGGCCTTGCCGAAGACCACGGTCTCAGCGGCGATGCCGGCCTGCAGCACCCGGCTCCAACGGCGTAGATCCTCGAGGGGCATGCGGACGCTGTCCGGCACGGCGAACTCCGTGGCACCGCTGCTGCGTAGGCCAGCACGCACACAGGCCAACGTTCCCACCAGCACCTGTTGAACCGGAAGTTGCTCCTCTTCCGCGATCAGAACATGGCCGGCCTCATGCACCGCAATCCGACGCAAACGCTCCTGCCCACCGGGCAAGGCTTCAGCAAGGATGTGCCCCCCCATGCCGTCCCAGGTGGCGGCATCAACGCTGAGGGTGACCAGGGCACCCCCCACGGCCACAACGATCCAGGCAGCAGACAGACCCAGGGCAGGACCAAAGGCGCCGAGAACCGTGATGCCGGCAACGGCAACTCCAGCGCGTAGTGCTCCGGTGGAGCCCTGCCCCCCCTCGGCCATCAGCTGCGAGCGCGGGAGGTGGCTCGGCCACGGCCTCCCTTGGATTTGCCGCCACGGGTTGGCATGGGGGCAATCACCTCATGCTGTTCCAGGTGAAGTTCCTGGCCCTGACGGCGCAGGTCAAGGCTGACGAAATGGCGCAGATGTTCCAGGGGAAGCTCGCCCTTGATCTGGAGCTTGAAGGGGAGTGGGCGGTGGCCATCGGCTCGGGCCTGCTGCCGCACCTTGACAACCATTTCTCCGGTCTCGGGCTTGGTGAAGATCAACTCCCCCCTCACAGAGAAGAAATCATCTCCCTCAGGCAAGGTGTCGGAAGCATCCTGCTGATCAGGCGCAAGGGTGCTGGGCTCCCAAACCCCAGCGATCTGCAAATGCAGATGATCACTTTCACGGCTTCTGGGGTAAACCACCCAGAGGTGAGGCTGATCCAGGGGAACATGCCGCCGAATCAGGGTGAGCACACGAC
>JAYKHZ010000002.1:0-5868 GCA_035286165.1 Synechococcus sp.
CCAGCCATCCGCTTACCGGGATAAATACGACCCGGTGTGGTGCCGGCGCCGGTGGATCCAGGCTCGCGGTGGTTCTTCGAACCGTGGGTCATGGGACCGCGGCTGAAGCCATGACGCTTCTGGTAACCAGCGAAGCCGCGACCCATGGTGTCGCCGCTGACATCCACTTTCTGGCCGGGCTCGAAGGCGTCAACGGTGACGCTGCTGCCGAGCTCCACGCCGTCGGTGGAATCAACGCGATACTCCTTGAGGTGCCGCAGCAGCTCATCACCAGACTTGCGCAGGTGACCCTGAGCAGGCTGGTTCACGAGCTTCTCGCGCACATCACCGAAGCCAACCTGCACAGCGCTGTAACCGTCGCTTGCAGGAGTTTTGACCTGAGTGACACGGCAGGGGCCCGCTTCGATCACGGTGACCGGAACGGCCCTGCCCTCGTCGTCGAAGAACTGGGACATACCCAGTTTCTTCCCAAGAATGCCGATGGACATTGGGGAGGGGGGAAACGCCAGCTGGACAATCCTGCGGCGCTGGTGAAACCAGCATCCGAAGGATGGGGATCTGTCTAAAAACCTCGGTTCAAGACAGGCCTGGCTGGGACTTATCGCTTCACCACTGCTTGGAACAGCAATGCTGGAGCGTTAGTTTCCCGGCAGATCAGCGCCGCTGTTGCGGGCTGTTGCACTGGCCAGAAAAGACGTCATCACCCGTGATGACATCCGGCATTTGAGCTGGAGGCCCGGCTAGCGGTCGGGCGCAGCATCAAATGCACAAGCAGAGACACTAACTCATCACCTGCCTGCCCTCAGGTGCGTGGCTCCTGCCAAGATTGGTGGAATTGTCTTGCCAGGCCCATGCCCCTGCTGCTCACCGGCCGTGCCTTCCGCCGGGACCTCGAGCGAGAAGGGGCCTTGGCGGTGTATGCCCCCTTGGAAGGTGGGGCTGAAACCCGCTTGTTGCGGCGCTTGCGTGGCGCTGGTTATCGCACCGAGCTCACTTCCGCCCGTGGTCTCGGTGATCCCGAAAGCTTCCTGTTGGGTCTGCATGGCATCAGGCCTCCCCATCTCGGCCATCACTGCGTGGGCCGTGGTGCAGCGGTGGGTGAGGTGCAATTGGTGATGCCCCAACTCGGTCCGGCACTGGCTGCCGGCGGCCCCGTGGTCCTCTGGCTGCTGGAGGGACAGGTGCTCTCTGAAGCTGAGCGCGCCAGCTTGGTGGCCCTGTGCCAACGGGAGGAGCGTTTGCACATGGTTGTGGAGATGGGTGGCAGTCGCGCCTTGCGTTGGACTCCCCTCAGTGCCGCCACCAACTGAGCTGAATCTCAGCCCTAGCGAGGCCCTGCAACAGGGGCGTTGGGTCAAATGGATTGGTGGGGCGAGCAACCACGACCTTGCAGCCCTGGAAGATTTGGCGGCCATCGCTGCGCTGGCTGGTGCCCACTGCCTTGATGTTGCCGCTGATGCTGCTGTTGCTGCTGCAGTGCGGCGTGGCATGGCCTGGGCTTGTGCGCAGGGCCTGCCCCGTGCTCCCTGGTTGATGCTCAGCCTGAGCGACGGCAGTGATCCTCACTTTCGCAAGGCCAGCTTTGACCCTCAGCGCTGCCCCGCTGACTGTCCCCGTCCCTGCGCCAGGGTTTGTCCGGCCCGGGCCATTGATACAGCGGGCGGTGGTGTCATCGAAGAGCGCTGCTACGGCTGTGGCCGCTGCCTGGTGGCCTGCCCCCTGGGGCTGATCGAGGAACACAGCCAAGTGCTGGATAGCGCAGCACTCCAGAGGCTGTTGCAGCAGGTGCGTCCCGATGCGATTGAGATTCACACCAGTGCAGGTCGGCTGGATGCCTTTCGTGCCCGGCTCGAGCAGTTGCAGGCCAGTGGTGTTGGGTTGCAGCGGATCTCGGTGAGTTGCGGGGACAGCCCCGACTTGAGTCGTCATCTCTGGGGGATCCATGGGTTGCTGCAGCGCACTGACTGGCCCTGGCTATGGCAACTGGATGGACGGCCCATGAGTGGTGATGTGGGCAGTGGCACCGCCCAGGCAGCGGTTGCTTTGGTGCAGCGCTGTCGCAGCACGTTGCCGCCTGGCCCCTTGCAACTGGCCGGCGGCACCAACCAGGACAGCCGTCGCCGCTTGCAACGGGCTTCCCTTGAGGGGGAGAGCTGTCGCGGTGCCGTGGCTGGGGTGGCCTATGGCGGTAGTGCTCGCACCTTGCTGCTTCCCTGGCTGGAGCAAGCCGAACAGCGCGGTGTGCCCCTGCGCGATTGCGCTGACCTCTGGCCCCAGGCCTGCCATGCGCTGCAGCGGCTCTGGGGTGGTGAGCCGAGCTGACAATCCTGCTAGAACCCCGTCAGCAGCTGGGAGATCCCTGTGGCCGAGCACGCTGGGTCCCTGTCGGCCGTGGTCACGGTCAGCGAGCGGAGGCTCACCGATGACCTCGATCGCCTGTTGAGCCTGCTGCCGGTGCACCTGCAACAGGCTCTCGCCTCCGCTGAAGCGCAGCATGAGCTGTTGGAGGTTGTGCTGGATCTAGGCCGCCTGCCTGAGGCGCGCTATCCAGACCGCAGTGTGGACCTTTCCGCAGCCGTGGTCAGCGCTGAGGATCTTGAGCATGTGATCACCCGCGTGGGCGCCTTCGGCGGTGACAACCGGGCGGGCATTGAGCGCACCCTTCACCGCATCAGTGCGGTGCGCAACCGCGCTGGTCGGGTGATTGGCCTCACCTGCCGTGTGGGCCGGGCGGTGTTTGGCACCGTGGCCATGGTGCGCGATCTACTCGATTCAGGTCAGTCATTGCTCCTTTTGGGGCGTCCTGGGGTGGGCAAAACCACGGCATTGCGTGAAATCGCCCGGGTGCTGGCTGATGACCTGGGCCGGCGTGTGATGGTGATTGACACCAGCAATGAGATTGCTGGCGATGGCGACATTCCTCACCCAGCGATTGGCCGGGCACGACGCTTGCAGGTGGCCCGTCCCCAGCTGCAGCACCGCGTGATGATCGAGGCGGTGCAGAACCACATGCCGGAAGTCATCGTGATCGATGAGATCGGCACCGAGGCGGAGGCCCGTGCGGCGCGCACGATTGCTGAGCGTGGGGTGCAACTGGTGGCCACGGCCCATGGAAATGTGCTGGCCAATCTGGTGCGCAACCCCACCTTGAGTGATTTGGTGGGTGGTGTGCAGTCGGTCACCCTCGGTGACGATGAAGCGCGCCGGCGGGGCAGCCAGAAGGCCGTGTTGGAGCGGGCTGCAGCCCCCACGTTCCCCATGGCGGTGGAGATCCACAGCCGCACTCGCTGGCTCGTGCATGGCGATGTGGCGGCCACGGTGGACCAGTTGCTTCGCGGCGGCAGCCCCACGCCGGAGGTGCGCTCCGTTGGTGCGGATGGACGGCTGCGGGTGGAGTCACCACTGCCACGCGGGCCCAGGCGCTTGCAGTCCCCTCCGGCCCCGGCCCAGGTGGTGCCGCTGCCGGCGGCGATGAAGGCCAGGCCCCTGCGCATCTATTGCTGTGGCATCGCTCCGCGACTGGTGCTGCAGGTGGCCCGCAGCCACCAATGGCCGGTGCAGCTCACCGATGAGCTCAGCCGCGCCGACGCGGTGCTTGCGGGGCGGAATCAATTGGGGCGTGATCCCGATTTGCGACGCCGCGCCCGTGATGGCGCGGTGCCCATCCATGTGATCAAGGCCGACAGCCTGCCCCAGGTGCAGCGGGCTCTGGAACGCTTGTTGCGTCGCCATGGCGACAGCGCCAAGGCGGCTGGGATTTGACGAGGGGCAGGTCGCTATGGCTTCATAGTGTTCCTGCGAGGGCAAACCGCCCGAGCAAGTTCAATGGGCCGTCGCCAAGTGGTAAGGCAGCGGGTTTTGGTCCCGCCATTCCTAGGTTCGAATCCTAGCGGCCCAGTTCAAGGTGAATCCTGTGCTCATCTCTGATTTCGACGGCGTCATCGTCGATGGGATGGAGGAGTACTGGTGGTCTGCGCGACAGGTCGCTGTTGGCTTATTGCCCGCCCAGGCTGTGTTGCCACAGGCGGTGCCCGCCAGTTTTCGTGCGCTGCGCCCGAAGGTGCTCCACGGCTGGGAGATGGGGGTCCTGGCTGCTGCTCTGGCCGGCTATGGCGCCGAGCTGGAGGCATTTGAGCGGGATTACCCCCAAGCCCTGGCCCAGAGCCTGAATGGCTTGGGTTGGAGTCCTGATCAGCTCACCGAATCGCTCGATCGTGTGCGCCATGGCGCCATCGCGACCGATCGCCAGGCCTGGGTGGCGCGTCATCGGCCCTATCCCTGGATGCTGGCCTGTTTGCAGCGCTTGCAGCGTCAGGGGGAGCCTTGGCGGGTGCTCACCACCAAGAGCGAGGCTTTCACCGCTGAGCTGCTGGCCTGCCATGGGCTCACGCCAGAGGCGATTCATGGCCGTGAGCAGGGCCCGAAGCCCCAGGTCTTGTTGCGACTGCGGGAGGAGGGGGTTTGGAGCGATGAGGTGCTGTTCCTGGAAGACCGCCGGCTGACGCTGGAGGCGGTGCAGGCCACGCCGGGGTTATCGGGGGTCCGAGGGGTCCTGGCCAGCTGGGGGTACTTGCAGCCTGGTGATGACGAGAACCTGCCGCCGGGGCTTGCCGTTGTGCGGCAAGAGCAGCTGGCGCAGTGGCCGTAAACCGCTATAGTACAAATGATCTATTGCGGCTGTCCTTTTTGTCTGCGTCATTGGGCCGCAACAGTGGCACCTTGGCCCACGAGGCGCACGATGCCGCTAACCCCGTGTCTCTGCCCTTCCTCTTCCCGCTGCTGAAACCCTTTATCCATGGCTGATTCCAAGTCTTCCCAAGCAGCTCCTGCCGCTGAGCGTGAAAAGGCGCTGGGTCTGGTGCTCAATCAGATCGAGCGCAATTTCGGCAAGGGTTCGATCATGCGCCTTGGGGATGCCTCGCGCATGCGGGTTGAAACCATCTCCACCGGCGCCCTGACCCTTGATCTGGCGTTGGGTGGTGGTTATCCCAAGGGCCGTGTGGTGGAGATCTACGGCCCGGAAAGCTCCGGTAAAACCACCCTGACCTTGCATGCCATCGCTGAGGTGCAGCGTCGTGGTGGGGTGGCGGCGTTTGTGGATGCTGAGCATGCGCTCGATCCGGTGTATGCGGCCTCCCTCGGCGTTGATATTGAAAATCTGTTGGTCTCCCAGCCAGACACTGGCGAAATGGCCCTGGAGATCGTTGACCAGCTGGTGCGCTCGGCTGCGGTTGACATCGTGGTGGTCGATTCCGTGGCAGCGCTGACTCCCAGGGCTGAGATTGAAGGGGAGATGGGTGATCTGGCCGTGGGGAGCCAGGCGCGCTTGATGAGTCAGGCCATGCGCAAGATCACCGGCAACATCGGTAAATCCGGTTGCACGGTGATTTTCCTGAATCAGTTGCGCCTCAAGATTGGTGTGACCTATGGCAACCCTGAAACCACAACCGGTGGTAACGCCCTGAAGTTTTATGCCTCAGTGCGACTGGATATCCGCCGCATGCAGACACTGAAGCGGGGTACGGAAGAGTATGGAATCCGCGCCAAGGTGAAGGTGGCCAAGAACAAGGTGGCACCGCCATTCCGTATCGCTGAATTCGACATCCTGTTTGGCCGCGGCATCAGCACCCTGGGCTGTTTGCTTGATCTCGCAGAAGAAACCGGTGTGGTGATTCGTAAGGGTGCCTGGTACAGCTTCGATGGCGACAACGTGGGTCAGGGTCGTGACAACACCATTAATTGGTTGGAGCAAAATCCCGAAAGCTGTGCGCTGATTGAGGAGCGCACCCGCGCCAAGCTCACAGCTGGTGCTGATGTCACGGCCAATTCGATGAAGCCCCTTGCTGCTGTTGGTGCCAAGCGCAAGCA
>JAYKHZ010000003.1:0-11142 GCA_035286165.1 Synechococcus sp.
CGCAGCTGTTGGTGGTGCCCAGATCAATACCGACGACCTTGCCCATAACTCCCTGGTGGACCTATCGAACTGGTTGCATCTTCGTCAGCAGCCCACCACCCCGACGAGGGGTGGTTCCCGAACACCGCACCGGCCTCCCCTGTGATGACCAGCTCCTTTGCCCAGCCCATTGATGCCAGCACCAGCCTGCTGGCGGTGATCGGCCAACCGATTCACCACTCCCTCTCACCGCTGATGCACAACGCGGCCCTGGCTGAACTGGGGCTTAACTGGCGCTACCTGGGCTTGGAGGTGAGCCCGCAGCGGCTGGGGGATGCCATCCGGGGCCTGGCGGCCATCGGCTGCCGCGGCCTCAGCGTCACGATTCCCCACAAGGAGCAGCTGCAACCGCTGCTCAGCGGCGTGGACAGCCTGGCCAGCAGCGTGGGAGCGGTGAACTGTCTGGTCCCCGATGGTGAGGGGGGCTGGCGCGGCACCAACACCGATGTGATGGGCTTTCTGGCCCCACTGCAGCAGCAGCACAAACCCGGAGACAGCGCCCTGGTACTGGGCAGCGGCGGCGTGGTGAGAGCCGTGCTGCGGGGCTGCTGTGAGCTGGGGGTGGAACGGGTGGTGCTGCGGGGGCGCAATCGCAGCAAGCTGGAAGCCCTGGCTGCGGATGTGGCCAGCTGGGCCCCGCCGTTGCAGCTGAGCGCCGCCGATGAACCCCTGGAACCGCTGCTCGAGAGCTGCTCGCTGGTGGTGAACGGCACACCCCTGGGCATGGCGGAACTGCAGCAGGAAACACCCCTCAACGCTGCGCAACTGGCCCTGCTGCCAAGCCATGCCAGCGTGTACGACGTGGTCTACACGCCGCGGCCCACCCTGCTGCTGAAGCTGGCAGCCAACCGGGGCCTGTCCACGATCGACGGGCTCGAGATGCTGGTGCAGCAGGGGGCTGCCGCCCTCAAGCTCTGGACCGGATTGGACAGCGTGCCGGTGGAGGTGATGCGCCAGGTGGCCGCAGCCAAACTCGACAGCCAAGCGCCCTAGCCTTGACGCACTCCCCCTGCACCCATGGCTGAACCCCCGCTCTGGCAACGGCTGCTTGGCCTGCTGGCCTATCTCCTGCCCTGGTCAGACGCCCTCAACTTCGGCCGGGAGATCTACGGACTCTTCCCCTGGATTCAGTACCTGGTGCTGCCGGCCACGCCGGTGCTGTTGCTGCAGCGGGCCATCCCCTTTGGCGGTTTCCTGCTCTTCCTCGTGCTGTTCCTGGTGGTGGTGCGCAACCCCCAGGTTCCCTATTTCCTGCGCTTCAACGTGCTGCAGGCGATCCTGCTGGACATCGTGCTGGTGGTGCTGTCCCTGGCCTTCAACGTGCTGCTCAGCCCCCTGGGTAACAGCCTGATGCTACGCACCCTCAACAACACGGTGTTCATCGGCACCCTGGTGCTGGTGCTCTATGCCCTGGTGCAATGCAGCCGCGGGCGTGAACCCGATCTGCCCAGCCTCTCGGAAGCTGTGCGCATGCAGCTCTGAGGCGAAGCGGTAGGGTGGGCGATTCGACATCTCGTCGAGTCCAGCCTCCGGACCTTCCACGATCGATCCGGGTTCACCCCAAAGGCAGCATGAGCGCGAAGCCCAACTACGAAACCATGTACATCCTCCGGCCGGATATTGCCGAGGAGGAAGTCGAAACCCATGCCAATAAGTACCGCGACCTGGTGGTCGAAGCCGGCGGTGAGGTGATTGACAGCCAACTGCGCGGCAAGCGTCGTCTGGCTTACAACATCGGCAAGAACCGCGAAGGCATCTACATCCAGCTGAACTACAGCGGTGATGGCAAGCAGGTGGGTCCCCTGGAGAAAGCGATGCGTCTCAGCGAAGACGTGATCCGCTATCTCACGGTGAAGTACGAGGGTCAGCACAGCTCCCTGGGCCGCAGCAACAACCCTGTGACCACCGCCGAAACCACGGCGCGTCAGAACCAGGAGCAGCAGCCCGCCAAGCAGGAAGAAGGCGCCCCCACCCAAGCCTGAGGCTGACGCCCTGGCAGCTGTCACGGCTTGCTGCCTCCTGTTTCGACCGATAGGGTCCCGCCAAGAGCGGTGCGGGGCCCATGCAGGTGGAGCAGTCAGTGGAACAAGAACCCCTTCCCCACTGGCTCGCAGAACTGGAGGAGCAGGCCTCGGCGGCCCGTTTGGATCTCGAGCGTGAGCAAACCGAAGCGCGCCTGGCCGAACTGGAAGCTCTGCTGGACGAGCTCCCTGGAATTTTTGAACGCAAGTTCTCTCAGCGACTGCAACCGGTGCTGGAACGCCAGCAGTTGCTGATGGAGGAAAACCAACGGTTACGCGCCCAGGTGGAGCGCCTCTTACCCACCCCGGGTGAGGTGCGCCTGCGCTTTCCGCAGGAGCGCACCCCGTTGAGCCCACCGGACAGTGAGCGCAGGAGCTTGCCGCCCCTGCTGCAACTCATCCGCGGTGGCCGTCAAGACGCCTTGCCGCAGCCCACAGCCGAGTGGGAAGACCCCAGACATAGATGAAGCCCTCAGCGGCGCGGTGATCAAATTGATCTTCGGCGCCGTAGGTGGCCATATCAGGTACATACAGGCTGTCATCACTGCTGCGGCCCACCACGGTGGCCGTGCCGCGATGCAGCTTGATGCGCACGCTTCCATTCACGGTGCGCTGGGTGCGCTCGATGAAGCCATCCAGCGCGTCTTTCAGGGGACCAAACCACAGCCCCTGATACACCAGATCCGCCCACTGCATCTCCAGCTGACGCTTGGTGCGCAACACATCAGCCGCCAGGGTGAGGCTTTCAAGCTCCTGGTGGGCCTGAATCAGCAGCAAGAGGCCCGGGGTTTCATAGATCTCGCGGCTCTTGATGCCCACCACGCGGTTCTCGATCATGTCGAGACGGCCCACCCCATGGCCGCCGGCGAGGCGATTCGCTTCACGAATCAAGCTCACCGGATCCAGGGCCTGGCCATTGATGCTCACCGGGTAACCATCGCGGAAACCGATCTCGATCAGCTCAGGCTCAGCCGGGGCGTCCGCCACCGAGCAGGTCATGGCGTAGATCTCCTCCGGCGGCTCCACGTTGGGATCCTCCAGGGGGCCAGCCTCAATGGAGCGACCCAGCAGGTTGAGATCAATGGAATAGGGGGAACGCTTGCTCACCGGTGCCGGCATCCCGAAGCGCTCGCCGTAAGCGATCGTTTCCTCACGGCTCATCCCCCATTCGCGGGCGGGGGTGAGCACCTTGAGTTCAGGCGCCAGAGAGCCAATGGCCACATCAAAACGCACCTGATCGTTGCCTTTGCCGGTGCAGCCATGGGCCACGGCATCAGCGCCCACCTCACGGGCAATCTCCACCAGACGGCGGGCGATCAAAGGCCGGGCCAGGGCGGTGCTGAGGGGATAACGGCCTTCATACAGGGCATTGGCCCGGATCGCGGGGAAGGCGAACTCCTTGATGAAGGGGTCAATCAGATCCCCAACAATCGACTGACTCGCCCCTGCATCCAGGGCTTTCTGCCGAATCGGTTCGAGCTCATCACCCTGGCCCAGGTCGGCGGCGAAGGTGATGACCTCCTCGACGCCCCATTCATTGCGCAGGTAGGGAATACAAACGCTGGTGTCCACCCCGCCGGAGTAGGCCAGCACCACCTTCTTCGCCCGAACCATGGAGCGCATCCACTAAGTCAATCCTGACGATTGTCCGATGCCGCGTGCCAGGAGCCCCAACGCCAGGCGATCCACCCCCCCATCAGCAGGGGCGGGGTGAGCACCAGGGCGATGGCCAACGCAGCGCTCTCTGGAACCACAGCCAGCCGGGTTCCGCCCCATCGCAACAGAGCAGACCCCAGCAGCGCTCCACCCCAGGCCAGCAGCAGCTGGTTCACCTTGGTCTTCATCGGCTAAGTTGGTGGATTGTGCACGCGGGGAAGATCAACCAGATGCTGAGCACCCTGGATAGTTTCAACCCTTCACTCACCCGTTACAAGCGCAGCGATGCCGCGCCGGTTCTGCCCCTGCGCGATGAGCCGGATCTGCTGAGCTGGCTGGAGAGCAGCGGCCGCCTGGTGGCCGATGAGGACACCGGCAATACCGATCTGGCCACGGTGGAAGAGGAGGAGCTCTCCGCGCTGATGGGCGACAAAGAGGATTATTCCAAGGACGACGAAAACCAAGAGGAGAACTGGGAAGACTGAGGCAAGCGCACTCCAGTCAACGGATGTAGGGTCCCGACGTCTGTTGCGGCGATCCGGTGGCCCCCACACCTTCCACCGCTCAAGATCGGTTTCCCGGCAGCGGCCAGCAATGGGCCCTGGCGTTGATTGCCCTCTGCGTGGCCAGCTGCGCGGCGATCGATGCCTGGAGCTCGTCGCTCCAACTCACCACACCCCTGCTGTTGGCCGGAGGCCTTAGTTGGTTGGTGTGCGCCCTTGGAATTCCAAAGCTGAGGGCTTTAAAAATGGGGCAGGTCATCCGCCAGGAAGGGCCCAGCTCCCACCAGAGCAAATCCGGCACCCCCACCATGGGGGGCTTGTTGCTGGTGCCCTGCGGTGTGCTGGTGGGGTCCCTGGTAAGCCCTGGTGATCCACGCCTGCTGCCGGTGAGCCTGGTGACCCTGGTTTTCATGGTGATCGGCGGCGTGGATGACTGGCGCAGCCTCACCAAGCACCACAACACCGGCCTGACGGCGCGCGGCAAGTTGCTGTTGCAGGCCCTGGCAGCGGTGCTGTTCCTGCTCTGGGCCGGCCTGCACGGGGCAATCAATCCCAGTGTGGCGCTGCCCTTCGGCTGGATCCTGCCCCTGGGCCTGCTGATCTGGCCCCTGGGCTTGTTTGTGTTTCTGGCTGAAAGCAACGCCACCAACCTCACTGATGGTCTCGATGGTCTGGCTGCAGGGGTGGGGGCCATCGTGCTGCTGGGGCTTGGCTCCCAGCTGATGCTGCGGGGCAATGGCGGTGATCCGGCGCTTGCTGGCTACTGCGCAGCCCTGGCTGGTGCCTGGCTGGGCTTTCTGCTGCACAACCGTCACCCAGCCACGGTGTTCATGGGGGACACCGGCTCCCTCGCCATGGGAGCGGCATTCAGTGCCATCGCCCTGTTGAGCAACAGCCTCTGGCCCCTGCTGCTGATGGGGGGCCTGCTGCTGGCCGAATCGCTCTCGGTGATTCTCCAGGTGTGGGTGTTCAAGGCCACCAAAGGCGCTGATGGCCAGGGCCGCAGGCTGCTGCGCATGGCACCACTGCACCACCATTTCGAATTGGGGGGCTGGAGCGAGCGCCGTGTGGTGGTGAGCTTCTGGGCCATCAGCCTGCTGCTGGTGCTGCTGGGGCTGGCCCTGCTGCCCTCCATGGGCTGAAAGCCTCAGAATTGAGGCAACTGCCAGTTCCAGCCGTGCCTTACTTCACCTGGAAGGAACGGGGACTCACCAGCGATTGCGCCAGCCTTGCTGCCATGGCCTCTCGCTTTGAGGAGGCCGCCCAGCTGATGCGCCGCATGGCAAAGGAAGGATTCCGGGTTGAGCGGATCCAGGGCATCCAGCGCATCACCCATGACGACGCCAACCTGTTCAATGCCTACGGATTCGTGAGCGAAGAATCCCCGGTACGGCAACTCGATCTGGTGCTGGAGCCGGAAACCTGAGGCTCAAGACCGGCGCAGGTAACCCACGATCCAGATGATCACGAACACCAGTCCAGACAACACCAGATAAACCAGTACACCGTTCTGCAAACCGGCGAGGTTCAGACCAAACGGCATCGGGCCGGGATCTCCGACCGTGGCATAGCCAAACAACTGCATGGGCTCATCGATCCGCACGACGGTCTAGCAGCCTGTACCCCATCTCCCCAAACGCAGCCCAAGTCCCCATGACCGCTCCCACCCTGCCCGCCACCCTGCTGCTGCTGGGCAGCGGCGAACTCGGCAAGGAGGTGGCCATCGCCGCCCAACGCCTGGGCTGCCGCGTGGTGGCGGTGGATCGCTACGCCGATGCCCCGGCGATGCAGGTGGCCGACACCGCCGTGGTGATCCCGATGACAGACGCCGACGCGCTCAAGCAGGTCATCCGCGAACACCAGCCGGCCCTGGTGATCCCGGAAATCGAGGCCCTGGCCGTGGATGCCCTGGCCGAGCTGGAGCAGGAGGGCATCACGGTGATCCCCACAGCGCGGGCCACAGCCATCACGATGAACCGTGACCGCATCCGTGATCTGGCCGCCCAGGAGCTGGGGCTCCGCACCGCCCGCTTTGCCTATGCCCGCTCGGCTGAGGAGCTGGCCAGCGCGGCGGCTCCCCTGGGCTGGCCGGTGGTGGTGAAGCCGGTGATGAGCTCCTCGGGCAAAGGCCAGAGTGTGGCCACCAATCCAGACGAGCTGGCCCAGGCCTGGGAAGCGGCCACCACCGGAGCACGGGGCAGCGGCAGCCTGGTGATTGTGGAGGAGTTCCTGCGCTTTGAGCAGGAGATCACCCTGCTCACCGTGAAGCAACGCAGCGGCCCCACCCTGTTCTGCCCGCCGATCGGCCACATCCAGGAGCGGGGGGATTACCAGTGCAGCTGGCAGCCCGCAGAGCTGCAGCAGTCCCAACTGCTGGAGGCCCAACGCATGGCACGCCAGGTGACCGATGCCCTTGGGGGTTGCGGCATTTTTGGGGTGGAATTTTTCATCTCCTCCGGTGAGGTGATCTTCTCGGAGTTGTCACCACGCCCCCACGACACCGGCTTGGTCACGCTCAAAGGCCAGAACCTGAGCGAATTCGAACTGCATCTGCGGGCCGTGCTGGGACTGCCGATCCCAGCGATCAAGGCCACTGGCTCAGCCGCCAGCCGGGTGATCCTGGCCGGCCCTGAGCAGCGGGGCGGGCCGGTGCGTTATTCAGGCCTGGGTGATGCCCTGGCGATTCCCGACAGCAGCGTGCTGCTATTTGGAAAGCCAGAAGCGCGGCCCCTGCGCCGCATGGGCGTAGCCCTCGCCAGTGGCGCGGACCTGGCTGAAGCGCGCCGGCGCGCTGATGCGGCGGCGGCGGCTGTGAGGCTTGAGGTTGATGGACTCCAGTAGGGCTGCCGCACAGAGGGGCCGGGCCACCTGCAGATAACGGGAGGCGTGGGCCGACCAGCTGTAGGCCTGCTGCACCGCCTCCAGACCCTGCTGGCTCCACTGCTGCCAGCAGGCCTCTGGCTGCATGGCCCGCTCCAAGGTGGAGCGCAGCGCCTCCTTGCTGGACACATCCACCAGCAAGCCATTGCCGCAGCGGCCAATGATGTCGATGGGACCCCCATCGTTGGTGGCCACCACCGGCAGGCCGCAAGCGGCGGCTTCAATCAGGGTGAGGCCAAAGGGCTCAGTCAGTGCTGGGTTCACAAACACCCCTCGGCGAGCTGCCGCCCAGCGGTAGATCGCCGGCACCTGGGAACGGCAATGGTGTTTGGGATAAGCCACCTGGCCGTAGAGGTTCTGGCGATCAATCGCCTCCAGCACGTGCTGCCACTCCTCGCGCTGACTGCGCTCAAGCTGATGAAACCCATCGCGGTTGCCCAGCACCAAAACGAGATTGGCGTTCTCGCGCAGGTAAGGGCTGTTGCCAAAGGCATCAATCAGGGCCGGGATGTTCTTACGGCGATCAGGGCGGTTGATGGCCAGCAGACAGGGGCGGTCGGGCTCCCGCAGGAAGGGCTGCAGCAGAGCTGAGATCTCGGCGTCTTCGCCGGGCTTCTGCTCAGGCTGGAAAAAGCCCACATCCACACCGGGAGGAATCACCTCGGCTAGATCGGGATGAAAGTGGCTGTAGCGGTCGTATTGCACCCGAATCTCCTGGCGGGTGCTGGTGACCACCAAGCTGGCAGCAGCCAGGGCCGCTTCCTCCGCAGCGATGCGCTGCTCCATGGCATAGCGCTGGTTCACCTGCTCAGGGTTCTGACCCACTTCCAGCAGGCGGCGCTGCTTCTCCCGACCCAGGGAATGACCCGTGAACACCAGGGGAATGCCTAGCCGCTGCTGCACCTGGGCCCCCACCCAGCCAGCATCGGCGTAATGGGCATGGATCCAATCAGGCCGACGCTGCTGGCGGGTGATGTGCAGCACCAGAGCATCCACCAGCTCCTCGAGATGGGGCCAGAGCAGCTCCTTGCGGATGTAGCGCCGCGGCCCGAAAGGCAAGCGCAGGATGCTGGCCTTCTCCCCAAGAGACTCACGATGCACGGCATAGTCGGCGCTCACGCGCCGGTCCTCGATGCAGCGGGTGATCACCTCAAGCCGGTCAACATCGCTGTGCTGGCCTAGGGCACGAGCGAGTTCGAGAACATAATTCGTTTGACCACCAGTATCAGCATCACGCCCTAATTCGAGCTCATCTCCTCTCAGCAGACCGTGCAAGTGCAAATGAATGACATATAAACCCATTAATACTTCTCCCACCTGGGAGTAGGTTACACGCAAATTCGATTCTTGACAATAAATCCGCTGCTGTTTTCTGACAAAAAATCAAATTGTCATTGAATTCACAGAGTTTCTTCAGGTTCTGCTCATTGTGAACATTTTTTCTCGCAGGGCAATTTTTAAACGCAACAAAACCCTTCCCCACCCCTCTCAGCGAAGCTGAAACAACGCCAAACCAGCAGGATCTGCAACGAGGGAGGCCGGGCCGATGGGCTCACCCTTGACCCATGCCAACAGAAGGGCCCGCAGAGAGCCGCCATTGCCGCCAGAGGCTGAAGGCAGATTGAAATGGGTGCCATCACGGGCCACCACAAAACGATGGGGCCCCTTGGGGTAACGGGCAAACGGCTCGATGGCTTCAGGCTGAGCGGGCACCACCAGATCCCTGCTGCCGCTGACCAGCAACACCGGCACCGCCAAATCCTGCAAACCACCGGCAAACACCAAGCCTTGGGGGGGACTCACCGCCACCACCCGAGCCAGGCGGGGATCCAACAACGACTCAGGTTGTGCGGCCGGCAGAACCCCGCACTGCAACACCCAACTGGGGTTACGGGACGGGTGATCGGGCTGCTGACAGGCCTGCCAGAGAGGATCCTCCACGCTGCGGGCACCGGCCAATTGCAGGGTTGATGTGGCTCCCCAGGAGTGGCCGATCAGCACCACATCCCGCGCAGGAGCACCGGCAGCGGCGGGAATGTCGCCAGCTTCAAGGGCATCGAGCACAGCTGTGAGTTCAGCGGGTCGACGCAGAAACTCCTCGGGCTTGGGGGGCTCGGAGCGTCCCGCCAGCATCGAGGTTTGCTGCCTGCTGTCGCTGCCGCCGTGGCGCGGCAACAGCACCACCGCCCCATGGGAGGCGAGATGGTCAGCCCAGCCCAAAAAACTCACTGGGGCGTCCCACAACCCATGGGAGATCAACACCGTGGGCAGCTCGGGAGCGCCCACGGGACGCACCACGGTGAGCTCCAGTCCGTTGGCCAGCACGACAACACGCCGCTCCACCGCCCGAGGCCCTGGCGCCAGGGCCGCAACCGTTGCCACCGGCAGGGGGGTTTGGGCGAGGAGTTGCTGATCGAGCGCTGCGGTCTGAGTTGAAATCTTCCTGAGCGCCGGCAAGGCGCGGTCCAGGCGAATCGTGCGCTCTTGGCCAGGCAAGGCCTTCAGCAGCGTCAGCAGGGTGAGCGGCTCACCGCTGGCGGCTGCTTGGCGCAACCACGGCAAAGATGCACCGGCTTGCACCACCGGCAACGGCCACTGCCGCTCAGCGGGTTCCACCAGGGACTGCAACAGCAGCTCCACCTGTCGCGCCATCGGGTTGTCCAAACCCGATTGCACCGGCAGCGGTAGGGGCGTGGTGAACAGCGTTTGCAGGGAACGCCCCAAACCACCACCCATCGCCCGATTCAGTTCGGCCAGGTCGCTGCTGCCCGACCACAACGCCTCAGGACTGCTGAGCTCCTTCAGGGTCACGCTCAGGCGCTGCTCCCCCAGAGGCCCTTGCAGATACAGGGTTTCAACGGCAGCGGCGGGGGTCGCTGCTGCCAGCAGAGACAACCCCAGGGCCAGCCTCTTCAAGCGGCCAACGGCTGGGCTGGATGCTGCGCCAGCACCTGGCGCAGGTAACGGCCGGTGTGACTGGTGGGGTGGGCGGCCAGGTCTTCCGGTGTGCCAGCAGCCACGATTTGGCCGCCGCGATGGCCCCCTTCAGGGCCCAAATCGATCAACCAATCGGCGCAACGGATCACATCGAGGTTGTGCTCGATGCAAATGATCGAATTGCCCTTGTCCACCAGGCGCTGCATCACATCCATCAACTTGTGGACGTCGTAGAAGCTGAGGCCTGTGGTGGGCTCATCGATCAAATACAAGGTCTTGCCGGTGGCCCGCTTGGAGAGCTCGGTCGCCAACTTGACGCGCTGCGCTTCACCACCGGAAAGGGTTGGAGCTGGTTGGCCCAACTTCACGTAACCCAGACCCACGTCCACCAAGGTGCGCAGGCGATCAGCGGCTTGAGGGATCGCTGAGAACACCTCAGCGGCCTGCTCCACCGTCATCTGCAGCACATCGGCAATGGTGTAGCCGCGGTATTTGACCTGCAACGTCTCGCGGTTGTAGCGAGCACCCTTGCAAACGTCGCACTGCACGTAGACGTCGGGCAGGAAGTTCATCTCAATGACGTTGACGCCCTGGCCACTGCAGGCTTCACAACGGCCACCTTTGACGTTGAAGCTGAACTGACCGACCTGATAGCCGCGGGCCTTGGCCTCGACGGTGGCCGCAAACACCTGACGAATCGGGTCAAACGCACCGGTGTAGGTGGCTGGATTGGAGCGGGGGGTGCGGCCAATCGGGCTTTGGTCGATCACGATCACCTTGTCGATCGCGCTGATGCCGCGCAGCTCTGCCAAGCCTGAAGGGAACGGCACTTTGTGGCCCAAGTTGTGCTCCAGAGCTGGATGCAACAACTCATTCACCAGGGTGCTCTTGCCGCTGCCGCTAACCCCGGTGACCGCCACCAGCCGGCCCAGGGGGATCTCCACATTCAGATGCTGGAGGTTGTTGCGGTGGCAATCCACCAAGGTGAGCTTGCGGCTGCCGGTGTTGCGGCGCTCAGCGGGCGTCGGAATCGAGCGGCGACCACTCAAGTAAGCCCCCGTGAGGGAGTCTTCAGCGGCCATCAGATCAGCCAGGCTGCCCTCACT
>JAYKHZ010000004.1:0-4264 GCA_035286165.1 Synechococcus sp.
CTGACCCCGCAGTTGCAGCACTGCAGGGCTGACCTGGTGGTGCGGGTCCAAAGCCGTGAGCAGGTGCAGCGGGTGGCAGCGGCCTGCTACCGCCATGGGGTGCCCCTCACCGCCCGTGGGGCGGGCACAGGCAACTACGGCCAATGCGTGCCGCTCGAGGGTGGTGTGGTGATCGACACCTCTGGGTTGGAGCAAATTCTGGAGCTGGATTGTGAGCGCGGTGTTCTGACAGCCCAACCCGGCTGTCGATTGCTGGACCTTGATCGCGCGTTGCAGCCCCAGGGCTGGGCCTTGCGCCTGGCCCCCAGCACCTGGCGCACCGCCACCCTGGGGGGCTTCATTGCAGGCGGCTCAAGTGGTGTCGGCAGCTTGCGCTGGGGCTTGTTGCGCGATCCCGGCAACCTGCTGGGCCTTGAGCTGGTGAGCCTGGAGGCTGAACCGCGTCTGCTGCAGCTGGGTGCCCACGCCTGCCGTGGCCTCAACCATGCCTACGGCACCAACGGCATCTTCACGGCGGTGACCGTGCCCCTGGCGCCATGGCAGAACTGGCAGGAGCTTGTGCTGCGCTGCCCGGATCAGGACAGCGCTCTCGCCCTTGGCGAGGAGCTCACTGCAGCAGCCCTCGATCTCGATGGTATGGCCCTGCTGGATGGGGAGCTCATGGAGCGCTTGCCCCCCCTGCCAGGGGTGGAGCAGCAGGCCTCCCCGGCCCTGTTGCTGCTCGCCGCCCCTGCAGCCCTGCCGGTGATCCGCGAGTTGGCCGAGGCCAGGGGAGTGCGTTGCGTGTTTGAGCGGCCCCAGTGGCCACCGAAGGGGTTGTTGTTGCGGGAGCTCTGCTGGAACCACACCACCCTGCAACTGCGCCAGCAGGATCCCTCCTTCACCTACCAGCTGCTGCTGCTGCCCGATCCAGCAGCGCCGGTGCTGCAGGCCCTCAGTGATCGTTTTCCCGGCTGGCTGCATTGGCATCTGGAGCGCGTGCGCCAAGGTGGCCGCCCGCGCTGGGTGGGCTTTGCCCTGTTCCGCTGGGCCGGGGAAGCCCGTCTGCAGGCATTGATGGCAGCAGCACGGGAGTTGGGTTGCCTGGTTTTCAACGCCCATGCCCTCACGGTGGAGGACGGTGGCCTGGGCGTGGTGGATGCTGATCAGGTGGCGGCCAAGCAGGCCTATGACCCAGCCGGTTTGATGAATCCCGGCAAGTTGCGCGGTTGGTTGGAACGGCCAGGCTCGCCTTGATCAGCGGCAATCGAGGCTTTCCTTGGTGCTGATGCCACTGGTGGGATTCACCCCTTTGGCCTGGCGGCAGAGGCGCACCTGATCCTCGCGATCCAGTAGGGCATTGCTGAAATCAGCCCCTGTGATGCTGGCGTCAGCAAAGCTGCTGCCACTGGCGATCACGCCGCTGAGGTTGGCGTTCTCCAGGTTGGTGCCAACAAAATCGGCTCGGTCCATCAGGGCATCGCTGAGATCGGCGCCGCGAAAATCGGCACCAGCAAAGGCGCCCTGGGTGAAGATCGCCCCGTGCAGAAGCGCGCCTGAGAAATCAGCATTGCGGGCGACGGCCCCAGCGAAGGAGCTGCCCTCCAGATCCTGGTTGTGAAAGTCGCCATCGCTCTGGTTGGTGAGCGTGTAATCAATTTTCTCCAGGTAGCTGCTGGCTGAGGCTGCGTTCAGGGGCAGCACCAGTGAAAGCAGCAGCAGCGACAGGGCGATCAAACGGGCCATTCAGCTGCAGGTATCGATCTCCAGTGTGTTCCACGCCTGCCCGAGCAGGTAGAGCGAGCCTGCGAGCACCGGCAGCCCTGGGCCGGGGCGCAGGTGGGCCAGACCCTCGTTGAGGCTGCTGCAGGCCTGCAACTGAGGGGCCAGCTCGGGGCAGGCTTGCTGCAACGCCTCAGCACTCCAACTGCGGCAGCCCTCAATGGGCACGATCTGGGCTTGATCGCCTGCTGCCAGCAGGGCCCGCAGGATTGCTGCCCCGTCCTTGTGGGCCTGGATGCCAAGCACCCATTGGCGAGGCGTGCCCGCGTCGAGCAGGTCGAGGCTGCGGCGCAGGGCCTCGGCTGCCGGTGGGTTGTGGGCACCATCGATCAGCAGCTCAAGCCCCTGCCAGCGGCAGCGCTGCAGGCGGCCGTTCCAGCGCGCCATGGCCAGCCCTTGATCGATGTGTTCGGCGCTGATGGGCCAGCCCTGGCGGGCCAGTTCCCTGGCCATGGCCCTGGCCACAGCGCCATTGCTGCGTTGCCATTCCCCCAGCAGTCCAAGAGGTTGCTGGGGGCTCAGGGGCTCCACCCACTCCAAACGGCAGCCGCGCTCATGGGCTTGGGACTCCAGCACCCGCGCCACCGGGTCCACCTGGGCAGCACTGAACGCCACCGCGCCAGGGCAGAAGATCCCCGCTTTCTCCGCCGCGATCGTTTCCAGATCGGCGCCAAGGTGCTCGCAGTGATCCAGGCCGATGTTGGCGATGCCGAGCACGCGGCGATCCGGGTGGCAGGTGGTGGCATCGAGGCGGCCACCAAGCCCCACCTCCAGCACGGCCAGCTCAATCCCCTCGGCGGCGAAGGCGCTGAAGGCCATCCCTGTGAGCAGCTCGAAAGGGGTGAGTGCCTGCTGCTGTCCCCAGGGCTGCCAGCTCTCGAGGCCTTGGCGGAGGGCTGCGGCGCTGATCCAGCGGCCATTCAGCTCAATCCGTTCACACCAGCTCACCAGGTGCGGTGAGCGGTAGAGACCGCTGCGGATGCCTGCCTGTTGCAGGATTGAGCCCAGCATTGTGCAGATCGAGCCTTTGCCGTTGGTGCCGGCCACCTGCACGGCTGGGTAGGCCTGTTCGGGATGTCCGGCCGCGGCGAGTGCCGCCTGCAAGCGGCTGAGATCCAGATCGATGCCACGGCGGCTGAAGGGCTCGAGCAGATCGCCGAGCTCCACAAATTCAGGAAGTTGCACAGGACCGTGGCTCAGCGCAGGCGGGCCAGGGTTCGATCCAGCCGTTCCAGGGCTTGGCGCACCTCGCGGCGACTGATCACCAGGGGTGGCACAAAGCGCACCACCTGGGTGCCGGCGGGAACCAGCAGCAGGCCCTCCTCCATGGCGGCCTTCACCACATCAATGGCACTCAGCGTTCCTTCGCGCAGCAGCAGGCCACGGATCAGCCCCCAGCCCCGTTCGCCGGCCAGCAGCTCAGGCCATTGATCCACCCGTTGGCTCAGCCCCTGACGCAGCTGCTCGCCGCGCTCCCGCACATGGCTGAGCAGTTGGCGCCGCTCCAGTTCCCTCGCCACGGTGAGCGCAGCGCAGCAGGCGAATGGATTGCCGCCGAAGGTGCTGGCGTGATCACCGGCTTCGAACACCGCGCAGCTGTGTTTCACCGCCAGGGCTCCGATGGGAAGGCCGCCGCCCAGCCCCTTGGCCAGGGTGATGGCATCGGGTTCGATGCCCAGGTTTTCGTAGCCCCACAGCCGCCCGCTGCGGCCCATCCCCACCTGCACCTCATCGCAGATCAGCAGCAGTTTGTGCTCGTCGCATAGCTGGCGCAGCTGTTGGAAGAAGCCCGGATCGCCCGGCAGGATTCCCCCCTCCCCTTGGAGTGGCTCAAGCAGCACAGCAACCACTCGCCCGGCGTGGGCATTGAGGGCCTGGCGCAGGCTGTCGATGTCGTTGTAATCGAAATAGGCAAACCCGTCGGGTAGAGGCTCAAAGCCGCGGTGGTACTTGGGTTGTCCAGTGGCGGTCACAGCCGCCAGGGTGCGGCCGTGGAAGCTGGCGCGGGCGGTGAGCACCAGTGGGCGTTCCACCCCCAGGCGGCTGTGCCCGAATTTGCGCGCCAGCTTGATGGCTGCCTCATTGGCTTCTGCGCCTGAATTGCAGAAGAACACCTGGTCGGTGCAGCTGTTGGCGCTGATCCACTGCGCCAAGGCCTCCTGCTCGGGGATCTGATACAGATTCGAAACGTGCTGGAGCCGGCCCAGCTGGTTGTTGAGGGCCCTGCGCAGTTGGCGATCGCTGTGGCCGAGGGTGCAGGTGGCGATCCCCGCCACGCAATCGAGATAGCGGCGCCCCTGGTTGTCATCCACCCAAACCCCCCGTCCTTTCACCAAGGTGAGAGGGAATCGGCCATAGGTGGCCATGACAGCGGTAGATTCAGGCAGTGGGGGCATGGCGGAATTGGTAGACGCAGCGCACTCAAAATGCGCCGGCTTCGGCTTTGTCGGTTCGAGTCCGACTGCCCCTATCCAACCGAATCGTGGCGCTGGATGTTGGCGCC
>JAYKHZ010000005.1:0-7214 GCA_035286165.1 Synechococcus sp.
GATTCAGGCAGTGGGGGCATGGCGGAATTGGTAGACGCAGCGCACTCAAAATGCGCCGGCTTCGGCTTTGTCGGTTCGAGTCCGACTGCCCCTATCCAACCGAATCGTGGCGCTGGATGTTGGCGCCAATGACGTTGAGTTTGCCCTCGAGGTTGTCGTAGCCGCGATCGAGGTGCTGAAGGCCCTGCACCATGGTGGTTCCTTCTGCTGCCAAGCCAGCCAGCACCATGGCGGCTGAGGCCCGTAGATCACTGCCTGTGACGGGAGCACCGCTCAAGAAGGGCACCCCCTCAACGAAGGCTGTGTTGCCCTGGGTGCGGATGTCAGCCCCCATGCGCTGCAGCTCCGCCACATGTTGCAGGCGGTTTTCGAAGATGGCTTCGGTGACCACGCTGGTGCCCTCAGCTGTGGCCAGCAGGCTCATGAACGGGGCCTGCAGATCGGTGGGGAAGCCGGGGAAGGGTTGGGTGCGCAGATCCGCCGCGCGGATGTGATCGGCGCTGATCGTCATGCCGATGCCGTCGGATTCAAGCTTGCAGCCCACCTCCTCCAGCTTGCTGATGACTGCGCCCAGGTGATCGGGGATCACGGGGGTCACGCGCAGGCAGGAGCGGGTGATGGCCCCCGCCAGCAACAGTGTGCCTGCCTCGATGCGGTCGGGGATCACCATGTAGTCAGCGCCATGCAGGCGCTCCATCCCAACGATGGTGATGGAGGGGGTGCCAGCGCCGCGCACCTTGGCGCCCATGGCAATCAGAAGGCCGGCGAGATCCACCACCTCCGGTTCCTGGGCCGCGTTTTCAATGATGGATTCGCCCTCAGCCAGGGCGGCAGCCATCATCAGAGTTTCGGTGGCACCCACGCTGGGGCAATCCAGGTGGATGCGGGCTCCGCTCAGGCGATGCCCCCGTCCAGGCACCACAGCGGAAACCACCCCGTGCTCGATCGTGACCTGGGCGCCGAGGGCCTTCAGCCCTTTGACGTGCTCGATCACGGGGCGTGCGCCGATTTTGCAACCGCCTGGGAGTGGCACCCGCGCCACCCCCAGGCGGGCCAGCAGGGGGCCAATGCAGAAAAAGCTGGCCCGCAGGCCGTTGACCAACTCGTAGGGGGGGGATGACTGACTGAGGCCGGAGGCATCCAGTTCAACGGCGCCATTGCCGCTGCGCGTGGTGACGCCGAGGGATTCGAGGATTTCCCCCATCCCCTGGATGTCTGAGAGGGCTGGCATGTTGCGCAGCCGCAGCGGGTCGGCTGTCAGCAGGCTGGCCGCCATCAGCACCAGCGCAGAGTTTTTGGCACCGCTGACGCGCACTTCACCCGAAAGTTTGGTGCCGCCGCGGATCTCGAGATGAGGAGTGAGAATCTTTTGAGACGGCGCAAGAATCGTGGTCATCAGTCATTTGGCCGTCACGGACCTCATCTTGACAATCGCTTTTGAGACCGTCTAGACGGCCGGCCGTTGAACTGGCTTGCCACCACTGCCGTGGGGCGCTTTGGGCGGGGAGGCGATGGTTTATGTTTTCTCCACTACCGGAACGGAGCGCATGCCGCTTCGGGCGCTTCGAGCGCTGGGTCACTGAGTCATTCAGTGGTGTTCGGTAGGCGCCCGCGGATGTGGCGGAATCGGTAGACGCGCTAGTTTCAGGTACTAGTGGTGGCAACACTGTGGGAGTTCAAGTCTCCCCATCCGCATAAATTTTAATTGTGTCTTCGGCGATATCTTTTCGGTGCTTGCTGATTAAAACCAATTGTTAGTCATTATCAATAGTGATGTTGCTCTGGCTCCATTGGAGTCGTGACCTCAATGCTGCTGGCGTGTTGGGTGCTTGAAGGTTTGCTTTTGGAGTTTCGTTGAATTTTTTCTTTTTCACTTGAGTGTTCCTGCTGTTTGTTCGGTGAAGCTGGTGATTTCTTTGGATTAGTGGTTGGCGGTTGTGCGTGGGTGAGTGATCAGATTGTGTTAGTCCCGTTTGCAGGAGCTTCCAGTTTTGGCGTTGATGCTGTGATTGTTTGAGCTGCCTGTTGTGCAAGGTCTTTTGATGATTGATCAAGTCTTCAGGCCCTGGAGTCAGTGGAAGGTTTGAGGGCTGCAGTCAGTGGGCTCGTGAGTTGGGATTCTGATTGGTAGCCCTGGGGAGAACGGTTGCAGGGCAGGTGCTGCAGTTGGGGGGTTCGCGCTTGCTTTGTTCTGTGTCCCTTGTTTGGGTTGTTGGTTTGGGTTGTTGATTGTTTTGGTGGTGCGCTGAACTGATCTCTTGTGGGTGCTTGTTGATACGTCAAGAAGGATTGGAGACCCCATGGCGCTGACTCCAGTTCTGCCTCTTCAGATTTTGTACAGATTGTCGGCTGGATTTAGGATCATCCTTGAATGAATGCAACCGCTTTGCTGTGATTGTTCTGAAGATCAGTAATTCCAAAGAGATCGTGGCCTCCAAGGTGGGTCGCTTCATTGAGCGCCTCACGCCTGACAGTTTTGATGAGGCCAAGGTGGAGGAGGAGGTGGTCAAGAAGTTGGTGGAGAACCTTCGCGCTGAGGGCATCGAAGGCTCAGTGGCATCGGTCAAGGGGCTTGACCTCGAGTCGACCGGCATCGTCATGAAGGGCGATATTCATCTGCGTCGTTACGCGGAGATCTGAGCTCTGGCGCTTGATCTGATCAGCAGCCGCCGGAATCCTCTGGTGCACCAGGTGCGGGCCTTGCATCAGGCCAAGGGACGCCGTGAGCAGGGACTGGTGTTGCTGGAGGGCACTCACCTGCTGCAGGAATGTCGCCGGTTGGGCCTTGGCCTCAGCCGCTTGATCGCCACGGAGCGCTGGCTGCAGCACCATCCCCAGCTGTTGGGTTCAGAACCGCTGCAGCCCGTCACCAGTGAGGTGCTGCAGGCCATGGCCAGCACGGATCATCCCGATGGGGTGATTGCTTTGCTGCCCCACCCTGCGCTCGGCGAGCAGTCGCTGCTCATGGCCAGTGGCGATCACCCTCTTCTGCTGGGGCTTGATCGGGTTCAGGACCCAGGCAATCTCGGCACGATCCTGCGCACAGCCCTGGCTGCCGGTGTGCAGCAGGTGTGGCTCGGTGGGGGCGCTGATCCCTGGCAGCCCAAGGTGTTGCGGGCTTCCGCCGGCGCGGTGTTGGAGCTTGCGATCCAGCGGCTTGATTCCTTGGATGCCCTGGTCGCTCAGGCGCAGCAACAGGGGGTGGTGTGTCTGGCGGCGGTGCGTGAGGGGGGAATCCCGTTCTGGCAGCACAACTGGTGTGGCCCCAGCCTGCTGCTGCTTGGAAATGAGGGAGCCGGCCTCAGTGATTCGTTGCTGCAGCAACCGCTTCAGCCGGTGACCATTCCCCACCACCACAGGGTTGAATCCCTCAATGTGGCAGTGGCCGCCGGGGTGCTGCTGCTGGAGCGCAGCCGCATGCAGGCGATTGCGGGGCCCGGCAGGGGAGAATCCTCTGCAACCGAGTTGGGCCGTTGACTGCTGCTGGGGTGTCGCAAGAGGGATTTGATTACGACCTGATCGTGATCGGTGCGGGCTACGGCGGCTTTGATGCCGCCAAGCACGGTGCCGACCATGGCCTCAAGACCGCGATCATCGAGAGCCGCGACATGGGCGGCACCTGCGTCAACCGTGGTTGCGTGCCCTCCAAGGCCCTGCTGGCGGCCAGTGGTCGGGTGCGGGAGCTCAGTGATGACGACCATCTCGCCGGTTTTGGCATCAGCGCGGCTGGGGTGCAGTTCGAGCGCCAGGCCATTGCCGATCACGCCAATCAGTTGGTGGAGGCCATTCGCACCAACCTCACCAAAACCCTGGAGCGCGCTGGGGTCACGATCATTCGTGGCGCCGGCCGCCTCGATGGCCCCCAGCGGGTGGCTGTGCGTGAGCACAACGGGATTGAGCGGGTGCTGAAGGCCCGTGATGTGGTGATTGCCACCGGTTCCGATCCCTTTGTGCCCCGCGGCATCGAAACCGATGGCGTCACGGTGTTCACCAGTGATGACGCCGTACGGCTCGAGAGCCTGCCCCAGTGGCTGGCCATCATTGGCAGTGGCTACATCGGCTTGGAATTTGCCGATGTGTACACAGCCCTCGGTTGTGAGGTCACGATGATCGAGGCGCTTGATCGGGTGATGCCCACCTTTGATCCCGATGTCGCCAAGTTGGCGGCACGCAAATTGATCGAATCGCGCGATATCGAGACCAAATCGTCCGTATTCGCGGCCAAGGTGACCCCCGGCAGCCCGGTCAAGATCGAATTGATTGATGCGGCCACCAAGGAGCCGGTGGAAACCTTGGAAGTGGATGCTGTGCTGGTGGCCACCGGCCGGGTGCCCACCAGCGCTGAGCTGAATCTCGCTGCGGTTGGGGTGGAAACCGAGCGCGGCTTCATCCCGGTGGATGACGGCCTGCGGGTGCTGGCTGGTGGTTCACCTGTTCCCCACCTTTATGCCGTTGGGGATGTCACCGGCAAGATGATGCTGGCCCATACCGCTGCTGCCCAGGGTGTGGTGGCCGTGGAGAACATCTGCGGCGGCAATCGCACCGTGGATTACCGCTCGATTCCAGCGGCCACCTTCACCCATCCAGAGATCAGCTCGGTGGGCCTCAGCGAAGCCGATGCCAAAGCCATGGCTGCGGAGCAGGGGTTTGAACTCGGCAGCGTGCGCAGCTACTTCAAGGCCAACTCCAAGGCCCTGGCTGAATTGGAATCGGATGGCTTGATGAAGCTGCTGTTCCGCAAGGACACCGGCGAGGTGCTGGGTGCCCACATCTTTGGCTTGCACGCCGCTGATCTGATCCAGGAGGTGGCCAATGCGGTGGCCCGCCGTCAGTCGGTGAAGCAGTTGGCCTATGAAGTGCACACCCACCCCACCTTGAGTGAGGTGGTGGAAGTGGCCTACAAGCAGGCTGCTCACGCTCTCAGCGCCTGAGGAATCGCCATGGAGATCCGTCGCCGGCCCCCGAACCCCAAGGTGCGGGTGGCCCATCTTGAATACGCGATTCCCCACGATGAGGGCGCACCGCGCCACATCCTCGAAGAGATCGTCTGGGAGAAAGATCGCGAAACCGATGCGGCCCGCCAGCGGGTGCCGCTGCAGCAGCTCAAGCAGCAGGTGGCAGCGCTGCCTGCCCCCCGAGATTTCATCGCTGCCCTCAAGGCCAGCTGCCGCAAGCCGGCTGTGATTGCCGAGGTGAAGAAAGCCAGCCCCAGCAAAGGGGTGATCCGCGAGGATTTTGATCCTGAAGCCATTGTCCGCGGCTACGCGGCAGGGGGGGCAAGCTGCCTCTCCGTGCTCACCGATAAGCGCTTCTTTCAGGGGGGGTTCGAGGTGCTGGTGCAGGTGCGCCAGGTGGTGGAGCTACCGCTGCTCTGCAAAGACTTCATCTTGAGCCCTTATCAGCTGTATCAGGCCCGCGCTGCCGGAGCGGATGCGGCGTTGCTGATTGCCGCGATCCTCACCGATCAGGACATGGCTTACCTGCTCAAGGTGGCCCGCAGCCTGGGCATGCAGGTGCTTGTGGAGGTGCATGACGCCGAGGAGCTCGAACGTGTTCTGGCCCTGGACGGGGTGCAGCTGATCGGGATCAACAACCGGGATCTCACCAGCTTCAGTACGGATCTGGCCACCACCGAACAGCTCACGGCCACCTACGGCGAGCGCATTCGTGCGGCTGGTGCCTTGCTGGTGAGTGAATCAGGGCTCTTCAGCCGTGATGATCTCGATCGGGTGCAATCCGCTGGCGCCGATGCGGTGCTGGTGGGTGAGGCGTTGATGCGTCAGCCGGATGTCACCACGGCGCTCGAGACCCTGATCAACGGCTGAGCTCAGGCCATTCAGTAGTAACGCCCGGGGTATTCCCCGGGGTGCACGATCCGCTGCACACCAATGGCTCCCTTGCTGCGTTCAGCCAAGCGCAACAGGCTGCTGCCGCTGAAGCGATAGCCATGGGTTGCTGCCAGGGCCGCCACCTCGTCGGCGGTGCCGCACCGTTCCAGTGCCTCCTGCAGTTGCCGATCGCTTTGGGCACGGGCCAGGAAGGCCTGGATGGTGGCTCCGCTGTTGTCCATGGCCGCTGTTGCTGCCGCAGCAGCTTATGCAGCGAAGAAAAAGCCCCGGGCTCGCCGGGGCTAAGGATTTTGGTGTGTGAGGAAGGAGCTTGCGCTCCGCCACCACTGTGCAACGGGTTGGCGTGAATGCATGCAGCCGTAACAACTTGATCAGGGTTCGGCAAGCCCCGCCATTGACGTCCTGGTACACATGTACTAAAACAGGGATTGGCGATCGCGTTCACCCCCTCTCAGCAATGGGTCGATACGGTTGGATTCAGGATCCGGCAACGGCGCACACCAAGCGCTTTCACCGCGACGAAAAAAGTGCACCTGGTGATCTGCGCGTGTTTGTGGATTCCGGTCAGCCCTGTCCTGGCAGGCCACCACTACTGAAAACTCGCGTGCATTTGCGCCACGATGCGGCCGACACCCTCTGGCAAGTGCTGGTGGCCGTCGGTTGGCAGCCTTGCGAGCCGCAGTGGAGTGCTGAGTTGGAGGTCTGAATTGAGTGGGAGATAAGAGAATCTTGAGGGATCGATTGGTTGAAATCCTGGTAGATTTGTTGAGACCTCATTTGCATTTTCGGCAATGTCTGATAATCAAAAACAAGAATCAGTCTCTGATCAAGAGCTCCAGGCTGCGGCTGGTGGTGCTGCTGGTCCCAATGATGTTCAAGGATTAAGTAACTCTGTCACCGGAAGTGGGAACACAGTGAAGGGTGATAATAATTCCATTAATAATGGAGTGAGCAATGTTATTCAAGGAACTGGTAATAGCATTGGTTGAAGTCTTGATGGCTGTTTGATGATGGATGCCCCTGCTTTTGCAGGGGCTTTTTCATTCACTGGATCAGGCCACTGCTGGATCGATGCAGTGGTTTGTGGATGGGCTGAGTGTCACCAGTGATGGTCAGCTTGTCTTCTGCGTTTGGTGCTGGTTTGAGGTGTTGGTTGAGCCAGCGCAAGCCATAAAAAAAACCCCGCCGGGGCGGGGTTGAAGTGGAAGGCCAGCATGGACTGACCTGCCGATTGAGCTGAAAATCAGACCTTGCGGGAGTAGTACTCCACCACCAGCAGTTCGTTGATTTCCAGAGCCACCCACTCGCGCTCGCACTTGCCCACCACCTTGGCGGTGAGCTTGCTCTTTTCGAGCTCGAGGTGGG
>JAYKHZ010000006.1:0-13677 GCA_035286165.1 Synechococcus sp.
CCGCAGGCTGCGGCCACCAGGCACCAGCTGATCAGGCTGCTTTCAGCCAGGAGAACATGGCGCGCAGGCCCTTGCCCACCTCTTCGATCTTGTGGCCGCGGTCGCGCTCACGGATCTTGTTCATTTCTGGCTTGCCGGCTTCGCACTCGGCCACGAAGTTCTTGGCGAAGGTGCCGTCCTGGATGTCACCCAGGATGCGCTTCATCTCAGCCTTGGTGTCGGCGGTGATCAGGCGGGGGCCGCTCACGTAGTCGCCGTACTCAGCGGTGTTCGAGATGGAGTCGCGCATGGCGGAGAGGCCGCCCTTCACCATCAGATCCACGATCAGCTTCACTTCGTGCAGGCACTCGAAGTAAGCCAGCTCCGGCTGATAACCAGCTTCCACCAGGGTTTCAAAACCGGCTTTCACCAGTTCGCTGAGGCCACCGCAAAGCACGGCCTGCTCACCGAACAGGTCGGTTTCAGTTTCTTCTTTGAAATTGGTTTCGAGGATGCCGGCGCGGGTGCCGCCGATGCCCTTGGCGTAAGCCATAGCCAGGCCACGGGCGTTGCCGGAGGCGTCCTGCTCAATGGCGAACAGAGCGGGAACGCCCTGGCCGTTCTGGTATTCCCAGCGCACGGTGTGACCAGGGCCCTTGGGGGCGATCATCACCACGTCCACATCGGCGGGGGGCTGGATCAGCCCAAAGCGGATGTTGAAGCCATGGGCGAAGCTCAGCACCTTGCCAGCACTCAGGTGCTGGGCAATCTCCTTGTCGTAGACCTCTTTCTGGAACTCATCGGGCAGCAGCACCATGATCCAGTCGGCCTTGGCAGCGGCATCAGCCACGCTCAGAACTTCAAGGCCATCGGCCTTGGCCTTCTCGGCTGAGCGGCTGCCTGCATAGAGACCCACCACCACATCGATGCCGCTGTCCTTGAGGTTCAGAGCATGGGCATGGCCCTGGGAGCCGTAGCCGATGATCGCCACCGTCTTACCGCTGAGCAGGCCCAGGTCAGCGTCGTTGTCGTAATAGAGGGTGGCCATCCGGAGTTGGGGCAGGGCAAAGGGAGAGCCTACCCAAACGCTGGCTCAGGCTTCATTGGGGTGGCTGATCACCCGATCAATCAAGCCGTACTCCTTGGCCTCAGCTGCGCTGAGGAAGTAATCCCGGTCCGTGTCCTTGGTGATCCTCTCGATGCTCTGGCCGGTCATGTCAGCCATCTGCTGATTGAGCTGATCCTTGAGGCGGAGAATCTCCCGGGCTTCGATTTCGATGTCGCTGGCCTGGCGCTGCGCCGTGCCCCCCAGGGGCTGGTGAATCATGATCCGGCTATGGGGCAGGGCTACCCGCTTGCCTTTGGTGCCAGCGCCCAGCAGGAAGGCGCCCATGGAGGCTGCAAGTCCCACGCAGATGGTCACCACGTCGGATTTGACGTACTGAATCGTGTCGTAGATGGCCAGGCCAGCGGTCACCGAACCACCCGGTGAGTTGATGTACAGGTAGATCGGCTTGCTGCTGTCCTCGGAATCGAGATAGAGCATCTGGGCCACCAGGGCATTGGCGATGCCGTCGTTCACTTCCTGGCCGAGGAAGAGGATGCGCTCCACGCCAAGGCGGGTGTAGATGTCAACCCAGCGCTCGTACTGGCTGCCGGGCAGGCGGTAGGGAACGCTGGGAGTACCGATGGGCATGGGTCTGCTACTGGATGTGGTGGATTCAGGTCAACGTGTGGTTGGGCTCAGGCCGCCACGGGGGAAGGCAGATCCTTCTTGCTGCTCAACACCCGATCGATCAGGCCGTACTCGAGGGCCTGGGCCGGGGTCATGTAGGTCATGCGGTCGGAGTCAGCCGAGAGCTGCTCAACGCTGCGGCCGGTGTTCTCCGAGAGCATCTCCAGCATGGTGCGCTTGTTCTGAAGCACTTCCTTGGCCCGGATCTGGATGTCGGTGGCTTGGCCGCGGGCGCCGCTGCGGGGCTGGTGCAGCACGATCGAGGCATTCGGCAGTGAGGCCCGCTGACCCTTGGTGCCGGCCGAGAGGATCATGGCGGCGGTGCCCATGGCCTGACCGATGCAGATGGTGTGCACCGGTGGCTTCACGTAGCGGATGGTGTCGCAGATGGCGAAGGCTTCGGTTTCAAAGCCGATGGCATCACCCGAATACCAGCTGGTGCCAGTGGAGTTGATGTAGAAGAAGATCGGTTTCTCGGGGTTATCGAACTCCAGATACAGAAGCTGAGCAATGATCAGCTCGGTGACATCAATTCCCATCTGACGCTTGGAATCGTCATCGGAGAACAGGGGCAGGCCGAGGTAGACGATCCGCTCCTTGAGCATCAAAGAGGGCAGGTCCGGGGGCGGCGTGCGGAAATTTCCGCCGCCACCCTCGTAATAGGGGGCCGATACCGACCGGATGTCCATGGCGGAGAAGGGCACTGACATCGCCTCAGGCAGGTCGGCAGAGCCTAGCGAGAGTCGGACGGACGGGCGAACACCATGCGGCCCGCTGGCGTTTGCAGCGCTCCTGTGACCGTGACATCGCGGCGCTTGCCGATGCTGTCCTTGCCGCCTTCCACCACCACCATCGTGCCGTCTTCGAGGTAGCCAATGCCTTGGGCTGCTTCCTTGCCTTCACGCACGATCTTGAGTTGCAGGCGATCGCCCGGTTGCACCTCCGGCCGCAGGCTGATCACCAGCTCGCTGAGGTTGAGAGCCCGCACGGTTTGCACCTGGGCCACCTTGTAGAGGTTGTAGTCCGCTGTCAGCAGCAGCCCACCAGTGTCAGCGCAGAGCTTGAGCAGCTTGTCGTCCACCCCATCACCCTCGTAGCGGGTGCTGTTCACCACCAAACGGCGACCGTATTGCTCGCGCAATTCGGCCAGCAGCTTTAGGCCACGGCGTCCTTTGCCCCGTTTCTCTGAATTGCTCGAATCGGCCAGCTGCTGAAGCTCATCGATCACACATTGGGCCACGATCACCTGACCCTCCAGCAAGCCGCTTTCGAGCAGACCTCGCAGGCGGCCATCGATGATCACGCTGGTGTCGATGATCTTGGGGCTGGCTGGCTGCAGCACCCCATCGGCCACGAGCAGCGCTTCGGTGTTGCTGGGGTTGAACAGCCGGAGCAGGGCGCGGCCGTGCACCTCGGCCAGGTTGTAGCCGCTCACCCCGAAGAACACGTTGCTGAGCACCGCCGCCAGGGGCTTGACAAAGCCCACTTCCCAAGGGAGTGGCAGCAGCAGAATCGGCGCCAGCAGCAGATTGGCCACCAGCAGCCCCAGGATCAGTCCCACCGCCCGGCTGATCAGCAGATCGGTGGGCATCGTGCGCACCTGGCGCATCAGCTGCGCCCGCAGCCGTTGGAACAGGAAGCCGGCAATCAGGCCAAAGAAGGCGCCAAAGCCCCCCATCACCCACTGCAGCCCCTCCAGGTTGGTGACTTGAACCAACATGCGTGGTGGCAGCAGATCAACACCGAGGAACCCAGCGGCGGCCCCGGAGATCACAAACAGCAGCAGGATCAGGGCTTCCACAGTGAAGACTGAACGGTCAGGTCCGAGGGCAAGGGGGTCCTAGTGAGATTGCCATGAGTGTGCCGCTTCCTGCCCATCGGCGACTGCCGCGCAGCCTCTATCTCCACATCCCGTTTTGCCATCGGCGCTGTTTTTACTGTGATTTTCCGGTTGTGCCGCTGGGGGATCACGCCGATGGCAGTCGCTCCGCCTCTGTGGAGCACTACCTCGATCAGCTGCTGCTGGATCTGGCCGCCGCCCCAGCTGGGCCGCCGTTGTCCACGCTTTACATCGGTGGTGGCACCCCTTCGCTGCTGACTCCCCAGCAGCTCCAGCTGCTGTTGCAGGCGGTGCGCAGCCACTGGGGTCTGGCCCCTGGCGCAGAACTCACTCTGGAGATGGATCCGGCCAGTTTTGACCTGGAACGGCTGCAGGCGGTGCTGGCCCTGGGGGTGAATCGGGTGAGCCTTGGCGGCCAGAGTTTTGATGATCAAGTGCTGGAGGGATTGGGGCGCCGCCATCGGGCCCTGCACCTGCTCCAGAGCTGCGCCTGGTTGCGTCAAGCCCAGGAGCAGGGCGATCTGCAGAGCTGGAGTCTCGATCTGATCGTGAACCTGCCTGGCCAAACCCCCCAGGCTTGGGCCTGGGAGCTGGAGCAGGCTCTGGAACAGCGGCCGCCCCATCTCTCGATTTACGACCTGATCGTGGAGCCGGGCACGGTGTTTGAACGGCGCCAGCAAGTGGGTCAGTTGCCCCTGCCTGATCAGGACGCAGCCGCAGATCAGCTCGAGCATTGCCATCAGCGCTTGGCGCAGGCCGGCTATGGGCATTACGAGATCAGCAGCTGGGCCCTGCCGGGCCATGGGTCCCGCCACAACCGCGTGTACTGGAGCGGCGCCTCCTGGTGGGCTTTGGGCTTGGGGGCCACCGCTGGTGTTGGCGGTGAGCGGGAGGCCCGGCCCCGCACACGGGAGGCCTATGGCGCCTGGTTGCAGCAGCGGGCCGGCCACCAGGGACTCGGTGATCCCGGTGCCCTACCGCCCCTGGAGGATCTGCTTCTGGTGGGGTTGCGTCGCCGAGAAGGGGTGGATCTCGCCTGGCTGGAGCAGGCCCTGGGGCTTGCTCAGCCGCTGAATCTGCTGTTGCGGCCCGTGCTGGAACCCTGGCTGCAGCAGGGCTGCATCGCGCTCAGTGGCAACCGTTTGCGGCTGGTGGCCCCCCAGGGCTTTGCGCTTAGCAATGCGGTGCTGGCTGATCTGCTGCTGGCGCTGGAGCCTGTTGCACCGATTGCACCCATTGGCTGAGGGCTTCCTGGATCAGCTGTTGGCCCGGCAGCAGGGCGGGGGAAAACGGTGGCTGTTGGGGCGTCAGCCCCAGCAGGTCGGCGCTAACTCGCACCTGGCCATCGCAGCCATCGCCTGCACCAATGCCGATCACCGGCAGGCTGAGCTCGCCGCTGAGCTGGTTGGCCAGGGCGCTGGGAACGTGCTCCAGCACCAGGGCAAAGCAGCCCGCCTGTTGCAGCTCCAGGGCTTGCCGACGCAGCCGCTCCTGGGCTACCGGATCGGTGGCCTGGCGCCGGTAGCCCAGTTGCCTCACCGATTGGGGGGTGAGCCCCAGATGGCCCATCACGGGAATTCCGCTGCGCACAAGCCGGTCGATCACCACCAGGGTTTCCGGCTCTGCGCCTTCGAGCTTCACCCCCTCACAGGCTGTTTCCTTCAGAAAGCGCCCGGCGGCGGCCATGGCCCGATCGGCACCGCATTGGTAACTGAGAAACGGCAGGTCACACACCATTGGGGTGTGCTGCAGGCCGCGCTCCACCGCCGCGGCGTGGTGCACCATCGCATCGAGGCTCACCGGCAGAGTGGTGGCGTGGCCGAGGGCCACCATGGCCAGGGAATCGCCCACCAGCACCAGATCAACGCCGGCTGATTCAGCCCAGTGCGCACTGAGGGCATCCCAGGCGGTGAGCACCGTGATCGGTTGCTGCTCCTGCTTGCGCCTTAGCAGGTGCTGGCTCAACTGACGGGGGGCGAGGCTCAAGGCAACTCCGGGGACGGGTCCTTGCTAGCATTTCGTCGACTCGGACCCATGCGGCTCCGACGCCCAAACCTGGTCAGATCCGGAAGGCAGCAGCCACACGGGATGCTTGGTGCAGGCGTGGATTCCGGGTCACCCTCTTCAATCGAGTGAGCTCCAGCGACTTCTTAACCGCTAGGCAGATCAATCCCCCCTCTCGCTCCGCGGGAGGGGGGATTGTTGTTGATCAAAGTTGGTCGTTGTTTTGACGGTTCCTCAGGAATGAGGGGATGCGCACACCGCTCTCATCGGCGGCGGTATCACTGCCATTGATCAGGGTGTCGCTACCGGGCATCTCAGCTTTGATGGTGCGTTTGGGGGCGTACTGGCCGCCACCTTCAAAGCCAGTGGCGATCACCGTGACATGAATTTCGCCCTCGAGGGCGTCGTCCACCACGGCACCCACGATGATGTTGGCCTCGGGGTCCACCACGTCATAGATGGCCTCTGAAGCGGTGGTCATGTCCTCAAGGGTCATGTCGCGGCCGCCGCTGATGTTGATCACACAACCTTTGGCGCCATCGATACGGGCTGACTCCAGCAAGGGGCTGCTCATGGCTGCCATGGCGGCTTCACTGGCGCGGGAGCGGCCCGAACCCACACCGATACCCAGCAGGGCGGTGCCGGCAGACGCCATCACCGAGCGCACATCGGCAAAGTCCACATTGACCAGGCCGGGCTTGATGATGATGTCGCTGATGCCCTTCACGCCGCTGCGCAGCACCTCATCGGCGGTGCGGAACGCTTCCTGCAAGGGGGCACCGGAGATGGCATCACGTAGGCGATCGTTGGGGATCACGATCAAGGTGTCCACATGCTCAGCCAGGCGCGCAATGCCTTCTTCGGCCTGACGCATGCGCTTGCGCCCTTCAAAGGTGAAGGGTTTGGTCACGATGCCAACTGTGAGCGCCCCTGATTCCTTGGCCACTTCAGCCACGATCGGAGCAGCGCCGGTACCGGTGCCGCCGCCCATGCCAGCGGTGATGAACACCAGGTCGGTGCCTTCGAGGGACTGCTGCAGTTCTGCCCTCGACTCTTCAGCTGCCTTCTGGCCGATGGCGGGGTTGCCGCCAGCCCCGAGCCCGCGGGTGAGCTTCATGCCCAGCTGCATCCGCTGGTCTGCAGATGAGTTGAGCAGCGCCTGGGCGTCAGTGTTGAGCACTGCAAAACCAACCCCCTCGAGCTCGGAGGCGATCATGCGGTTGATGGCATTGCTGCCACCTCCACCAACGCCGATCACGGCGATTCGGGCCGTTTGGCTGGGGACGATGCCTTGGTTGTTCAAGCCGCTGAAGCTGGTAGTGCCGGGATTAGAAGCAGTGGTCTTTTCGCTATCCATGACCAGGCCGGCACCGTTCAGTTGCTGAAGCATTATCCAGGGAGACCTAAGCAGGCACTGCGTTGGCGACAGCATTGCCATTTATTGAGGAAATTGCAACACCTTGGTGTGTCAGTTTTCTGACGCTGAGGGCTTCTTTTTTGCTGATGCTTTCAACACCAGCTCGGGTTGTTCTGGATTGCTGAGGTCCCAGGCTCTGGCGGTATTGGCACTGGGCTTGCCGTTCCAGTTGCTGCTGAGGTGATTGAGCACTTGCAAGCGACGGCTGAGTTGATTGTCGATGGGCCCAAATCGCACGGGCCCAAGCGTTGGGCTCAGCAGCCAGAGATCACCATTGCGGCGAAACTGCAGTTGCTGAATTTGCGCCCTGGCCGGCAGTTGACTCAGTAGTTGTTCAAGGGTGGTGGCATAGCGCTGTTGCCAGCCCACCACCAACAATGTCGGGGCTGATTTGTTGGTGGATTTCGCTTGCTGTTCGCGAGAAATCCAGGTTCCTGTGCGGTCGATGAAGCCAAATTCCAGGCCGCTGGGGGTGCGTCGCCTGGCTTTGGCTACCGCTTGTCGTTGCTTGAGGCTGATGCGCAGCTGAGCCGGGAGCATCTTGCGCTGCACCTGAATCTGTTCGACCGGCAGCGTTTTGGCCAGGTTGGTTTGCACGCGCACTGGATCGAGCTCGAGCAGCTGCAAGGGGAAGCGCAGCTCAGCGGCCTGAATAATCTGCGCGCGGCTGAAGCCCCAGGCACCGCTCACTTGAACCTGCTCCGGTCCGCGCAGCACCCAGCCGTGGTGCAGCAACAACCAGCCCAGTCCGGCGCTGGTGCCCCCCAGGGCCAGCAGACGCCAGAGGCTCATCAGCAGGCCAAGACGCTTACGCCGCCTGAGTTCTCGGCGCCGCTGGATGCCCTCGCTCAAAGGCTTCGCCTCTGGGGAACTCACGCTCACAGTTCGCAGCGAGAACGACTCATCAGCTGTTCGATCCACTCGCGGGCGCGATCGGCGTCGGCGAAGGCCACATCCCGTTGCTGGCCGCTGCCGATCAGGCGCAGCCGGCAGGAGCCGTGGCTCTCATCGGTGAGGGGGGCGTCTCCGGAGCTCAAAGACAGAAGCTCCACCAGTTCCAGTTGGCACACCTCAAAACTCCCTTCTGGCTTGAGTTTTCCGGCTTCAAACGTGCTCCACTCCAGTCGGCCGTTCAGCAGGCGGGCCGCTCCTGCCCCATCAAGCTTGGATAGCTCTGAGCCCTCAGCCCATTCGAGAAACAGGCGCTGACGCCTGCGTTCAAGCCAGCCCAGAGCAGTGAGCACAACAAAGGCCACCAGTAAGGGCAGCCACAGCAGTCCATGACTCATTGGGCAAGCTCCAGCAGTTGATGCACCAACTCCTCCAGCGGAATACCGCTTTCTCTCCAGAGCATGGGGTACATGCTCTGGCTGGTAAAGCCAGGCAACGTATTGATTTCATTGATCAGCAGCTTGCCGCTGCTCTCTTCATAGAAGAAATCCACCCGACTTAGCCCACTGGCTCCCACCGCTTGGAGAGCCAGCACCGCCAGCCGCTGGGCTTCACAGCTCACCGCCTCGGGCAGGGGGGCGGGAATCAATGTGGTGCTGGTGCCGTCGCTGTATTTGGTCTCGTAGTCGTACCAATCAGCATCGAAGCGCACCTCACCAAGCACCGATGCCCGCATCGGTTCACGGCCGAGAACGGCGCATTCCAGCTCCCGCACCGCTAACCCCTGCTCCACCAGCAGGCGGCTGTCATGGCTGACGGCCAGCTGCAGCCCAGCGCGCAGTTCAGCGCGGTTGTTGGCCTTGGTGATGCCCACCGAAGAGCCGAGGTTGGCCGGTTTGATGAAGCAGGGATAGCCAAGCTCCCGCTCCAGGTCATCGAGCAGGGTCTCGCCCTGGTCCAGTTCAGCAGCCAGCAGTGGGCGGTAGGGCCCCTGGGGCAGCCCCGCGGCTGCAAAGGCCGCTTTCATGGCCAATTTGTCCATCCCCACCGCTGATCCGAGCACGCCAGAGCCCACGAAGGGCACTTGCATCAGGCTGAACAGCCCCTGAATCGTGCCGTCTTCCCCATTGGGGCCATGCAGCACCGGGAACCACACATCCACCTCCAGGGCGCCGCTTGGCAGGCCGCGGAAACCGGCTGGACTGCCGTTGTCCTCCATGGCCTGGCCGCTCTCCAGCACCTGCAGGGCGCTTTGCTCCCCCCACCAGCGACCCTGGCGATCGATGTAGAAGGGCAGGACCCGGTAGCGCTCAGCATTGGCCCCGCTGCGCAGGCCGCTGGCCACGGTGGCGGCGGAGCGGATCGACACGGCGTGTTCACCGGAGGCTCCGCCGAACACCAGCCCCACCACTCGGGGGTGCGTTGGGGTCGTGGCAGGGGAGGGGGGCAACGGCTCAGCTCGGGGCGCTCAAAGTACCAATGCTGGCTGGGGTTCTGCACATCCGCTCAGGGAGAAGGCGCGCACCTGATCGATGCGCACTGGCACGGTGTCGCCGATGCCGTAGCCGGCCGCGGCAAAGAAGGTCAGCCGATTGGTGCGGGTGCGCCCCATGAGCTGGCTGGGGTCCTTGGGGTTGATGCCTTCCACCAGCACCTCCTCCACGCGTCCCAGATAGCGCTGGCTGCGCTTCTTGGCCGTGCGCTCCACCAGGGCGTTGAGTTCCTGCAGGCGCTCCACCTTCACGTGGTCTTCCACCTGGTCTGGCCAGGTGGCGGCGGGGGTGTTGGGCCGCGGTGAGTAGGCCGCGGTGTTGAGCTGATCGAAGCCGATCTCTTCCACCAGCTCCAGCGTGCGGCGGAACTGGGCATCGGTTTCCCCCGGGAAGCCCACGATTGCGTCAGCGCTGATGGCCGCGTGGGGCATCAGCTGGCGAATCTGTTCCACGATGCGGCGGTAGCGGGCGGTGGTGTAACCGCGGGCCATGGCCTTGAGCAGCTCGTCATCACCGCTCTGGAAGGGCACATGGAAGTGCTCGCACACCTTGGGCAGTTCGGCGCAGGCGTGGATCAGTCGATCGGTGAAGTAGCGCGGGTGGCTTGTGGCGAAGCGCAGCCGTTCGATCCCCTCCACATCGTGGACGTGATGCAGCAGATCGGTGAGGGTGTTTTCGCGTCGGCCCTCGGGGGTGATGCCGGGTAGGTCGCGCCCGTAGGCATCAATGTTTTGCCCCAGCAGCGTGATCTCCTTGAAGCCGCGGGCTGCCAGTCCCTCCATCTCCAGGCGGATGGCGCCGGGCAGGCGTGATTGCTCCTGGCCGCGCACGGAGGGCACCACGCAGTAGGTGCAGCGTTCGTTGCAGCCGTAGATCACATTCACCCAGGCGCAGAGTTCGCTCTCGCGTCGGGCGGTGGTGATGTCTTCAAGAATGTGGTGCTCCTCGGTGGCCAGCACCTGCTGTCCCGCCTCCACCTGGGTGAGAAGGGTGTCCAGGCGGTTGGCATGCTGCGGACCCATCACCAGATCGAGTTCGGGCACGCGCCGCAGCAGGGCCGCCCCCTCCTGCTGGGCCACGCAGCCCGCCACCACCAGGGTGAGAGACGGGTTGTCCCGTTTGCGCTGCGCCTGGCGGCCGAGATAGCTGTAGACCTTCTGTTCGGCGTTATCGCGAATGGTGCAGGTGTTGTAGAGCACCAGATCGGCCTGGTCTTCGCCACTGCCCTCGCTGTAGCCCATGGTTTCCAGGATGCCTGCCATCCGTTCGGAATCGGCCTTGTTCATCTGGCAGCCGAAGGTGGTGATCCAGTAGGTGCCGCGGGAGGAATCGGCCATGGGCAGCGCAGGCAGCGGTGGGGGCAGAGAGGAACTCCAGTCTTGACCATGGCCGGAGCACTGCCGTGGCAGGGTGAGACTCAGTGATCCAGGGGTGTGTTGCGATGCGCTGGCGTCTGCACCGCTTCACGCTCACCAAGGAGGTGCCCCTCACCATCAGTCGGGGCACCACGGCAGCGGTGGAGCATTTGCTGCTGGAGCTGGAGGGGGCGGGCCAGCACGGTCGCGGTGAAACCGGTGGTTTCGACACCGGTCAGCGTCACTTCAGCACCGATGAGCTAGAGGAGGAGCTGCGGGTCTGGTTGCCGCAGCTCGAAAGCTTGGAGCTGCCTGCTCCGGCCCGTTGGCCTGAACTGTTAGTCCCCTTGAGTCCGCCGGCGCGCTGCGCTGTGGATCTGGCCCTGCACGATTGCTGGGCCAAGGCCCTGGGACAACCCCTCTGGCGCCTTTGGGGGCTGGACTTGGCGGGGTGCCGTCCCACCAGCGTCACCCTTGGCTTGGGTTCCCCGGAGCAGGTGGTGGAGCGGCTGCAGCGGTGGCGCACCCTGCTGCCGGCCAGTCGGGTCAAGTTGAAGCTGGGCAGTCCGGATGGCCCAGACCACGACCAGCGCCTGGTGGAGGCCTTGCTGCCCCAGCTGGAGGGCGCCGAGTTGCAGGTGGATGCCAATGGCGGCTGGAGCCTGGAGCAGGCCCGTCAGATGCTGCCCTGGCTTGCTGAGCGGGGCGTGGTGCTGGTGGAGCAGCCTCTCGCTGCGCAACCGGGGGATGAGCAGGGTTTCGCTGCGCTGCAAGGGGTGGCTCCCCTGGCGCTGGTGGCCGATGAGAGCTGCTGGGGTGTGGAGGATCTGCTGCGCCTGGCTCCCCATGTGCAGGGGGTGAACCTCAAGCTGCTCAAAACCGGTGGTCTGGCGGAGGCGGTCTTGATGGCGCGGCTGGCCCGTCGCCTGGGGTTGCAGCTGATGCTGGGCTGTTATTCCGACAGCGCCCTCCTGAACGGGGCGGCCGCACAGCTGCTGCCGCTGGTGGAGTGGCCTGATCTCGATTCACATCTGAACCTCAGCAACGATCCCTTCGTGGGGCCGCAGCGCCAGGCGGATCTGCTGCAACCTGCGTCCACAGCTGGTCTGGGGGTGATCCCATGCTGAGCGCCGATGCACCGGTGCTGCTGTTGCAGCACGGCGGCCTGGATGATCTCAGCGGTAAAACCGGCTTGGCGTTTCTGCGCTACCGCCAGGGACCGGTGGTGGCTGTGCTGGATCCCGCCCATGCCGGCGCCGATCTGCCCCTGCTGACCGGCATTCCCCGCTCGGTGCCGGTGGTTGCTTCGGTGGCGGAGGCCATGGTCTATGGCCCCCAGGTGGCGGTGGTGGGTTTGGCTCCTTCCGGTGGCCGCTTGCCGCCCGAGCTGCGCCAATCGGTGATGGAGGCCCTGCGGGCCGGGTTGAGCATCGCCAGTGGGCTGCACAGCCGCCTTGGCGATGACCCTGAACTGAAGGCGCAACGGCAGCCTCACGCCTGGATCTGGGATCTGCGCTGCGAGCCCCCTGGGCTCAGCGTGGCCGCGGCGCGGGCAGCGCAGCTCCCCTGCCGCCGCATCCTGGCGGTGGGCAGTGACATGTCGGTGGGAAAGATGAGCGCAGCGCTGGAGCTCACGACCGCTGCCCGGCGTCGGGGCCTCGATGCTCGTTTTGTGGGGACTGGCCAGGCGGGCATCTTGATTGCCGGCAGTGGTGTGCCCCTCGATGCGGTGCGGGTGGATTACGCCGCCGGTGCTGTGGAACAGGCCGTGCTCAACGTTGCTGAGGGGGCCGGCGCTGACGCGCTGGTGTTTGTGGAAGGCCAGGGATCCCTCTGTCATCCAGGTTCCACCGCCACCCTGCCGCTGATTCGCGGCAGCCAGCCCAGTGGCTTGCTGTTGGTGCATCGCCATGGCCAACGCACCATTCGCACCCACCCACAGGTGGAACTGCCGCCACTGCCGCAATTGATCAGCGCCTGTGAGGCTCTGGCCGCGCTCGGTCAGCCAGCTGGGATGACGCCACCCAAGGTGAACGCCATCGCACTCAACACCTTTGGTCTCAGTGATGCCGAAGCCGAGGCGGCCATTCAGGCCACAGAACAAACCACAGGCATTCCCTGCGGCGATGTGGTGCGCAGCTCCGGCGGAGCTGAGCGGGTCTTGATGGCACTCCTCAGCTGAGACCCGTAGACCTCACGGAAAAGTGCAAAAAGGGCGAGCGAGGGGATTCGAACCCCCGAATGGCGGCGCCACAAGCCGCTGCCTTAACCACTTGGCGACGCCCGCCGTGGAGACCAGAATCTACCAGTGCTTGGTCACCGGCTTGTTCCCACGCCCCTCTCTGCCCTTGGTGCTTCTTGCTGCGGCTGCTGCCCTGCTGGGGGTCAGCAATCCGGGCCCCAACGATTTCGCCGACTTTGCCGGGGAGCAGCTCAGTGAGCTGGGGGTCAAGGAGGTGTGCCGTGAAGGAGTGCTGCCGCTGATGTTGCAGCTGGTGGTGCAGGACTGCCCGCGATTGTTCCGTGATCAGCGCGAGGCCTTGGGTGATCTGGCCAGAAACCTGTCGGTGCGCCAGAACTTTGGCTTGTTCAGCATCTACCGCACAGAGGTGGGTGGCACGGGCCTGTTGGCGGAGCTCCCCATTCCCGGGTACAGGCTCGATACCCTCGCTCTGGCCGGTCAGTTCATTGTTTTGCGTGCCGAGCCGTTGCGTTGATGACCGTTGCTGCTGACCAGCTCTCTGCACTGATCGATGAGCTTGCCGATCTCGATCTGGTGCGCAGCGGCAGCCAACTGCAGCAGTTGTCCCATGATCAGTTCGCTTTTTCGCCCCTGCTGACCCCGCAGTTGCAGCACTGCAGGGCTGACCTGGTGGTGCGGGTCCAAAGCCGTGAGCAGGTGCAGCGGGTGGCAGCGGCCTGCTACCGCCATGGGGTGCCCCTCACCGCCCGTGGGGCGGGCA
>JAYKHZ010000007.1:0-23058 GCA_035286165.1 Synechococcus sp.
TTTGGAGGTGTTTGATCCCCTCGAGCTGGTTCCAGCCAATGCCCAGCGCACCCCCGAGCTTTATCTGCAGGTGATGAGTCAGAACGGAGAGGCCGTCGCCGCCACCTTTCAGCCTTGAGCCTTCCTGTGTTGAGGGCGCAGAACCTGCGGGTTCAGCGCGGTGATGCCTTGGTGGTGGATGGCGTCAGCTTTGACTTGCATGCTGGCCATGACATCGCCTTGATTGGCCCCAATGGGGCGGGCAAAAGCACCCTGGTGCAGGCGTTGCTGGGTCTGCTGCCCCACCACGGGGGCAGCATTGAACTGTTGGGGGTTCAGCTTGCCCCCAGCGGCCAGATGCCCCAGGCCATCCGTGAGCAGGTGGCCTATCTGCCCCAGAAGCTCTGGCTCGATGGCCGCTTCCCGTTGGCGGTGGAGGAGTTTGTGCGCCTGGGCTGCAGCCCCCGCTGTCAGCACCGGGTTGCCGTGCGTGAAGCCCTGGATCGCCTTGAGGCGTCCCACCTGCGCCGGCGCTTGTTGAGTGAGCTTTCAGGTGGCGAGCTGCAGCGGGTGCTGTTGGCGTTTTGCACGATTCATCCGCGCCGATTGCTGGTGTTTGATGAGCCGCGCACCGGCCTGGATCCCCAGGCCAGTGAGCAACTTCAGGTTCTGCTGCAGCGGTTGCGCCTGCAGGAGAACCTCACAACTCTGCAGATCACCCACGATCTGCCCATGGTGCGGCGCAGCAGCGATTGGGTGCTGTGTCTCAATCGCCGCCTCTGTTGTCAGGGGGCGCCAGAGCACACCCTCAGCCCGATTGAGCTGGAGCGGCTGTACGGACGCCATTTCGTGCCCTATCAACACCATCACCACCAACCGCAGCCATGACAGTTGCGATCGGCGGCAGCCTTGAGTTGCTGCAGGAACCCTTCATGCAACGGGCCCTGCTGGGTGGCCTGATCACCGGTGTGCTCGGTGGCTGGGTGGGCAGCTTGGCGGTGCTGCGGCAACTCTCGTTTTTTGCTGAGGCCCTGGGTCAGGCGTCGTTGCTCGGCATCAGCTTGGCGCTGCTGCTGAGCTGGAGTCCTGGCTGGTTGCTGCTGCTGTTTGCCCTTGGTTTTGCCCTGCTGTTGCGCTGGCTGTTGCGCCGCAGTGTGCTGCCCGCTGATGCCCTGTTGAGCTTGATGTGTTCCGTGGCCCTGGCGCTCTCGGTGGTGATGTTGAGCGCGTTGCCTGGAGCGCGTTTGAGCCTGCAGCAGCTGTTGTTCGGCGACATCCTTGGCATCACCTGGAGCGATCTGCTGCCCCTGGCGCTGCTGTTGGGCCTCACCTTGGCCTATGGGCTGGCCAGTCGCCGCGCCCAGATCCTGATCAGTGTGGATGCCACCTTGGCGCGCTCGCGGGGGGTGGCGGTGGAGACCCACAGATTGTTGCTGCTGGGGCTGATGGCTCTGGTGGTGGCCCTGTCGATCAAGACGGTGGGGGTGCTGTTGATCAGTGGGTTTGTGGTGATTCCAGCCTGCGCAGCGCGCCTGTTGTGCCGCAGTTTCAACGGTTATGTGGCGCTCTCTGTTGTGTTTGGTGCCGGCTCGGCGCTGCTGGGGCTGTGGGCATCAGCGCTGTTCAATCAGCCCTCGGGCCCGATGGTGGTGCTGACCCAGGGAATGTTGTTTGTGGTGGCGTTGCCGTTGGCGGCGCTGCTGGCACGGCGCTCGGTTGTTGCAGCAGCCAGGTCAGCGTCTGGCGGTCGCGCGGGCTGAGCTCCAAAAGAGGTGTTGCCCCCTGGCTTGGGGCCATCACATCGGTGGCTTGATCGCTGTGGCCCCAGAGGCCAAAGCCATGACCCAGCTCATGCAGTGCGGTGGCTTGCAGCACGGGCAGGCGCAGCCCGGGGCTGAGCAGCACCTCCACCTGGGGCTCAAGCGCTGCGGCGTTGCCCTCTCGCTTGACCTGCTGTAGGCGCAGATAGGCGCGCCCATTGCTGGCCCGGCCATCCCGCAGGGGAGGCCGGCGCCGCCACAACCGCAGCTGGGCATCCTTGGCATCGCTGACCTGCACCACCTCCAGGTGTTGGCCCCACTCGCGCAGGGCGTTGCTCACCGCGGAGCTCCAGCGCTGGTTCCAGCGGTCATCACCACCAGGCTCCACCCAGACACACCAGGTCGGCCGGGTGATCCAGCCGCGGGGATTGGCTTTGAGGCGACTGGCGTATCCCGGTGCTTGCGCTGGAGCCTGCTGTGGTTCGCGTTTGAGCTCGGCCACCGGTGGTGGCGGTTGCCGCCACTCCACTGGCGCGCACGGAATCATCCCGGCAGCCCCACCCCGCGTGCCATCAGGCTGGCCATGAACGGCAGGCTGGCGAAGGCCAGCAGCTCCACATTGATGATCCAGCCGATGCGGGTGGCTGTGGCTTCGCTCACGCTGGGAGCTTCCCCTTTGCGCAGGGGAATCGCCCAGAGCACATAGGTGATCGTGGGATAGAGGGAGAGGGCGCCTGCAGCCAGGTACAAACCAACCTTCCACCAGAACAGGGGATTTTCGGTGTAGAAGGCGCTGCCCTGACCGAAATACAGCACCCGCATGATGCCGCTGCCCAACAGGGTGAGCGCCGCCAGGCCATAGATCACATCGGTGATGATCAATTTGGTGGCGGTGCCTTGATCGGGATTGGCTCGGATCATCAGTCGCTCGGCTGTGAGCGCTGCAAAGCACACCATGAAGCTGAGTTCATGGGCGTAGGCCATGCCGGCACGGCTGAGGATCTCCTGGGGCATCCAACGGCTGCAAAGAGCGTGACGGTACCCCGTGAAGGCTGTTCACGGTGGTGTTTGTCCTGTCATTGCTATGGATGCCCTGGCTGAAGGGATTGGATAACTAAAGGTTCTATGCAGGAGATTGAGTTCTTTTGTTGCTTGAAGCCAAAGGGAATGTGCACTTGTGATGCTCGTGTGAACTCCTAACTAAATAGAAACTTGGAAGCCTTTATGACAGCTGCCAAGAAACCAATCTGTTCCCTTAGGTTCAATTCATGCAATCGCATGGAAGGCGTTATGACAACCAGTTCACTGAGCGCATTTCTCGGAGAAATTGGTCGCCATAAATTGCTGACCCCCGAGCAGGAGCTCACCTTGGGCCGCAAGGTTCAAGCGATGGTTCCATTGCTTGAGAAGCCGTTGACTGAACTCACTGATGAGGAGCGCAAGATTCTGCGCCTTGGGGAGCGGGCCAAAAATCAAATGATTACGGCCAACCTGCGGCTGGTGGTGAATCTGGCGAAGCGCTATCAGGGCAAGGGGTTGGAATTGCTTGATTTAATTCAGGAAGGCACGTTGGGATTAACGCGGGCGGTAGAAAAATTTGACCCCACCCGTGGACATCGATTCAGTACATATGCCTATTGGTGGATTCGTCAGGGTTTGAATCGCGCCCTCTCCACCCAGAGCCGCACGATTCGTATTCCGGTCAATATCAACGAAAAACTCACCAAGTTACGGGCCGCAAAGGCGCGTTTGTTTCAACAGAGTGGCCGTCAGCCCACCGCCATTGAGCTGGCTGATGCGCTCGATTTTCCCCTTGATGAAGTGGAAGATCTGCTGGGCTGTGAGCTGCGCAGCGTCACGGTGAGTCTGCAGGGGGTGGTGAAGTCGAAATCGGATCCCTCTGAATTGGTGGATGTCTTGCCCAGCGAGGAGATGCCGCCGATGGAGCGGGCCGAGCTCGACGAACGCACCCAAACCGTGTGGAAGCTGTTGGATCAGGCCAATCTCACCCCCAAGGAGCGCACCGTGGTGATGCTGCGTTTCGGTCTTGATGGCACCAATGAATGGCGCACCCTGGCTGAGGTGGCCCGGCAGATGAGCTGCAGTCGCGAGTATTGCCGCCAGGTGGTGCAGCGTTCCCTGCGCAAATTGCGCCGCGCAGGCATCCAATCAGGCTTGGTGGAAGCTGGGGGTTGATCGCGGTTTCAGCTGTGAAATGGCAATCTGGATCTATCGGGACATGCCTTTGATCCATGGCCGCTAGCAGCACCAGCTTCAATCCCGACCAGCTTGAGCAGCTTGAGGCCTTCTTAAAGGATTGGCTGCGCCACAGCGGCCGCACCCAATCGGATCTGCGTCGGGCCCTGCGGGCAGGATCCATTCGCATGCCGGTGCTGTTGCAGGAACTGCAACGCACGGTGCATCAGGGGGGAGTCACAGCACTGGCGGAGCGTCTGTGCGGGATTGAGGCCCAGTGGTCCTCGGGTGATGTTGAAGCGGATGACTTCGCCCCAGCACCGGCAAGTCTGGATGACCTCTCCCAGCTCGACATGTTGCTGAAATCCATTCAGGACGACGCGGCCTGAGCTGATCTGAGGCAAAGTGATGGCCCCATTGACCTGATGCCGTGGTGCGTCTGCTCGCTCTGCTGACCCCGATGCTTTTGGCGCAATCCGGTAGCTATTTGCTGGGCCCCGGTTCCAATGTGGGGGAAGCCACCCAGGTGCAGGAAGACAACTGCTTGACCGCCGCCGATGGTTCGATCACCTGTGACACCAAATTGGTGAATCCTCCTGGTGATACACCGGCTCGCCCCCAGTTTGAGCCTTTCGCCAATTGAGTGTCGTGCGTAAAAGCGTGTTGGGCTTTCGTCGTCACTTGATCGATGACGACAGTGCGTTTCAGCAGGGTCTGCTCCGCTTCCAGCGGGTGTTGGCCAAGCTGCTGGCGGTGGCGATGGTTCTGGTGATCATTGCCGCCACCGTGCAGCTGTTGATGGTGATTGCCTCTGAGCTGCTGCCCAGTTCCTTCCCCTTCCTGGTGACTGAATTGGAAATGGTGCTCGGTCAGGTGCTCGAGCTGCTGATTGCCATTGAGGTGCTTGAGAACATCACGGCCTACCTGAAGGATCACGCCATTCAGGTGCGCCTGGTGTTGGCCACGGCGATCACGGCCCTTGCTCGCAAAATCATCGTTTTGCCTGGCGAGATGCACAACAAGCCCATGCTGATCGCCAGCCTGGGTGTGGCTTGTCTGGCCTTGTCAGCGGCTTATTGGTTGGTGTCCCGCAGCAAGCTGCGGATGCGCTCCAGCTCCCGCTGACGCTCCTCCAGTTCCAAGCGGCGGGCTTGCAGTCGCTGCTGCAAAGCTCCGTGGCAGCGCCCCTGCTCAAGCAGGGAGCGCAGACCAATCAATTCGAGCCCATTGCGGCGCTGTTCTCCTTGGAGGTCCTCGCGAAGATTGCCGAACGTGAGTGACCCTTGCCTCAAGCGTCTTAAGTTTTTCTTAAGGCGACTTTAGCGTTGGCCGGGTTTAAGGATTCCGCCGAGCCCCTCTTGCACCAGAACGCTGCGAATCCCCTGCTGAAACGGGCCCCAGTTCTGCAGCAGGGCCCGATCCAGCACCCCCTGGCTGCAGCCCATGGCGATCAGTTGCCCCTGCTCGCGCATCTCCGTGCTGTAAGCCTTCACCATCGCTTGCATCAGGGCATCCCGCGGCAGGGCTTCCTCACTGGCCGTGGGGGCTGAATCCAGCCAGGCCTGGGCTGCCTGGCGCCCCACCGTTTCATCGCGATCGGGCTTGGCAATCTGGCGGCACACCTTGAAGGCGTTAGCGGCATCCTGCATGGTCTGGGCGTTGCCCTGGGCGAGTGCTGCTACGGGGCTGAGCGCAACAAGCAGCAGCAGGGCAAAGCGGGTCATGGCGTGAGCTTGGGCTGAGCTTCAAAGTTACGGGGCATCGCCATCACCGCTGGTCTCCACGAACAGCGCCAGCCAGAGACAGCCGCGACCCCCATCGGTGCTTTCCACCCGGTGGCGCCGGTGCGGCGCAATCCAGAGCCAGTCGCCGCACTGCAGTTGCCGCGGGCTGGCTTCATCGGCAAAGCGCAGCTGGGCACTGCCCTGAATCAGGGCCACCCACTCCCCCTCCGCCTGGTCGTACCACTGGCCAGCGGGGGTGGCGGCGGCGCAGGAGTGGATCCGCTCCAGCCTCACAGCTCCCTGTTGCAGCAGCACCTCAACCCGTTCCTGGCCAGGCGGCGGCGGGGTGCTGCGCAGCAGGTTGGCTTCACGGCTGGCGGCAGGGGCGTCGCTTTCGCCCCAGCGGCGGCTGATCTCCAGGCCAAGGCCGCTGGCGAGATCCACCACCTGCTGGTGGGTGTCACAGGCGGCCAGGCGTGCCCGCAGCGCTGGATCGGCCTCTGTGAGGGCCACCAGTTGGTTGAGTTGCTGCACTTTGTGCAGAAAGCGTTGCAGCTGTTCCTCAGCCATCGCAGGTGGTGCGGGTGTGTCCGATGATGGTTGGGTGCTTGCCCGTGTAATCCAACCGGCAGAGATAGGCGACTTAAAATCGCTCCAGTGCGGGTTCGAATCCCGCCACGGGCACTGAACTCTCGCGCTTGCTGCATTGCTGGACTCCCTGCTGTCGCTGTTGACCGGCCCCTCGCTGCCGGTGCTGCTGGCCTACGGGGCCATCGGTGGGGCCTACCTGCTGGTGATGCCCCTGGTGCTGATCCTTTGGCTCAATCGCCGTTGGCACCAGATGGGCAAGCTGGAGCGCACCGCCATCTATGGACTGGTGTTTCTCTTCTTCCCGGGGATGATCGCCCTGGCGCCATTCATCAACCTGCGCATGGCAGGCCAGGGCGAGGTTTGAGCTGATGACCCGGGCCAAAGCGCTGCTGCTCACCCTGGCGGTGTTCGTGTTGGGAGGTGTGGGCTACTGGGGCTTCGCGGCCGCTGGTTTTGAGGAGTTCGATGCCGGAATTGCCGCATCCGTTGTGCTGCTGGTGCTGGTGCTGGGCTGGACCGCCACCTATCTCACCCGCGTGGTGACTGGAAAGATGACCTTCATGGAGCAGCGCCGCCGCTACCGCAGCGCCTATGACGCCATGGAGACAGAGGCGATGCGGGAGAAGTTCAACAGCCTCAGTCCAGAGGAGCAGGAGGCGCTGTTGCGGGAGGTGGGGCAGCTGGAGCCATAGGCTGCGCCCCAGCACACGTTGCCTGCACCGATGACCGTGGCCTCCGGCTCCAGCGCGATCTCCAGCTGTTTTGCTGGGCTGAGGCAGCAGGGCCGCTGCGCCTTGATGCCATTTCTCACCGCTGGTGATCCCGATCTGGCCACCACCCGGGCTGCGCTGCTGGCCCTGCAGGCCAATGGCGCTGATCTGGTGGAGCTGGGCATCCCTTACAGCGATCCCCTGGCCGATGGCCCGGTGATTCAGGCTGCTGCCAGCCGGGCCCTGGCTGCAGGCACCACCCCGAAGGCGGTGTTGGAGATGTTGGCTGGGCTCAAAGGGGAGCTCACCATGCCGGTGGTGCTGTTCACCTACAGCAACCCCCTGCTGAACGTGGGCATGGACACCTTCTGTGCTCAGGCCGCTGCCGCCGGAGCCGCTGGACTGGTGGTGCCTGATCTACCGCTTGAGGAGGCCGAAAAACTCTCCCCAATTGCAGCCGCCCATGGCCTGGATCTGGTGCTGCTGGTGGCTCCCACCACTCCGCCTGAGCGGATGGCCCGCATTGCTGCCTCCAGCCGCGGCTTTACTTACCTGGTGAGTGTCACCGGTGTCACGGGTGAGCGGGCCCAGATGGAATCGCGGGTGGCCGGTCTGGTGGGGCAGCTCAAGGGGATGGAATCCACCCCGGTGGCTGTGGGTTTTGGGATTTCAGGCCCTCAGCAAGCCATTGAGGTGCGCAATTGGGGCGCTGATGGCGCCATCGTGGGCAGTGCCTTGGTGAAGCGCATGGCCAGCGCCAAGGCCGATGGCGCTGATCCGGTGGCCACCGGCGGCGCCTTTTGTGCTGAGCTGCGCGCCGCGCTTGATAGCTGAGCCGTAAGCTCCGCTGAAATCAGCATCAGCTCATGCGATTCGTGCTCTGGGGCACCTACTGCGACAACGCGCTGGAGAAGCGCGCCCCCTACCGCGAGAAGCACCTGGCGGGCCTGCAGCAGCAGAAAGATGAAGGAGTGCTGGTGACCCTGGGCCCCACCGAGGGCAGCACCCATGTGTTCGGTATTTATGAAGCCGAGAGCCTTGAGCAGGTGGAAACCCTCGTGAAGGGCGACATCTACTGGCTCAATGGCATCTGGACCGCTGTTGAGATCTACCCCTGGATCCAGGCGTTCTGATCACCAGCCCTCTTGAGCTTGCTGCCAGATCCATTCGGCCACAGCATCAGCGCCGCCCTCGCCGAGCACATCGCCATAGCCGCTCATCTGGCCTCTGCCTTCGGTGGCGATGATGGCGATCTCCAGTGGGCCATGGATGCCGTTGCGCTCCAGGGCCTTGAGTTGCAGGGTTTTACCGCGGCGAATGATGTTGCCGCCATTGAGGTGGCAGCCCACGCAGTGGGCTTCAAACAGGGCGGCCCCATCGGCTGCTGCCTGCACTGGGCTTGCCCAGAGTCCCAGCACGAGCAGCAGGGCTGTGATTCCGCGCAACAACAGGGCCATTACCAGCTTGTGAATGTGGGCTCGCCATACTTTGCCGTTGCGATGCTCCAGCCCTGCCCGGCCAGCTGCCGCAGACCCTCCAGCAGCGCCGCTGTGTCTCCGCTGGCCAGCCATTGCTGCTTGAGCTGCGGCAGGGTTTCGATGAAGCACTCCATCGGCAACTCCAGCAGCAGCAGGCTGTTGGTGCCGTCCACCCGGGCGATCGCGCCGTTGTCACTCTGTTGCCACAGGCGCAGGAGCAGATCCAGCACCAGGCCTTTGCCTTGATCCCCTGGATCCTCGCCTGCTGCAAGCGGGGCGCTGAGGCTGCTGCCCCCCAACGGCAGGCGGCGTTTGCCGTTCTGCTCGATCAAGGCCAGGCATACCAAATAAGGACTCTCTGCCATGGTTCAGCGATTTCGTTTGCGGTGGGCTGAAACTAAGCGGGATCGCCTCCCCCGCTGCCGTGAGTCCAAGCGCCCGACCGCTGGTGTTGGTGCATGGTCTCTGGGACACGCCCCACGTGTTCCGGCGCCTGCGTCAACGGCTGGATCCATGGCCAGCAGAGGTCCTGGCTCCCCATCTGCCCCATCGTTTGGGGTTCACGCCCCTGTTCACCCTGGCGCAGGATCTGGATCGGGCGATCAAGGCGCAATTTGGAGCTGAGCAGCCGCTGGATGTGCTCGGCTTTTCCATGGGTGCGGTGATTGCACGCACCTGGATTCAGCTGCTGGAAGGTCATCGCCGCACCATTCGCTTTGTGAGTGTGGGAAGCCCCCAGCGCGGCACCCTGTTGGCCCAACCCTGCCCGCGTCTGCTGATGCCAGGTGTTGCCGATATGAAGATCGGTAGCGCTCTGTTGCGCCGTTTGAATGCAGATGTCTCTTTGTTGAGAGACATGGATTGCATGAGCTTCTATTGCCCGTGGGATCTGATGGTGATCCCCTCCTGGAGAGGCGTTTTGCCGGTAGGACCCTGCCGTTCACTGCCTGTTTGGAACCATCGTCAGCTGATTCAGTCGCCCCATTCGTTGGATCCCCTGGCGCAACATTTACGCCTCAAGACGTCTGAACGGGTTTAAGAAAACCCCGGGCATTGGCCTGGCTGGATTCCTCTAACTAGGTTGAAGTTGACGATCCAGATCCCATGTGCTTTTCCGCTTCCGCCAGTTTCACGGCGGCAGCTGTACTGGTTCCGCTTGGTCTGTACAGCACCCACATTGCCCGCAGCACGGAGCAGAAGGCCTACGTGCCATTGGCAATGACACCGGCTTTCTTTGGTACGCAGCAGTTCATTGAGGGATTGCAATGGACAGCCTTGGATAACGGTGGTTTGGAGCCGCTTGGAACGATCACGGCCCGGGGATTTCTGTTCTTTGCCTATTGCTTCTGGATGATTTGGATTCCTTACTGCGCCTACAGCATCAGTAAGGCCACTGAATCAGAGGGGATGCAGCGCCGATTGCGATGGGTGTGGATTGTGGCTTCATTGTTGGGAATTGGTTTCTATATCCCTGTTTTGTTTCAGCCCATGTTGGTGCAGCCGGCCGTCACAGCTGGACGCCTGGCCTACAACGTGGACACGATTTGGCACAATTTTGTGAACACTGAGCCTGTGGGACAATTGGTGTACTGGGGCTTCATTGTGCTGCCGCTGGTGCTCCTGCGTGACAAGGCGGTACGTCTGTTTGGCGCCATGATCTTTGTCTCCATCTTCCTCACCTGGTTCACCTATAGCCGTGCCTTTAATTCGGTGTGGTGCTTCTATTCAGCAGTGTTGTCGGTCATGATTCTTTGGATTGTTAATCGCCCTCGCCTCAAGAATGTTTGAGCATCGCCTTGAGCATCTGGTTGAGAGCACGATTGTGGCGATCCCTCAGGCCCACACGGGCCTGAAACTCACCATTGCCGTTGGGTTTTCCTTTTCCTTGGCCCATGTGTTCTCCTTGATGGCTAATCGCCTGCGGCCGCGCCAGATCCTGGTGCATGTGCTGCTGGATTCCTTGGTGTTGGGCGCAGCTTTGCTGATCGGCAATTTCCTGAATCTGCTGATGATTGCCCTGCTGGCTGATCAGGTGATTCGTCCGGATGTCTTTTTCAATGCCACCGCCGGTGCCCTCACCCCTGGCTTGTTTTATGTGCTGGTGGCAGCGCCCTACATCAGTGACTTGATTGCGATCACGATCTGGGTGCTGATTCATCTCAATCTGGTCACCCTGGTGCATCTGCGTTTTGCGCTTCCCTATGAGCAGGTGCTGCTGATCACCACGCCGGGCTATCTGGTGGCGCTGTTGATGGTGGCCTTGGTGTTTCGTCAGAGCTGGCGCCGCAGCTATTGCCGCTTGGCCACTGAATTGCACGAATGAGCCATGGCAACAGCAGCTCCCCATGTTCGTGATCTCGCCAAACAGCAACGCCGCAATCTGCGTGCATTGCTGCTGGCGGTGCTGGTGATTCTGGTGGCGGTGCTGCTCTTTGCCGGGCACCGCTCCTGGGTTCATCCGCTGGATCACGATCTGATCGATGTTCTGCGCATCTGCCGTGATCTGCTGCTGGCGCTGCTGCTGTTGATTCCGATTGCTGGGATCTATTCCCTGGTGAATCAGTTCGCCTTTTGGGAGGGGTGGCTCGAGGGCATGCCCCTGCCTGCGGAGCTGCTCTCCATGGCGCAGCCTCAGGCATCCGGCCGCCATGTGCGCCGTTTTGTGATTTACCTCGATGGCATTCACCAATTGGAGCGGGATCACCCCCCCCGGGTGAGCGCGTTCCTCGAGGAATTGCAGGCCCGACTACAGCACGATCATGTGTTGGTGCGTGGTCTGGAGACCTACACCGTTCTGCAGGTTGGCCTCGCCGAAGACCATGGCAGTGCCTGGTTCTGGCGGCGGCTCTTTACCCTCCAGGAGCATCACCCCAATGCGGTGGTGTGCCTGCTGGCCAGTGTGCTGGTTCAGGCCAACAACGTGATCAAGGTGGGGATCTCATCAGATCGCCGCTATGGGCCGATCCTCAACTACGAATTGGCGCTCAAGATCACCACACGCCTGATGGAAGAGGGATTTGATCCCAAGGGTGGCGCTGAATTGGTGCTTCTCGGGTACAGCGGCGGTGGTGAGATGGCGATGGGGGTGGCCGATTACCTGCGCCAGATCTGTGCAGTGCCTGTGCAGATCATCACCTTCTGTGGAGTGTTCAGTGGCAACCAATGGCTGCAGGGTCTGCGCCGCATCACGATGATCGTGGGCAGTATTGACCCGGTGGCTGCCCTGGGGCAGATCGCTTACCCAGGGCGGCTTGGCATCCTGCCCTTCACCAAGTGGAACCGGGCGCGCCGCCAGGGGTTGGTGCGGCGGCTGATGGTGCCCGGGATGGCCCATAACGGCTCGCGTGGGCCGTTTTCAGAGCGTTACCGCAGTGAGGTGATCAGCCGCATCCTGCAGGTGTTGGACCAGCAGGAAGGGGCTGCTTGAGGGTTGGCTGCTGCGCAGGCGTTGCCAGGCCTGTTCAGCGGTTTCCCCATGCAACGCCACATCCAGGGGCAGCTGGTTGAGCGCTACGAGGTAGCGATCCATGGCCGCTTGATGGTTTGCTGGTAGCTGTTTGCGCAGGGTGTGTGCGCAACGGCTGAGCCGTTCGCGCCAAGCCCCCCCCAGCAGCAGGGGGAACAGCTGGCAGTGGCCCCAGCAGGCCTGCTGCACCAGGGCGGTGGTGTCGATGCAGAACCCCAGGGTGCCGTAGCCCCCAAGCCGCAGCTGGGCCTGGCTGGCCAGGCTGTTGTGCACCCAGGCGATCACATCGCAGAGGTCCATCAGCTCCAGCAGGCTCTCGCCCCTGAATGGCTCCCCCTGGTAGCGAACGGTGCCGTTGTGGCGGTCGTTTTGCCAGGGGCGCTGCAGGTCATTGAGGGCTTCCCAGCCGCACAGGCCTTCGGTGCCTTGATAAAACTGCAACAGCAGCTGCACACCAGGGCCCTGCAGCTCCAGTTCCACGCTGCTGTGGGGCAGCAGTGATTGGATTTCCTGGCCGCTGGAATCCAGCAGACCGGTGCGCAGGGGTAGGGCGATGGGCACTTGCTGCCATGCCCCATCAGCCCGGTGGAGGCTGGCCCCCAGACCAAAGCTGGCCACACTGGCGCGGCAGCGGGCTTCGATGCGCCAGCCCTGCTGCAGCAGGGCGGCAATCAGCTGGCGACCACCCCGCCCGTCCTGGCTGCCCGCCAGGGAACTGCCGGCGTGGTTCAGCCAGCGGGCCGCCAGGCCATTGGCCTGGCGTTGAGCGCTGTTTTGGCCGTATTGCAGCCCCACATTGCGCCATTGCAGCCCGGGGCTCAGTTGCGCTTCTCGTGCTGCGGCCAGCACCCCATCGATGGGATCGCGGCTTCGCGCCAGCTCCAGCAGTTGCTCCCAGCTGCAGTCCGGGGCGGTGCGCCAGCGCTCCAGTGCCGAACAGCTCGGCATCGGTTCGGGCAACAGGGCGGCCAATTCATCACTCAGCACCGCCAGCAAGGCCGGGGTGAGCAGCCCCTGCTCTAACACCTGGGCCAAGCCATGCAGCCGTTGGGGCCATTGGGCTGCGCCCAGGCGCCAGCGCCGTGGCAACAGCCACAGCAGCGGCTGCAGCTGCGGTTTGTGCAGATCCTGCGCCAGCCGCCGCAGGTACTCCTCCCGGCTGCGGCCGCTCTGCAGCAGGCTCTGCTCCAGGGCGTCCTCAAGGCTGATCAGTGGCACCTCTGAGGGCCATGCCGCTTGCAGGGCCAGGGGATCAGCGGCCATCGATGCTCCCAGCAGGCTTGGCTCTCTGCTCAATCTGCACTCATTCCGGCGGATTCGGCAGCTCTTCCGGCACTGGCGTTGTGTAGGGCACCACCACCAGGAACAGGCCCCACCAGGCCAACACCGGCACGGCCACCAGGGCCGTGAGCCACCAGAGGTGCAGCACAAGCCAGCTGGCTGCGATCAGCACCACACCGGTGAGCAGGATCGACCAGGGCTGGCACCACCAGGGCTTTTGCGACCAGAACCCCTGCGCCATGGTGGAACCAGCTTCTGGTTCAAGGCTGCCATGCAAATGGATGGCTGCGATGCACGCCTGTGGTTCCCCGCCACTGAGCGCAACCGTGCATTGATTGCCACGGTGCTGGAGCCCTTGCTCCCCCAGCAGGGCCTGGTGCTGGAGATCGCCAGCGGCAGCGGCGAGCATCTCTGCCATTTCCAGCAGTGCTTTGCCTCCAGCCACCCCCAGCTGCGCTGGCAGGGCAGTGATCCACTGCAGGAGCATCGCGCCAGCCTGGAGGCCTGGGCCCGTGCGTTGGGCCTGCAGGCCATGGAGCCCCCCCTGAATCTCGATGCCACCAGAGGGCCTTGGCCGCAGTTGAATCCGGCTTTGATGCTGTGCATCAACATGATTCACATCGCCCCCTGGCAGGCCTGTGAGGGCTTGATGGCTGAAGCCGGCCGCCAGCTGGCGCCAGGGGCATTGCTGGTGTTGTACGGCCCGTTCATCGAAGCCGATGTGCCCACCAGCCCCAGCAATCAGGCCTTCGATGCCAGCCTGCGCAGCCGTGATCCCCGCTGGGGCTTGCGCCAGCTCGAGCAGGTGCGAGAGCTGGCCCTCAGCTGTGGCCTTGAGCCGGCAGGCCGATGGCCGATGCCGGCCAACAATCTCACCGTGGCCTTCAGGCGGCTTGGCTAACGATGGCGCTCCACTGCACCGCTTTCACCTGATCGCGGCGCCAGGAGTGGAACAGCAGCGGCTCCGCCACGGTGCAGAGCGGGCAGAGGTGCAGATGCTCGGGCGTTAAGCCGAGTTGGAGCAGTTGCAGCCTGGCAGCTTGGCGGATGTCGAGCCGGTCGCGCTGGGGATCTGGATCCTCCAGCAGGGCCCCTGCCGCCTGGAGCTCGCTGATTGAGCCCAGCTGTTCACTCACCCTGCGCTCCACCTGGTAGTTCGGCCCACTCACCGCTGGGCCCAGGGCCACCAGCAAGCTGCTGCGTTGGGCCCCCCGCTGTTCGAGGGCTGCAACGGCATGGCCCAAGACCTGGGCGGCCACCCCCCGCCAACCGGCATGGCAGGCGGCCACATGGCCTGTGCTGGGGTCGGCTAGCAGCACCGGGGTGCAATCGGCGCCGCACACCCAGAGGCTTTGCCCCCCGGCATCGCTCACCAAACCATCGGCATCGGGCCAGGGTTCCTGGCTGGTTGCACTGGCCTCCAACACCGTGCCGCCGTGCACCTGCTTGGTGCGATGCACACTCACCCCGGCGCTCACATAGCCCACCAGCTCATGGGGGTCACGGCCCTGCCACTGGCGCGTGAAGAAGCCGTGTTCAAAGGCTTGCAGGGCATCGCACTGCAGGTAATAGCCGCCGTAGGTGCCGATCCAGCTCCAGCCTGGAAGCTGGTTGAAGCCGCGATCGGGGCGATCAAACGGCGGATCCAGCTGTTCAGACATCCGGCAGGTCGCGCAACAGCCAGAAACCAGCAAATTCACTGGATTCCGGGGTGCTCTGCACGGCCAGGAACTGCAGTCCCCCAGCCTCCTGGCGGGCCTGCTCAAAGGCTTGGCGTGCGGAGCCGGCTTCATCATCCGCCAGATCGCTCACCAACCAGCGGTCCTCCATGCCGGCTTCCAGCACCAGCTGGCGGCCACTCACCTCAAGGCGCACTGGCTCCAGACCGCTGAGCCAGCCGGCCAGGGCCAGGGAACGGCTGCTGCTGAACAGGCGCAGGCCAGGCACGCTGGCCTTGCCATCACAGTCAGGCAGTGGCACCAGGCCACTGAAATCCATGGGCCATTCGCCCGCATCCACCAGGCTGGCCACCGGCAGGTTGGCCCAGCCCCAGCTGTCACCCCGCACGGCCTCAGGCAGGGGAATCGCCAGTGGTTGCAACGGCACTGGCGGAGGGGCCAGGGGGCCATTCATGAAGCCATCCATGGTTGGGTAGACCTCGGCTTCCCGTTGCATCAGCCACTCCACCAGGGAGTAGCAACGGCGGCTGGGAACCATTTCCAGCCCCAGTTGCTCCGCGGCGCGCTGCACCATGGTGCGCATGGACGTGCGCCAACAGCGCAACCGCCGTGGTGCTGCGGCGCCATCGCTCTCGGCCTGGGCCAGGGCGTCGCCCAAGGCTTCCTTGAGCCACACGGAATTCACGCTGTTGGCCGCACAGAAGCGCTGCCAGCGGAAGCTGCCGTCGCCATTGCTCAGCAGCAGTTCCCAGCGTTTTTTGCCGTTCTCATCCAGCAGAGGACGGGAGTAGTAATCGAGCTCCCAAACGTCAGTGGGTGCGCTCATCCGGCGTTCTGTTCCTGGATGCGGAGCATGTTGCGGGCGCGATTGGCGCGGTCCTGCGCTTCTGAGAACACCGCCTCCTTATTCACCAGCAGCTCTCCGGGCTGGTTTTCCAGCAGGGCCGTGTTCAGGCCGATGCGGCCACGGCCGGGATCCAGCTCAGTCACCAGAGCCTTCACCTCATCACCGGTCTGGAAGGCCTCGCGCAGATCGCGCAGGTTGGCGCCGGTGATGCAGCTGTGGTGCAGCAGGCCACTGACGCCACCGAGATCCACAAAGAAGCCGTAGGGCTTGATGCCGGCCACGTGGCCGCTCACCAGTTGCCCCACCTCCAGTTCGGAGAAACGAGCGGCCAGGGCCGCTTTCTTCTCAGAGAGCACCAGCTTGCGGGTCTCAGGGTTGACCTCAAGGAAGGCCACACCCATGGTTTTGCCCACCAGGGATTCGTGGTTCTCCCCCTCATGGAGCTGGGAGCGGGGAATGAAGCCGCGCAGGCCCTCTAGATCGCAGGTGCAACCACCGCGGTTGAACCCGGTGATCTTAACCTGCACCACCTTGCCGTCCTTCTCCAGCTGGCGCACCTTCTCCCAGGCCTGGCGCAGGGCCAGTGCACGGCAGCTGATGGTCACCATGCCATCGGCGTTTTGCTCGCGGGTGACCAGCACCTGCACTTCGGTGCCCTTGGGGAAACGGGTCTTGAGCTCGGTAACAACGCCTAAGCCGCACTCGTTCTTCGGCATGAAGCCCGGGGCTTTGCCGCCGATGTCCACATAGATGCCGTCACTTTCGTGCTCGATCACCTTGCCGGTGACCACATCGCCGGTGGCGCCGATCGGTTCGTTCTCATCGAGGGCCGCCAGGAAGGCTTCTTCGTCAAAGTCGAAGTCATCCACCACGCGGTTGGCCCGCTGGGGCTCCCGCTGCTGTTCAACCTGCTGGGGCCGGCTCTGGCGCTTGGGCTGCTGATCAGCAGGGCCGAGCAGGTCGGCCATGGTCATGCCGGCCATCGGATCAGGAGCATCGATGTCCTGGCCACCGCCCCGTTGGGGTTGCGTTGGGGCCTCCAATCGAGCACTGCTCTGCTGCTGAGCCTGTTGGGCCTGGCGCTGGGCTTCCGCCTCGCGGGCTCGGCGCTCTTCCTCTTCCTTTTTATTGATCGCCAGGATGGCGAGGGGCTTCTGCAGTGACCCCGGAGAGAAGGGCTTCTTGGGGCTGTCGCTGCCGGGGCCGCTCATGACCTGATTCACGCGATTCCACACTGTAGGCAGGCTGCTTCACGGATATGGCCACGGTGCGGCGACTTGACCATCTGTCCTGGCCGGTGGTGGAAACCCAGGCCCGGCGCCCAGGCGCCACGGTGGTGCTGCCCGTGGGGGCGGTGGAACAGCACGGCCCCCACCTGCCCCTGGCCACGGATCTGCTCTTTGCTGATGCGGTGGTGCAGCGTGTGCTGGAGCGCCTGCCGGCGGAGACGCCTATCTGGTCATTGCCGCCGTTGGGCTATGGCTTCTCGCCTGAGCACCTCGGCTTCCCCGGCACCGTGACCCTGCCGGCGGAGGTGCTGCTGGCGCAGTTGGAGGCCATTGCGGCATCTCTGGCCCAGGCGGGGTTTCGCCGTTTGGTGTTGTTCAACGGCCATGGCGGTCAGATCGCCTTGCTGCAGGTGGCAGCTCGGCAGCTGCAGCAACGCTGGCCTGCATTGGCGGTGATGCCCTGGTTCCTCTGGAGCGGTCCCGAGGGGGTGCTGGAGCAAATCCCGGAGCCTGAGCGCAGTCAGGGGCTGCATGCGGGTCGTTTGGAAACCAGCTTGATGCTGGCCTTGCATCCGGAGTTGGTGGGCCCATTGCCAGCCGCTGAACCCTTGCCTCAGCCCCCGGCAGGTCTGTCGCTTGAGGGGGCTGTGCCCACGGCTTGGCGCACCAAAGCCATTACCCGCACCGGTGTGGTGGGTGATCCCAATGGGGCTTCAACGGAAGAGGGGGAGCGCCTGCTGGAGGGTTTGGTGCAGGGGTGGTGTGTGCTCTTCAACACCTTGTTGAACTCCAGCTGGCCCCACTGAAGGGCTGCAATCGGTACAGTGCAGCGTCAAATCCCCGCTGTAAAGCTGTAATGGCCTCCTCGGTTCTGGATTCCAGTGTTGACGGCGCTCCCTCTTTGGAGATCGAGCTCCCCGACTTCACCACGGAGGCATACAAATCTGCTTACAGCCGTATTAACGCCATCGTGATCGAGGGTGAGCAGGAGGCCCACGACAACTACATCTCCCTCGGCACCCTGATTCCTGATCAGGCCGACGAGCTCAAGCAGCTGGCTCGCATGGAGCTGAAGCACATGAAGGGGTTCCAGGCCTGCGGCAAGAACCTGAGCGTTGAGCCTGATATGGCTTTCGCGAAAACCTTCTTCTCCGATCTGCACGGCAATTTCCGTTCAGCTCTTGATGACGGCAAGGTGGTCACCTGCCTGGTGATCCAGGCCCTGATGATCGAGGCTTTCGCCATTGCCGCGTATCACATCTATATTCCTGTTGCTGATCCCTTCGCCCGCAAGATCACGGAAGGGGTGGTGAAAGACGAGTACACCCACCTCAATTACGGCCAGGAGTGGCTCAAGGCCAACTTCGAGTCCAGCCGCGACGAGATCATCGAAGCCAACAAGACCAATCTGCCGATCATCCGCCGCATGCTTGAAGAGGTGGCCGATGACGCCGCCGAGCTGCAGATGGAGAAGGAAAGCCTGATCGAGGACTTCCTGATCGCTTACCAGGAGGCCCTGATGGACATCGGCTTTGGTCCCCGTGACCTGGCCAAGATGAGTGCAGCAGCACTGGTGGCCTAAGACCCGTGCGTCCCGCGTGGTGTCGTGGGACACTCAATGACATCTTCCCGGTTCCGGCCTCTCGGTCGGTCAGTGCGGTTAACGAATGTTTGGTCTGATCGGTCACTCCAGCAGTTTTCGTGATGCCCGCATCACGGCACGTGACCTGGGATTTGAGGACCTTGCCGATGGTGAGCTCGATCTCTGGTGCAGTGCTCCGCCGCAGCTGGTGGAAACCTTTGAGGTGACCAGCAACACCGGTAAGACCATCGAAGGCACCTATATCGATTCGTGTTTTGTGCCGGAGATGCTCAGCCGTTTCAAAACGGCGACGCGCAAGGTGCAAAACGCCATGGAGCTGGCCCAGAAGCGCGGGATCAACATCACCGCCCTGGGCGGGTTCACCTCCATCATTTTTGAGAACTTCAACCTGGCGAAGTTCCAGCAGATCCGCTCCACCCTGCTGCAGTGGGAGCGCTTCACCACCGGCAACACCCACACAGCCTGGGTGATCTGCCGTCAGGTGGAGCAGAACGCGCCCCGGCTTGGCATCGATCTGGCGAAGGCCAAGGTGGCTGTGGTGGGCGCCACCGGTGACATCGGCAGTGCTGTCTGCCGCTGGATGGCGAATCGCACCGGCGTTGGTGAGCTGCTGTTGGTGGCCCGTCAGCAGCAACGCCTTGAGAATCTGCGCGAAGAGCTCGGTGGTGGTCGCATCCTGCCCTTGGAGCAGGCACTACCCGAGGCCGATGTGGTGGTGTGGGTGGCTTCATTGCCCCAGACCCTCGATCTCTCAGGCCTGCCGTTGACCAAGCCTTGTTTGATGATCGATGGCGGCTATCCCAAAAATCTCGACAGCAAGGTGATGGCCGACAACGTCACCGTGTTGAAGGGGGGCATCGTTGAATTTGCCAGAGATATCGGTTGGCAGATGATGGCCGTGGCCGACATGGCCAATCCCCAGCGTCAGCTGTTTGCCTGTTTCGCTGAGGCGATGCTGCTGGAATTCGAAGGTCTGCACACCAATTTCAGCTGGGGCCGCAACAACATCACCCTTGAGGCCATGGAGCAGATTGGCAACGCCTCCCTGCGTCACGGCTTCTCGGCGCTTGGCCTCGATCCTTCCGTGGCTTCCCCCGCACCCGTCGCTGCCTGATCCCCATGGCTCCCCGTCGCATCCTGCTCGACTTCGAGAAGCCCCTGGTGGATCTCGAGGAGCAGATTGAGCAGATTCGTCAGCTGGCTCGCGATTCCGAGGTGGATGTGAGCCAGCAGCTGCAGCAGCTGGAAACCCTGGCCACCCGAAGGCGTGAGGAGATTTTTGGTTCCCTCACCCCCTCCCAGAAAATCCAGGTGGCGCGCCACCCCCAGCGCCCCAGCTGTCTGGATTACATCCAGCTGATCAGCGACGAATGGTTTGAGCTGCACGGCGACCGCGGCGGCTCCGATGACATGGCCATGGTGGGCGGGCTGGGCAAGCTCGATGGCCGGCCGGTGCTGTTCCTTGGCCACCAGAAAGGGCGCGACACCAAGGAAAATGTGGCCCGCAATTTCGGCATGGCATCACCGGGGGGCTATCGCAAGGCCCTGCGTTTGATGCAGCACGCTGATCGTTTTGGTTTGGCGGTGGTGTGCTTCATCGATACCCCTGGGGCCTATGCCGGCCTCAAGGCTGAAGAGCTGGGGCAAGGCGAGGCCATTGCTGTGAATTTGCGGGAGATGTTCGGTTTGAGGGTGCCGATCGTGGCCACCGTGATCGGTGAAGGGGGCTCCGGCGGTGCCCTGGGAATCGGCGTGTCCGATCGCCTGATGATGTTTGAGCACTCGGTGTACACCGTGGCGAGCCCTGAGGCCTGTGCCTCAATCCTGTGGCGCGATGCCGCCAAGGCCTCCACGGCAGCCGAAGCGCTCAAGATCACCGCCCGGGATCTGAGCAAGCTGGGGATTGTGGATCGTGTTCTGGGCGAGCCAGCAGGGGGCAACCATTGGGCCCCGCTGCAGGCTGCTGAAACCTTGAAAACGGCCCTGTGCGAGGAGCTGGCCCAACTGGCGGCATTGCCCCAGCAGGAGTTGTTGGATCAGCGCTACGCCAAGTACCGCCGCATTGGTCAGTTCCTTGAGCAGGCCGAACCAGCAGCTGCCTAATGAAAACCTCAATTTTTTCAAAGAGCGTTAGTATTTCTTAAAGAAGCCGCATTTGCGGTTTTGTTCCTCGCCCTCAGTTTTTGTCTTCGACAGCCCTGATCACTGGTGCGTCCCGGGGGATCGGTGCGGCTACAGCCAAGCGCTTTGCCGAAGCTGGCTGGAATCTCCAGCTGGTTGCCCGTTCAGCCGATGACCTCGAGTCCACCGCCCAGGCTTGCCGCTCCCACGGTGTGGTGGTGCACACCACCTGCGTTGATCTCAGCGATCCAGCGGCAATCCCAGCGGCGATCGCCCAGCTCCAGCAGCACGGCGGCACGCCAGAGGTGGTGATCAACAACGCCGGGGCTGGTCTCACGGCCCCGCTTGCTGAGGTGAGCTTGGAGCAGTGGCAATGGCTGCTGCAGCTCAATCTCACCAGCGTGTTTCAGGTGTGCTCCGCGTTGCTGCCCGCTCTTCGGGCAGCAGGTGGTGGCTTGATCATCAACATCAGTAGCCATGCGGCACGCAATGCCTTCCCTGGCTGGGGTGCCTATTGCACCAGCAAGGCGGCCCTTCAGGCCTTCAGCCGTTGTTTGGCGGAAGACGAGCGCTCCAATGGCATTCGTGTCAGCACGCTCACCCTGGGAGCGGTGAATTCCCCTCTCTGGGATACACCCACGGTGCAGGCCGACTTTGACCGTTGTGCCATGCTCCCCCTGACTCGGGTTGCCGAAACCCTGCTGCAAATGGCGCAGCAACCCCACCAGCTTCTGCTGGAAGACATCACCCTCATGCCCGCCGCCGGCGCGCTCTGAGTTTCATGACTGCTTTTGACGACCACAGCACCGTGACTGAGCTTTCCACGGCTTCGAGCCCAGTTCTCAATGGTGACAGCGTTGGCCGCCGCACTGCGCCCAGCATCAGCAGCGTGATCCGGGCGCGCCTGGATGCAGCCAAGGTGCCCTATCTGGCCAACGACAACCTGGCTGATCACCTGCTCGAGGGTGAACTGGATCTGCTTCAGACGGAAGTGGCCGATCGGGTGCGTGACCTGCTGCGCACGCTTCTCATTGATATCGAGAACGACCACAACACCGAGGAGACGGCCGAGCGGGTGGCCAAGATGTATCTCCACGAGGTGTTTAAGGGCCGATATCACAAGCAGCCCAAGATTGCCAGCTTCCCCAACGTCAAGAAGCTTGATGAGATCTACACCGTGGGTCCCATCAGTGTGCGTTCGGCCTGCTCGCACCACCTTGTGCCAATCCTTGGTAATTGCTGGATTGGAATCAAACCCGGTGAGCGGGTGATTGGCCTGAGCAAATTTGCTCGCGTTGCTGACTGGGTCTTCTCCCGCCCCCACATCCAGGAAGAGGCCGTGATGATCCTGGCTGATGAGATCGAGCGGCTGTGTGAGCCCCTGGGCTTGGCCATCCTGGTGAAAGCCCAGCACTACTGCATGAAGTGGCGCGGTGTGAAAGAGCCCCAAACCAGCATGGTGAACTCCGTGGTTCGCGGTGATTTCCGCCACGACCCCAACCTCAAGGCCGAGTTCTTTGAGCTGGTGAAGCAGCAGGAATCCATGCTGGGCTGAAGACCATCAGGGGCCGGTCACAGGCCCCACTGGCGTTGATGCAATCCGTTGGTGTCCTTCGGGTGTCACCACGATGGCCACGGCCATCAACTCAAGCCCCAGATCCTGGGGCTGAATGGTGTAGCTGGTTGTTGCTGTTTCACTGATCAGCACCCAGCCGTTATCGCCTTGGCGATACCAGTGGATGGCACTGGGTTGCAATGCCCCGCCATTGGCATTGAGCCATTCAGCAGCGATCAGGCTGCCGATCAGCGCCTCGCCGCTCAGCACCAGTTGGCCGAGGCGATTGATTGCACCCTGCAGAGCACTGGCTTCGCTGATGGCCGTATCGGTTTGCTGTTTCAGCACCTTGATCTGTTGCTGGGGCGTGAGGTGATTCATTCCCGGCACACATTCCAGCTGCCCTCCCACCAGTTGGCAGCCCATCAGCATGCCCTGGGCAATCAGTGGAAAGAGTGAAGCCATGGCAAAGCAGGTGGCACTGCTTGCAGTGTGCTGGCTTTAACCCTTCACCGCAGCGATGAGGGCTGCCACCTGCGCCAGATTCTTCTGTCCCGGAGCGGTTTCCACTCCGCTGGAGGCATCGAGGCCGCAAGGGCTCAGTTTCAGTGCCTGCAGTTGCTCCAGCACGCTGGCCGCCGTGGTGGGGCTGATGCCGCCGGCCAGCCACCAGGGCAGCTGGGGTGTGAAGCCTTCGAGCAGCTGCAATGGCAGTTGTTGGCCGGTGCCGCCGTGGGCGCCGGCGCTCCAGGCATCCAGCAGCACACCATCCACGCACGTGCTGTAGCGAGCAGCGCTCTGCAGATCGGCGGCGCTGCGGATCCGCAGCGCTTTCCACA
>JAYKHZ010000008.1:0-33193 GCA_035286165.1 Synechococcus sp.
TCCACCCTTTGGGCCGATTACCTCGGCAATTCCATGGAAGCTTTCCTCACGATCCGCAGCCATTTCGCGGCGGCCCACCGCCTGGCCCGTGAGGAGCTCAGCCAGAGCGAGAACGAGGCCATTTACGGCAAGTGCGCCCGCCCCCATGGCCATGGTCACAACTATCTGCTCGATGTCACCGTGCGCGGTCAGATTCATCCCCGCACCGGCATGATCTGCGACCTGGCAGCCCTGCAGCAGCTGGTGGACGATCAGGTGGTGGAGCCGTTTGATCACACCTTCCTCAACAAGGATGTGCCCTTCTTCTCCTGCTGTGTGCCCACCGCGGAGAACATCGCTCTCCACATCGCTGATCGCCTCAAGGCACCGGTGGCTGAGCTCGGCGCCTCGCTGCACAAGATCCGCCTGCAGGAGAGCCCCAACAACGCCGCTGAGATTTACGCCGAACCCGCCCAGGTGTGACCCTGCGCCTGGTTCTGGCCCTCAGCCTTGATGGGCGCCTGGCCCCCCCCGATGGCGGCGCCGCCCAGATCGGTGGTGCCGGTGATCGTGAGGTGTTGGAGCAGGCCCTGGCCTGGGCTGATGCGGTGCTGTTGGGGGCTGGCACCCTGCGTGCCCATGGCAGCAGTTGTCAGATTCGCCGCCCTGAATTGCTGGCAGCCCGCCAACAGCGGGGCGTTTCCTCCCAACCCATCACCCTGGTGGTGAGCCGAAGCTGCACACCGCCCGGCTTGCAGCCCGAATGGTTGTTCTGGCGTCAGCCGCTGCAGCGCTGGCTGGTGGCCCCGGCGCCCGTGGGGCAGCCGGCCCCCAGTGGTTTTGAGCGTTTGCTGCCGCTGCAGGGTTGGCCTGAATTGCTGGCCCAGTTGCGCGCTGAGGGGTTGCACAACCTGGTGTTGCTCGGTGGTGCCCAGCTGGCAGGGGAGCTGCTGCAGGCCGATGTGGTGGATGAGTTGCAGTTCACCCTCTGCCCGCTGCTGCTGGGGGGTGCCCACAGTTGGTTGCCGGCCCAGGTGCGGCTTCAACCCCAGCGCTGGCAGTTGCTGGAACAGCGCCTCCTCGCCGATGGGGAGTTGCTGCTGCGTTATGGCCGCAGCGGGAATTCCTGATCCCACACCGGTTGCGCGCTCTGCATCAAGCGCTCGATACAGGCTGAGGCCACATTGAGGCTGGCGCTGCCCAGCCTGCCGTTGAGGGCTTCGGCGGCCACCTGGGTGAGCTTCCCTTGCCGTTGGATCTCCTCCACCAGGCACACGCTGGCCGGTTGGGCAATCTCACGGCAGATGCTCTGAAGGTTGAGGAAGGGGCCATCGGGGGTGGCCACTGCCTTCTCGCATTCGCGGGTCATCTGGGCTTCCAGCTGCGGCCGCAGCATCGCCAGCACACCCCCCTGTAGGGCGTTGAGCTGGCCCAGCAGCAGGCCAGCAAAACCCAGCTGAATCAGCACCGTTCCTCTCCAATGGGGTTGGCCTCAGCCTGCTGCCAACAGCCGCCGCGGGCCAGCGCTGATTAGGTTTTGCAGCACCTTGGCCGTGGCTGTGACTGTTCCTGCCGAATCCAACGCCGCCCTGGAGGCCCGCTGGCATCGCCAGTTGGCAGAGATCCCCCAGCAGCAATGGGATGGGCTGGTGGCCGCGGCGGGGCTGCCCTTTTACCGCTGGGCCTGGCTTGAGGCGCTGGAGCGCTCCGGCAGCATCGTGCCCGACCAGGGGTGGCAGGCGTGCCATCTCAGCCTCTGGCAGGGGGAGCAGCTTGTGGGCGTGGCCCCCCTCTACCTCAAGGGGCACAGCTACGGCGAGTTTGTCTTTGATCAGTCCTTCGCCCAGTTGGCGGGGCAACTGGGGTTGCGTTACTACCCCAAGCTGCTGGGCATGAGTCCGCTCAGCCCCGTGCTGGGTTATCGCTTCTTTCTCCACCCCGACCACGACCCGGCCCACTGCACCGCGTTGATGCTGGAGCTGATCGATCGCTTCTGTGAGCGCAATCAACTGCTCAGCTGCAACTTCCTCTACGTGGATCCCAGTTGGCGCGTGCATGCGGAAGCCGCCGGTTGCCGCGCCTGGTTGCATCAGCAAAGCCTGTGGAGCAATCCCGGCTACAGCAGCTTTGAGGATTACCTCGCCAGCTTCAACGCCAACCAGCGCCGCAACATTCGCCGCGAACGCAAGGCGGTGCAGAAGGCTGGCCTCACGGTGACCCCCATCGTCGCTGAGGCCATCACCCCTGAACTGCTGGAGCGCATGCATGGCTTCTATGAAGACCACTGCAGCCGTTGGGGGATGTGGGGCAGCAAATACCTCACCCATGATTTTTTTCGCTTGGCTGAAGCGCTGCGCAACCACCTGGTGCTGTTCAGCGCCCATCCCCAAGGGGAGGATCCCCATCAGCCGCTGGCCATGAGCCTGTGTGTGCGGGAGGGGGATCGCCTCTGGGGCCGTTACTGGGGCTCGGATGTGGAGGTGGAGAACCTCCATTTCGAGGTTTGTTATTACGCGCCGATTGAGTGGGCCATCGCCGAGGGGATTCGCGACTTTGATCCTGGTGCGGGCGGCAGCCACAAGCGCCGGCGTGGCTTTGTGGCCAGGCCCCACGCCAGCTTGCACCGCTGGTATGAACCCCAGTTCGCCGGTTTGATTCAGCGCTGGCTGCCCTTGGCCAATGCCCAGCAGCTTGAAGAGGTGGAGGCGATCAACGCTGAGCTGCCATTCAGTGGTCGCCAGATCCCCTTGGCTGCCAATTCCCCATCAGCTTGAGCAGGCAGACTCAAGCTTTGTGCCGCTTGCCGCCATGGCCCCCCTCACGCCCCAGCAGCGCCGGGAGCTCGATGACGGCCTCTCCCAGCGTTCGATTGATCTCGACCCTGAGGGTTATTTCCTGATTCGCGTTGATGCCGATGCCGGAGAGCTGGTGGTGGAGCACTACGGCAATGGCATCAATGCCCAGGGCCTGGCCACCGACCCCGACACCGGCGAAGTGCTCAGCTGTCGCGGCGCTGGCCCGCGCCTGCCCCAGGCCACCTATCGCGGCCGCAGTGCCAAGGAGTTGGGCATGGCACTCACGGAGGGGGCAGGCCCCTTCCCGCTCAGCCGCCTCGACCATGCCCTTTATCTGGGCCGTGAACTGCAGCGGGCTGAAGCCTGTCTGGAGCAGGGGCTGAACTACGTGCAGGATTGAAGCTGCCAGCTCAGGCCGTCTGCAATTCCTTGGCTGCGCTGGGCTCTTCCGGCGGCAGGGATTCCAGCTGTTCGCGGATCTCCCGCTGCACGATCGCCCGGTACTCCAGGAAGTGCTCGTTGTGGGCCAGCACCACCAGGAACGGTTCGAGCACCGCCGGATTCTTGCGGGCCATGCCGATCATGTAACGCCAGAACCGCCAGCGAGTGTTGCGTTTGAGTCCCTGGCGCCACACCACGATGGCGAGGGCGCGGATGTCAACCCAGGTGGGGAGCTTGGGAGCGGCCTTCCAGCGGGGAGCGCCCATCTTCAGGTAGTAGGAGTACACCCGATCCATGTAGGCATTGGGTTCGTAGAGGGCGCAGAAGGCCTCCACGTACTCGTTGGCGATGTCGCGGATCGGCCGGGTGGGCTTGAAGTTCAACAGGTTGGTCTGGTTCACGCCCTTGGCGGCGTCTTCGCTCTGGATCAGGCGACCCTCTTTCTCCAGGCGCGCCCATAGCGCTGTTTTCGGCAGGGCCTGAAGCATGCCCATCATCGCGGCGGGGATGCCGGTGCGGGTGACGAAATCCACGATGCGCTGGCCAGCGCCAGCTTTTTCGCCATCGAAGCCGATGATGAAACCAGCCATCACGCCAATGCCATTGGCGGTGATGCGATCCACCGCTGCATCGAGGGGGTTGCGGGTGTTCTGCACCTTGCGAGCGGTTTCAAGGCTCGCCTCATCGGGGGTTTCAATGCCCAGAAACACCTTCTCGAAGCGGGCGTCGTGCATCATCCGCATCATTTCCTCGTCATCGGCGAGGTCCACTGAGGCTTCAGTGGAGAAGCTGAAGGGGTAGCCGTGCTGCTCCTGCCATTTGCGGATCTCAGGCAGCAGCAACTTGGCGTTGCGCTTGTTGCCGATGAAGTTGTCGTCCACCAGGAAGATGGAGCGGCGCCAACCCAGGTCGTAGAGGGATTGAAGCTCGGCCACCAGCTGCTCTGGTGTTTTGGTGCGCGGCTTGCGCCCATACAAAACAATGATGTCGCAGAACTCGCAGTTGAACGGGCAGCCCCGGGAGAACTGCACGCTCATGGAGTCGTAGGCCTCGAGCTGCAGCAGATCGAAGCGTGGAATAGGGGTGGCGGTCACATCGGGCTTGTCGCCTTCAGCGCTGAAGCGGCCACCCTGTTCACCGCGCGCCAGGGCTTCGATGAACATCGGCAGGGTGATCTCGCCCTCGTCGAGCACCTTGAAATCAGCCAGATCCAGCTCAGGGGCGTCGGGGGTGGAGCTGGCAAAGGGACCACCCACAGCCACAGGTAAGCCCCGTGCTTTGGCCTTGCCGATCTGCACGGCCATGTCGTCCTTCTGCACGATCATCCCGGAGATGATCACCAGCTCGGCCCAGGCCCATTCCTCCTCTGTGACCTCCCGCACGTTGCGGTCCACCAGCTTCATCTCCCAGTCCTGAGGGAGCAGGGCCGCCACGGTGACCATGCCCAGGGGCGGTAGCAGCACCTTGCGGTTGACCAGCTCGAGAATTTTCTCGTAGCTCCAGAAGGTTTTCGGGAATTCGGGATAAATGAAGAGGGTGCGCATGCCGTGGTGTCGCGGTGGCGCTGCCGCACGCCTAGTGGTGACAAACCCTAGTCGGTTCACGCAAGGGGCGTCTGCTTCTGCTGTAATGGCCGCTGATTCATGACGCGGCCATGGGCATTGCCATCTATCTCTCCCTGGTTGGCACCTTCCTGGTGACCGCCTTTGTTCTCACCCGTGTGCTCAAGGGGATCAAGCTGATCTGATCGCTGATCAGTCAGCCAGTGCCAGGCGGCTGCGGCCGCGACGCCAGAGTTCAAGCAGGGCCATGGCAGTGCCAATGGCCCCGAGTAATCCACAGCTGGGGCCCAGTCCCCAGCGCATGGTCATCCCAGCGGCGAGCAAGCCACTGAGGCCGCCACCGCCAAGAAAAGCAATCTGACTCAGCCCTGCCATGCGTCCGCGCAGCACCTGGGAGGCTCCCACCTGGCAGATCAGGTTGGTGCCAGAGAGCAACACGGCTGTTCCCGCACCAATCACAAATGCCATCGCCAGGGCCCAGAGCGGATGGCCAGTGCGGCTCAAGCCCATCTGAGCCAATGCTGTGATCAGGCCGCAACTGCCCAGCAGCAGGCCGGGGCGTTGACTCAGCCACAGGCTGTTGCGCTGCAGCAAGATTCCCCCTGTGATGCTGCCTGCCGCCAGCACGCTGGTGAACAGACCCAGATCCTGCGGACCTTCGCCGATCAGCCGCGCCGCCAAAACCGGTGCCAGACCGGGATGGAAAAAACCCACCAGGCAGAACAGGGCCGTGAACTGCAGCACCTGGCGCAGTTCCTGGCCGCAGCCTTGCCAGGCGGCCTGCAGGCTGGCGGATCGACCGCTGCTGCTGCGTTGCTCCAGCTCCAGGCGGGGTTGCAGCAGCCACACCACACTGATGATCGGCAGCAGGTAGGTGGCTGAATCCAGCAGTAACGCCAGGGTTGGGGTGGTGATGGCCACCAGCAGTCCCCCCAGTGGTGGGCCCAGCAGCTTGCCGGTGTTGAACACCACCGAGAAGCTGGTGAGATAGGGCCCCAGTTCCTCTCGTTTCTCCACCAACAAGGCGCAGTATTTGTTGCGGGCGGTGAGCTCGTAGGCGCTGGCCACCCCCACCATCAGGGTGCTCAGCAGCAGCAGCACCGCTTCAAGCGAGCCACGGCTGAATTCCACGGAGATGGCCCCCACCAGGGCGCCAGCGAACAGGCCGATCTGCGCCCAGATCAGCACCCGTTCACAGCCGTGCCGGTCGGTGAGCACGCCGGCTGGTCCGCTCACCACGAGGGTGGGCAGGGCCAGCACGGCGAATTGCAGCGCCACCACCAGGGGGTTGTTGGTGCCGCTCATCAGGATCCAGCCCTTGGCGGTGAGCCCCGCAAAGGAGCCCATGGTGCTGAGGCCTGAGGCCAGCAGGAACAGGTTGCGCTGCTGGGGCAGCGGGAGCGTGATGCCCCTCACGAATGCCTGACGGCATCCACCATCGCCTCAATGCCCACCACTTCCCCTTGCAGGTCGTACACGTCTGAGCCGGTGATGCGCACCGGAACCATCGTGCCGGCCGCGGCGGCAGCGCCATGGGGGCCGGGTTGGATGCGCACCTCCCCATCCACATCCGGGGCAAAGCGCAGACAGCGCCCAATCAGTTCCCCATTGGCAGGGTTTTCCTGCTCCACCAGCACATCCACGATGCGGTTCACCCAGGCGGCGTTGCGCTCAGCGCTGATGGCTTGCTGGGCTTCCATCAGCCGTCCGCGTCTGGTTTCGGCCACCTCCGCGGGCACTGGATTGGGCAGTTCGGCGGCGGGGGTGCCGTCTTCCGGGGAGAAGCAGAACACCCCCACGTGATCAAAGCGTTGCTCCTGCACAAACTGCAGCAGGTGCTCGAAGTGCTCCTCTGTTTCACCGGGGAAGCCCACGATGAAGGTGGTGCGCAGCACCGCATCGGGCAGCTGCTCGCGGATGCGCTGCAGCAGCGGACCGGTCACCCCTTCCTGCCAGGGCCTGTTCATCGCCCGCAGCACCTCAGGGTGGCTGTGCTGCAAGGGCAGATCCAGATAAGGCAGCACATTGGGCACGTCCCGGTAGGCGGCCAGCACCTCGGGGGTGAGCCCGGTTGGGTAGGCGTAATGCACCCGGATCCAGGGGATCTCCACCTCCCCCAGGGCCCGCAGCAGTTCAGCCAGTTGGGGTTTGCCGTAGAGATCGAGGCCGTAGTTGGTGGTGATCTGGCTGATCAGGATCAGCTCCTGCACCCCCTGAGCTGCCAGCTGCCGAGCTTCAGCCACGATCGATTCGATCGTGCGTGAGCGCTGATCGCCGCGCAGTTTGGGAATGATGCAGAAGGCGCAGCGGTAATCGCAGCCCTCAGCCACTTTGAGGTAGGCCACCGCCTCGGAGGTGGTGCGATAGCGGGGCAGGGTTTCATCGGCCACGAAGGTGGGCACCTCGCTGACGCGGCTCACCCGCTCGCCCGCTTCCACCTGCTCCAGCACTTCCACGATGTGCTGGTAGTCGCCGGTGCCAACGATGGCCCGCGCCTCCGGCAGCGATTCGAGCAGGTCGTCTTTGAAGTGCTGCGCCAGGCAGCCGGCGATCACGATCTGTTTGCCCTGCTCGGCCAGATCCACCAGGGTGCGCACCGATTCCGTGCGCGCGTCCTGGATGAAGGAGCAGGTGTTCACCACCACCACCTCGGCTTCACTCTCATCAGCGCTCACGCCGTAGCCGGCCTCGGCCAGCAAGCCGAGCATGTGCTCGGTGTCCACACGATTTTTTTCGCAGCCCAGGTGGGAGAAGGCCACGGTGGGCCTGGCGGATGTCCGGTTGGAAGCCATGGCAGCATCGGGCCAACAGTTCAAGGTACGCCCTGCCCGTGACCGATCTCTGGTCCGCCCTGGTGCCCGCCGCTCTGGAGTGCCGTCGCCCCGCCCTGATCGGGGTGCTGCATCTGCCGCCCCTGCCCGGTAGCCCTCGCTGGGGCGGCTCCATGGCCGCTGTGGAGCGCTGGGCCCTCACCGATGCGGCGGCCTATCTGGAAGGGGGGGCTGATGCCCTGGTGGTGGAAAACTTTGGTGATATCCCTTTCCTTGCTGGGGCCGTGCCTCCCGATACCGTCGCCGCGATGGGGGTGATCGCCCGGGCGGTGGTGCAGCAGGCCGGGCCTGTGCCGGTGGGAATCAATGTGCTGCGCAACGATGCCGCCGCGGCGTTGGCGGTGGCCACGGCCAGCGGCGCCTCCTTTGTGCGGGTGAATGTGCTTTCCGGCGCGATGGTGACCGATCAGGGCCTGATCCAGAGCCAGGCGGCCCAGCTGCTGCGCCAGCGGCGCCTGCTGGGTGCCGAGGCAGTTGCCCTGCTGGCGGATGTGCTGGTGAAGCATGCCTATCCCCTGGCTCCCCAACCCATTGGGGAAGCGGTGGAGGACACCCTGCAACGGGCCTGCGCCGATGGTGTGATTGTGAGTGGTGTGGCCACCGGTGCTGCACCCAAGTTGGAGCACCTGCAGGCGGCGCGGCTGGCGGCCAGGGGGGCGCCGGTGTTCATCGGCAGCGGTTGTGATGCCAACAATGCCGCCGAGTTGGCACCCCATGCCGATGGGGTGATTGTGGCCAGCGCGCTCAAACGGGATGGGGTGCTGGCCAATCCCGTGGATCCATTGCGGGTGCGTCAGCTTCGCCAGGCCTTGGATCGGTGCCAAACTCCCCAATAGAGGAGTTTTCCGCCAGCAGTGACTGCGTCCCGCCAGCGCCCTGAGCCACCCCTGCACCGCTGGGTGCGTCCTGTGATGGGTGGCCTGGCCACCGTGGGTTTGATCGACACCGCCTCGATCACCCTTGAGCGCTGGGGTGTGATTGGCCAACTGGCTTGTCCTGGCGGGGCGGATGGGTGCGACAAGGTGCTCTCCAGTGTCTGGGGCACCGTGCTCGGCCAGCCCCTGGCGCTCTATGGCCTGCTGGCTTACGGCGCCGTGATGCTGTTGTCACTGCTGCCCCTGATCCCAGGGGTGCAGCAGTGGCTGCTGGATCGTCAGAGCAGCAGCAGCACCCTTGGGGCTCGCCGCAGTGGCCGCACCCCTGACCTGTTTTGGCAGCTGGGGTATCTGCTGAGTCTGGCGATGGCGGTGTTCAGCCTGGTGCTGGTGGGCTTGATGCTCTTCCGCATCGAGGCGATCTGCGCGTTCTGTCTGCTTTCCGCTGGCATCAGCCTGGCGTTGCTGGTGCTGCACTGGTTCGGTCGCGACTGGGAAGACCGCGGTCAGCTGCTCTTCCGCAGCATGATCGTGGCGGTGCTGGTGGGGTTGATCAGCCTGGCCTGGGTGGCCGCCGCCGATCGCCCGGATGTCACCCAGGAGAAGGGGGCACCGCCCCAGGTGATCACCCTGAGCAATCCGGCCAAACTGGCCCTGGCCGAGCACCTCAGCAGCATTGGTGCTCGCATGTACAGCGCGTACTGGTGCCCCCACTGCCACGAGCAGAAGGAGCTCTTTGGCGCTGAAGCCGCCGCCAAGCTCGATGTGATCGAGTGCGCTGCTGATGGCAAGAACTCTCAAACCGCTCTTTGCGACAGCAAGGCGATTGAGGGCTTCCCCAGTTGGGAGATCAATGGCCGCATTGATTCGGGCGTGAAATCCCTCAGCAAGCTCGCTGATCTCAGTGGCTACCAGGGCCCGAGGAACTTCTGATCGCCTGGCCCCGCTGCTGGATGGTGTGCCGCTGCCAGTAGGGCAGCGGTGTGGGGGCGTCGTTGCGGTAGTGGCCGCCGCGGCTTTCAGCGCGGAATGCGGCCGCTTCCAGCAGCAATCCTGTATTGATCAGGCGTTGCCGGCATTCCCACAGCCAGCCCAATTGGCGTTGCTGTTGCTGGTTGAGAACGAGCACACTGCCGGGTTGCTGCTGCTCCAGCGGCGCTAGAGCGGCAGGGAGATTGAGCTCAGAGCGCAGTTGGCGCCATTGCTGCTGGGCCAGGCGCAGTTCATGGCCGTTGCGCTCCACGCCGGCCGCCTGCCAGCTCAACTGGCGCAGGGCATGGATGCTGCGGCTGCAGCGTTGTTGCAACGCCTCGCTGGGTTTCCAGTCCAGGGGTTGCTCAGTCTCCAGAAGCCCAGCCGGACCAGGCTCTGGGAGGTCTGCTGCCGCCAGCTGGCGGGCCATCACCAGGCATTCACTGAGTGAGTTGCTGGCCAATCGGTTGGCTCCATGCACGCCGCTGCTGGCCACCTCCCCCACCGCGAAGAGCCCCTGCAGTGAGGTGCAGGCCTGGAGATTGGTGGCCACGCCCCCCATCCAGTAGTGGGCTGCAGGGGCAACGGGCAAGGGTTGCTGCAGCGGTTCGAGCTGCAGATCGCGGCAGCGGCCCAGGATCATCGGGAACTGCCGCTCTAGCTTGGTCTGGCCGATGGGGCGCAAATCCAGCCAGAGCTGGGCCTGCTGTTGGCGCCGCATCTCGCGCACCATGCAGCGGCTGAGTTGATCCCGGGGCAGCAGTTCACTGCCGCTGGCAAACAAGGGTTTCCCATCGGCATGCACCAGCCGTGCTCCCTCGCCGCGCAGGGCCTCAGAGAGCAGAAAGTGGGGGGCCCCCGGTTGCATCAAAGCGGTGGGGTGGAATTGCACGAATTCCATGTCGCGCAACATGGCGCCGGCTTCCCAGGCCATGGCGATGCCATCGCCGTGGGCACCGCTGGGATTGGTGGTGTTGCTGAATAGATGGCCGCAGCCGCCGGTGGCGAGCACCACCGCCCCAGCCCTCAGCCAGCCCAGCCGGTCATGGCATCGCACCTGCACGCCACAGCAGCGGTTCCCTTCCCGCCAGAGCTGCAGGGCCACGGTGCCGCGCAGCCATTGCACATTGGAGCGCTGCTCCACGCAGCGTTCGAGCAGTTCCACCAGGGCCAGGCCGGTCTGGTCGCGCACATGCAACACGCGCCGGCGGCTGTGGGCGGCCTCCAGCGTGGTGCTCAGTTGTTCGCCGTGGCGATCGAGCCCTAAACCCAGTTGCAGCAGGTTGTCCACCGCTGCTGGTGCCTGGCGCACCAGGCACTCAACAGCCTCTGGATCACACAGGCCGGCCCCGGCGGCAAGGGTGTCGCGCCGGTGTAGGTCCGGAGAGTCATCGTGGTTGATGGCCGCCGCTAAGCCACCCTGAGCCCAGCGGCTGGCTGCCGGTGTTGCGGTGTCGCGGCTCAAAAGAAGAACCCTGGCGCTGTCAGGCAGCTCCAGGGCACTCATGAGGCCGGCCACACCGCTGCCGATCACGATCGCGTCCCAGCTGGAGGCGAAAGGATTGCAGTGGTCAGTCGGTTGTGGGTCGTCGATCAGCGGTACTGGCCGTCGTTGATGCGGTCGAAGCCCTCGTTGAGGGCGATTTCAGGGTTGGTCACGGTGAAGTTGTCGCGGTATTTGGCGAACAACTCCTTTTGGCGCTCGCTCAGATCGAGCTTGAGCACATCGTCAACGCTGTCGTAGGGGCCACCCACAACGATCTTGCCGGCCAGGGTGGGGTACATGCCGGGGAACTGCTGAAAACGGCGCACTGAGGAATTGTTGAGGTCAACCTTTCCGGCTGCTTCAGCAATTTTGTCGTCGGCCAGGTTGCGGATTTCGGCGTTGGCGCTCATCGGCTGGACAAGCCAGACGCTCACGACAATCAGGCCGCTGAGCAGCAGGGAGACGAGCTGACGGGAAAGCCTGGTCATGCGAAGGGGGCCGAAGCAGGGCTGGTACGCAACGTTACAGATCCCATAGCGATGAGAACCAATTCTTGGGAACTCCATTTGCAGTTCTTCAAACCAGCCCGCTGAGCTGGGGAGTCAGAAGGGCTAAACCGACGAAAACACCATCCACAGCCAGGGTGCTGAGCAAACTCACCGCCATCACGCGACCGCCCTCACCACGCTCCCAAAGCCAGGCACTGAAGCCGAACAGCGGCAGGGCGATTAGCGACACAATCGCCAGATTGGTGGGTTGCAGCACCTGTTGGGCTGCTTGGCTCAGCAACAACGGCGCCTGCAGAGGATCAGCCTGCAGAACCTGGGGCCACAGAGGCATCAGGCCGCACAGGGCTGTGGCCAGATCAGTGCAGGCGGTGCCAATCAGCGCACCCAGATAAAACTGTCCTGCCCTGCGCCAGGGGCCGCTCAGGCCAGCCAGGGCCAGGGGCAGCGCAAACGCTTCCACCGGAAGATGCCAAAGCGGGTGCAGCCGCAGCCAGCCCCAGAACAGTGATCCGGCGAGCCAGCTGCCGCAGAAGCCCACCAGCACCGTGCCGCGGCTGCCGCCCCAACGCAGGCCGATGGCCAGCAACACCAGGGTGAACACCGTGCTCTGCAGCGGTGCGACACGCACCCAGGGGGCCTGGAAGAACACAGGCAGCACCACCAGCAGGCCGGCCAGTTGCGGCGCTGACAGGCGAAATCCCTGGGCTCGGCTCCAGATCGGCTGTTGGGAGTGCAGAGCTGGAGTCGCGCCGAGCAAAGTCCTTTGTGAAGAAGCGTGCACAACCTTAAAGCCGGTGGCCCTTAAACAGAGGAAAACCGCCGGCGGAGCCCATTTAGGGTTCCGCCACCTGTGGGCAACCCGTTGGCATCCCCTGCTGAGCTGTCATTGCTGGAGGCCTGTTGGCGCACCCTTGTGCTGGGGATTGTGCAAGGGCTCACGGAATTTCTGCCCATCAGCAGCACGGCCCACCTCAAGGTGGTGCCGGTGCTGTTGGGCTGGGGGGATCCCGGTGTGGCGATGACCGCGGTGATCCAGCTGGGCAGCATCGCCGCTGTGATCGCTTACTTCCGAGCCGATCTGGCCAAGGTGGGCCGCGGCATCAGCCGTGCCCTGCGCCAGGGCCAGTGGGATCACCCTGATGCCCGCCTGGGCATTGCCATTGCAGTTGGCACGCTGCCGATCGTGATCGCGGGCCTGGCGGTCAAGGTGTTCTGGCCTGGCTACGAAACCTCCTGGTTGCGCAGTGTGCAATCGATTGGGGTGGTGTCGATCGTGATGGCACTGCTGCTGGCCCTGGCAGAACAGTTGGGGCAACGGCGCAAGCAACTGCCCGCTGTGCAGGGGCGCGATGGCCTGATCGTGGGCCTGGCTCAGATGCTGGCCATCATTCCGGGGGTGTCGCGCTCGGGCAGCACCCTCACCGCTTCGTTATTGGCGGGTTGGCAGCGTTCGGATGCCGCCCGCTTCTCCTTTTTGCTTGGTATTCCAGCGATCACCCTCGCGGGTCTGGTGGAGCTCAAGGGCGCCCTGGGCAGTGGCTCCGCCTATGGACCCCTGCCCTTGCTGGTGGGCATCGTTTCGGCGGCGGTGGTCTCGTGGTTGGCGATCGCATGGTTGCTGCGCTTTCTGCAAACCAACAGCACTTGGCCGTTTGTGGTGTATCGCCTGCTGTTCGGCATCGCGCTGCTGATCCTGGTGCGGGTAAACCCCACACTGGGGTAAGGCGGCTTAAAGGCCTGTGTGGAACGAGCCCAGTGACGGCATTCCCCGGAGTGCGGATCCCACGGCGGCCACGCCGCAGCCGGCGGTGGTGGACAGCGTTGAGCCGGGTTCAATCGGCGAGGAGCTGGGGTTTCAGCCCGGGGATCGCTTGATCGCCATCAATGGCGTGCGGCCGCGGGATCTGATTGATCTGCGCATGCTCTGCGGCGAAGAGGAGCTGCTGCTGGAGGTGGAAGACCCTGATGGTTCGGTGCATCAGGTGGAGCTGGAGAAAGAGGCTGACGATGGCCTCGGCCTGGGCTTCACCGAGGCCTTGTTTGATGGTTTGCGCCAGTGCACCAATCGCTGCCCCTTCTGTTTCATCGATCAGCAGCCCCCGGGCCATCGCTCCAGTCTTTACCTCAAAGATGACGATTACCGGCTCAGTTTTCTTTACGGCTCCTACCTCACCCTGACCAACCTCACAACGGCGGATTGGGAGCGGATTGAGCGTCAGCGCCTCTCGCCGTTGTTCGTGTCGGTTCATGCCACCGCGCCGCAGTTGCGGCAACGGCTGTTGCTCAATGAGCGGGCTGGGCAGATCCTTGAGCAGTTGCGCTGGTTTCAGGAGCGCCGCCTGCAGATCCATGCCCAGGTGGTGGTGTGCCCGGGAATTAACGACGGCGAGGCCTTGCTGAACACCCTGCAGGACCTGGCCCGTTTTGGGGGAGGTGACTGGCCGGCGGTGCTGTCTGTGGCGGTGGTGCCCGTGGGGCTCACCCGCTTTCGCCCGCAGGAGGATGGCCTGGTGCCGGTGGAGCCAGCCATGGCCCGCCGCACCATTGCCGCTGTGGAGCCGTTGCAGCAGCAATTCATGCAGCGCTTTGGCAGCCGCTGGGCCTGGCTGTCTGATGAGTGGTATCTCATGGCCGGGTTGCCCCTGCCGGAGCGCTTCAGCTACGAGGATCTGCCCCAACAGGAAAACGGGGTGGGCAGCATTCGCGCCTTCCTGGAAGAGTTGGATCTGGCCACCCGCGAGCTGCCGCAACGGCGTCTGCAGCCGGAGCGGCTCAGCTGGGTGGTGGGCAGCCTTGTGGGGGCCAGCCTGGCGCCGGTGGTGGAGCGGCTCTGCCAGGTGCAGGGGCTCGAGCTGCAGTTGCAAGCGCTGCCGAGCCCTTACTGGGGCTGTGATCAGGTGGTCACCGGTCTGCTCACAGGTCAGGACCTGCTCGATGGCTTGCAGGGGCGTGACCTTGGTGAGCGGGTGCTGATCCCCTCGGTGATGCTGCGCCAGGGTCAGCCGGTGTTTCTCGACGATCTCACCCTTGAGAAGGTGGAGCAGCGGCTGGGCTGTCCCCTCCAGGTGGTGGGTGGGGCAGCTGAAGTCGTGGCTGCCTGCCTGTGTGAAGCGGAATCAGACGTTTAAATTCTGGCCAATGTTGTGGGTGGGTTTGTGGCAGGACGGAAGCGCAGTGCGTTGCTGGCTCTCGCCCTGATGGGTGCACCCCAAGCGGTTTTGGCCCAGGGCAAATCACCGGGCACCGATTGGCTCGGCAATCCACTGCCCCGGGAGGAGAGCTTTGGGCGCCAGCCCGATGACAGCCTTGATCCCTTTGAAGATCGCTCGATTCCTAGTGCCTATGAGCTCAAAGGGGAGCGTCCCCTGGCCAAGCCTGAGATCCAGGATCCACCGGCCACCAGCCTCTCGCCTGATGTTGACCGCCTCGCTGCACCGGCGTCGTTGGCGCTGCCCAATCAGCCCAGCCAGGTGCGCATTAAAGATCTTCGCCCGCTGACCCTCACGCAGTCGGTGGAAATCATGGAGGTCAACAATCCCTTCCTGAAGGCCATTGCCATGAAGGTGGAGGAATCAAAGAGTGCTTTACGCGCAGAAATTTCACGTTGGTATCCAACTGTCAGCCTGCAGGCACAACGATTCCCTGGCCGTACTGCCGGAACGAATTATCAGAATTACGGCAAGTCCAGTAATGCCCCTAGGCAGGCTCAGCTTGAGCAATGGCAGCAGCAGCAGCAAGAAAACGAAGCCAACGGCAATCCTGTAACTCCTCCAATGCTCGATCGCTACGGCGAATGGTGGGGGACAACACAAACTTATGGCGCTGAAGCCAACATCAGCATGAGCTGGGATTTGATTGATCCCCAGCGCGTTCCTGCCATTGCCGCAGCCCGTGATCGATATGAAAAATCAAAAAATCAATACGTCATCACTCTTCGTGATTTGAGGCTGCAAACAGCGCAGGCTTATTTTCAGCTGCAAACCCTTGATGCCCAGGTGCAGGTGGGCAAAACGGCGGTGCAGGCATCCACGGTGAATCTGCGTGATTCACGGGCTCGCCTGCAGGCTGGTGTCGCCACCAAGTTGGATGTGTTGGAGGCGGAAACGCAGCTGGCCCAAGATCAGGCGCGGCTGTCTGATTTTTTAGCCCGGCAGTTGATTGCCCAACGTGAATTGGCGTCCTTGCTTGATTTGCCGCAGGATGTCACCCCGACCGCGGCTGACCCTGCGGAGGTGCTTGGTGTGTGGGAGCCAACATTGGCACGCAGCATTGTGTCGGCCTATTCGTTCCGCGAAGAGCTTGATAATTTGATTCTTGATATTTCAATTGCCAATTCCCAGGCCAATCAAGCTTTGGCAGGTGTTCAGCCAACGCTTTCTCTGAATGTGAGCTCCAATTGGCGAGAAACGTTTGGTCAGGCTGGTGTCAGGACAACGCCCGATAAGATCAACATGGGCATGGTGAATCAAAACATCGATAATCAGGCCTATATGGGGCTCAGGTGGACGCTGTTTGATGGCGGTCGCTCGCAAGCAACATCCCGTCAGTACAAGCAAGTGGCCGAAGAGCAGGCTTATATGTTTGCCGACAAGCGCAACAAAATTCGTCAAGAAGTAGAGGACTCTTTTTATAATCTTCAGCGCGAAGTTCGTAACCTAATTACAAATTCCCGCGAGGTTATATCGTCCCGAGAGGCCTATCGCTTGTCGGTGCTGCGCTATCAGGCCGGTGTCGGAACCCAGCGCAACGTGATCGACAACCAGCGAGACGTTACCCGGGCTGAGGTGAGTTACACCGCTGCTGTTGGTCAGTACAACCTTTTTCTCGCTCAGCTCCGCCGCCGTACAGGTTTGGATCAGGTGGCCCGTTGTGTGCCCCCCCAGCTGCCTGCGGATCCACCGCCCCAGAGCGCCCTCACCAACGTGAATGTGGTGGCCACCCAGCTCAATTCCCCCTGCCAGGTGATGGCGGCTACGGTTGTGCCCCCTGCTGATTGATCCGTTTGGGGTCACTGCGTTTTATTGCCCTGGCATTTCGCCTGGGCTTGTTTCAGGCCTGCCTGGGGGCAATTTCAGTCCTCACCCTGGGCATCTTCAACCGCCTGTTGATTGATGAATTTGCAGTGCCGGCGGCACTCACGGCTCTGGCGCTAGGCGCGCAGCAGATGGTGGCCTTCACTCGGGTGTGGTTCGGCCAGCGCTCGGACACCTGCCGCTGGCGTGGTTTGCGCCGCACCCCCTTCATCCTTGGCGGTGCCGTGGCGTTTTGCTTGCTGCTCTGGATCGCTGGCCACACGGTGTTGTGGCTGGCGGCGGCCTCCCAGGCTGGCGATCAGGCGGCGCTCCTGCTCCGGGGCCTCGTGCTCACAGTGGTGATGCTGGCTTTTGGCTTGGCGATTTCTGCCAGTTCCACCCCCTTTGCGGCCTTGCTGGTGGATCTCAGCACCGAACGGCAGCGCCCCACCCTGGTGTCAATTGTGTGGTCAATGCTGATGGTGGGCATCGTGATCGGTGGGCTTTCCCTCAGCCGTTTTCTCGGTAGCTCCTGCGGCAGTGCCGAGCTTGATCAGGTGATTGGCGGCGTGGAGCGCTTGATCGTGGTGGCGCCACTGGTGATCTTTGCCTTGGTGTTAGTCGCTGTGGTGGGTGTGGAGCGTCCCCAGCCCAAGCTCTCCAGCGGTTCGGAGGCCAGTGGGGAGAGCAGCCAGGCCCCAGCGCAGGAACTGTCGCTGCGGCAGGCCTGGCGGGTGCTGCGGGCTTCGCCGCAGGTGGGTTATTTCTTTGGGGTGTTGTCGCTTTTCACCTTCTCGCTGTTTTTGCAGGAGGCCGTGCTTGAGCCCTATGGCGGTGCGGTGTTCGGCATGGATTTGTGTGCCACCACCCGCCTCAATGCCATTTGGGGCAGCGGCACGCTGCTGGGGATTGCCTCCACCGGTGTGTTGCTGGTGCCCCGATTGGGCTCCCAGCGCACGGCGCTGTTGGGTGGCTTGCTGTCGGCTTGCTTTGTGGTGCTGATGGTGGTGGCAGGCGCCGTGGGCTCCGAGAGCTTGTTCCGTTGGGCGTTGGCCTTGTTTGGTTACAGCGCCGGGGTGAGCACCAACGCCAGCCTCACCTTGATGCTCGGACTCACCTCGCCATTGATGGCTGGCACCTTCATTGGGGTGTGGGGCCTGGCCCAGGCTTATGCCCGTGGTTTGGCCACCATCAGCGGCGGCGGGCTGCTGTCGCTCTTTGGAGTCTTCAGCGGTGGTCAGAACAGCTTTGCGGCCTATGCCAGCGTGTTCATTGTTCAAGCCGTGGGCTTGCTGATCGCCGGGGTGCTGCTGTTGCGGGTTGATACCAACCTGTTTCAGCAGCGGGTGCAGCGGGCCCTTGGTGATCTTGTGGCTCTCGAGCTCGATTGATGGTGGCGTTTTCCAGCGATCCTCAGTGGCAAGCCCTGCATGGGCTGGTGGATCAGGTGGCTGAGCGGCAGCGGGCTGATTTTGGACACATCAGCAGTGATCTCAAGCCCGACGGCAGTTTGGTCACCGATTGCGATCGCTGGAGTGACGCCACCATCGCGGCGGGTTTGCAGGCCATCTACCCCGATGACGGTCTGCTCAGCGAGGAGGGCAGCACAGCCGTCCCCAGCCAGCGCAGCTGCTGGGTGGTGGATCCCCTGGATGGCACCACCAATTTTTCCGTTGGGCTGCCCATCTGGGCCATTTCCATGGCGCGCTTTGCTGATGGCCAGCCCATCGAGGCGGTGATTGATGTGCCCCCCTTACGCCAGCGTTATGTGGCGGTGCGCGGTCAGGGGGTGTGGCGTGATGGCGAGCGGCTTGCGCCCCCAGGCGGGCCTCGCCATGGTTGCAGTTGCGCCAGCCTCTGCACCCGTTCACTGCCGGTGATTCAAAAGCTGCCGAAGCGCTTTCCCGCTAAAACCCGCATGTTGGGCGTCGCCAGCCTCAATCTCCTGGGGGTTGGCCTGGGCACCATGCTGGCGGCCCTGGAGGCCACGCCCAAGATCTGGGATCTGGCGGGGGTGTGGCTGATGCTTGAAGAGCTCGGCTGCGTGATTCGCCCCCTGGCCACACCGCCGTTTCCCTTGGAGCCCGGAATGCCCCTGGGGGAGGCGAGCTATCCGCTCTTGGCAGCCTGTGATGAGGCCTCCTACCAACGCTTTCTCCCCTGGGGCGAGGCGCTGCTGCAGTGATCACCAGGGTGCGCTGGTGCGCAGGGCTGGTGCTGGCTGGGGTGGTTCTGATGCCAGGCGTTGTTCAGGCCCAATCCACTCGGTTACGCCTGGATCAGCGCTGCCAACCCATCCGCACACAGCAGCTCGATCGGTCTGCCAATCAAGCTGAGCTGGCGTATCGCCAGCAGCTGCTCACCCCCGCCGATTCGTTCTGGCTGTGGATGGGTCGCTTCGGTGATGGCGCGGCGCTGTTCTGCCTCACCGATGGCCCCAAGCAGGGGGGGGTGCCGCTGGCGCTGCCACAACTCCAATTTCAATACATCAGTGAGATTCGCCCTGGGGCTGAACCCAATGCGCTGCTGATCACCGTGCGCCATGGCAATGGCCGGCATGCGCCCCTGAGCTGGTACAGGTTGCGTTTCAGCTCACGAATCCAGTTCAGCCTCACCCCGCTGCGGCGTTGGCAGGATTGAAGTCAGGCTGCATGCTCTCGATAGGCTGAAAAAGCGCTGTGCTGGGTTGTGTTGAGGCGTCTGCGTGTTGTGCCTCCCCTGCGTCTCACTTTGTCGATCTGGGTGGCGGTGGGCATTGGCGTATCGGCCTGGATTGAAACCCAGCTGTCGAAACGCATGGCGCGTGAGATTGATGCGGTGAGCTTGCAGCAGGAATCCAAGGAGCTGCTGCATGCCTATTCGCTGGCGCTGGCCAAGCGCTGGCGAGCTCTGCCGGTTGCGCAGCGCAGCAACTGCTGCAACCAGGTTCAGCTCAATGATTTGATTGCCGGCCTGATTCCCAGTGAGCAGTTGGTGCCCGCTGTGGTGATCGGTGATCAGGTGGCCACACCGCCAGGGGGGTTCGCCATCGTTGAGCGGGCCAGGATCCTGCGTGCAGCCCAGCGCTTGCAACTGGATGAAGACCGCTATATCTCCCGCCTGAGTTCAGCCAAGCCATCACGGGCGGTGGCCGCCATGCGCCTCCAGCTGGAAGGGTTGCCTTTGCTTCAGCAGCCTGATCTGATTTTGATCACCCGCTGGCCTTTGCGTGAGGGGATGGATGAAATACGGCGCACTGATTTGCTGCTGCGCTTGATCACATTGGCCCTCACAATCGGGGCTAGCTTGCTGTTTTTGCAACGGTTTCTTCAGCCGCTGCGTGCGGGCAGCCTCAAGGCCAGTCGCCTCAATCATCGCCTGTTGATGGAGAGCCAGATTGATGAACTGAGTGTGCCCATTGAGGTTCGCCAGATTGTGCGTGCCTACAATACTTCCTTGGAAAAGCTGGATGAAGAGTATCGATTGCAGCAATCCTTTGCGGGCTCGATCTCCCATGAATTTAAAACTCCACTCACGGCGATTGGTGGCTATGTGGAGTCGGTACTGCTGCATTCCAAGCAGTTGACTGAGTTTCAGCGCAGCAGCCTGGATGTGGTGTTGTCGGAGTCGCGGCGCCTGAATGCACTGGTGACAGATTTCTTGGATCTGAGCCGTGCTGAGCGCAACAAGCTCAAACTCAGGCTTGAGCTTGTTGCGGTTCCTGAGGCTCTGCGTTCTGCGCTGAAAGCCTTGGAAAAGGTTTATCCCGAGCGCCTGCAACTGCGCTTGGCTGATGCTGATGGCTTGGAAGCCTGTTATGTGCGGGCTGATCGTGCGCGCCTGGTGCAGGTTGTGTTCAATTTGGTGGAGAACGCCGCCAAGTATTCCCCTCAAGACAAGCCGATTGAGATTCGCGCGCAGCAGCAGGCAGGGCATGTGACGATTGAGGTGATCGACCAAGGCCAAGGGATTCCCTCCGAAGCGCTTCCCCATATTTTTGAGCGCTTTTATTGCGTTGAATCGGCAGTGAATTACAGCGACAGTGGCAGCAGTGGTGTGGGTTTGGCCCTGGTGAAAGCGCTGGTGGAGAGCATGAATGGTGAGGTGGCCGTTGCCAGCAAGGCTGGGCAAGGAAGTTGCTTCCGCGTTACGCTTCAGTGCATCTCGGAATCACCTGAGGAGAAGACTGGAGAGCCGTCATGACTGAGCAAGCTGATATCCGTATTCTTGTTGCCGATGATGACAAAAATATTGCCCAACTCATTGCCATGGAATGTGGCCTAGAGGGATTTGCTGTTGATGTTGTCAAAGATGGCCAGCAGGCCATTTTGAAGCTGCGCGAATCTCCTTATTCCCTGGCCATCCTTGATTGGAATATGCCGCTGATGAGTGGCTACGATGTTTGCAGGCGTTTGCGCGAAACCGGCTCTGGCTTGCCCATTTTGATGGTGACGGCCAGGGACCAAACCGATGATCTGGTTCAGGCGCTTGAGGCTGGCGCAGATGATTACTTGTGCAAGCCATTTAATATCAGGGCGCTCATTGCTCGGGTGAAGGCTCTGCTGCGGCGCACATCGGCTAGCAAGCCCAGCATGGATTTGCTTCGCTTTGAGAAGATTGAGCTTGATACCAGGCAGCATCGTTGCCTGATTGATGGCTCCCCGTTACATCTCACTGTGCGCGAGTTTGATCTATTGGTTGCGCTAATGGAGCATCCCGGTCAGGCGATGACACGCACGCAACTGATCGAGCGGGTTTGGGGGGATGACTACTTTGGTGATGATTCAATTGTGGATACTTACATTCGCTATCTGCGCAAGAAGCTTGAGGCGGATGGAACGCCTCGCCTGATTCAAACCATTCGTGGTGTTGGCTTCAGTTTGCGTCCGGCCTAAGCCGCTCTCAGCTGTCGATTCCAAGCTGTGACCAGGTGGCTTGCAGCAGGGCATCCAGGCCGCTGTTCGTCACCGCGGAAATCGGCAGCACCGCTTGATCCAGGGCTTGGCTGAGCTCCGCTTGCAGGCTTTCCACGCGCTCGGGCTCCAGCAGTTCGCATTTGCTCAGCACCATCAGCCTCGGCCGTTCCATCAGCCCATGGCCATAGGCCTCAAGCTCACCGAGCAGCACCTGGGCATCGGCCAGGGGATCGTCGCTGCTGCCGTCCACCAGGTGAATCAACAGGCGGGTGCGCTCGATGTGGCGTAGGAAATCGTGGCCCAGGCCAGCGCCATCGGCAGCGCCTTCGATCAGCCCTGGGATGTCGGCGAAAACGGTTCCATCGCCGCTGGGGCGGCGCACCACTCCAAGGTTGGGAACCAGGGTGGTGAAGGGATAGTTGGCAATCTTGGGCCGGGCGGCGGAGAGCACGCTGATCAGCGTGCTTTTGCCGGCATTGGGTAGGCCCACCAGGCCCACTTCCGCCAGCAGCTTGAGCTGCAGTTCCAGCTCGCATTCTTCGCCATCCTTGCCCTCGGTGAATTTCTCAGGCGCCCTGTTGCGGTTGCTGAGGTAATGGGCGTTGCCCAGGCCTCCCTTGCCCCCTTTGGCGATCAGCAGCCGTTCACCGGGATCAATCAGATCCCCAAGCAGCAGGCCGCTGTCCAGGTTGCGCACCTCCGTGCCGCAGGGCACCCGGATCACCAGGTCATCAGCGCTGGCACCGGTGGATTTGTTGGGGCCGCCGCGGCGGCCGTCATTGGCTTCAAACAGGCGTTTGTATTTGAAATCCAGCAGGGTTTGCAGGTTGCTGTCGGCTTCCAGCACCACGTCGCCACCACGGCCACCGTCACCGCCGGAGGGGCCACCGGCCGGCACATATTTCTCGCGGCGAAACGCGCTGATGCCGTCGCCGCCACGGCCGGCGCGGACGGCGATCCTGGCTTGATCAATGAACTGCACGGCGCCGCGGTTAATCCACCATTCTTCCGTTATGGCCTGACCTCTTTAAAGTCAGTTCCCCGCAAGCACCACCCGCGTGGCCGAGGTCAGCTTTCGCCAGCTGCGTAAGCAGTACCCACCCCGCCGCGGGGGTGCACCGGTTCAGGTGCTTCAGAGCATTGATCTGGCGGTGCGTGATGGCGAGTTTCTGGTGCTGGTGGGGCCCTCTGGCTGTGGCAAGAGCACCCTGTTGCGTTTGTTGGCCGGCCTGGAAGAGCCTTCCTCCGGCCAGGTGATGGTGGGCGGGCGCGATGTCACGGCCCTGCCCCCCTCCCGGCGGGATGTGGCGATGGTGTTTCAGAGCTACGCCCTCTATCCCCATCTCACGGTGGCGAACAACATCGCCTTTGGTCTGCGGCGCAGCATGGCCAGGCGACCCCGGCAGCAGCTGCTGGATTGGTTGTCCCGACGCCTGCCGGGCCTTTCCTCGGTGCGTGAGCAACACATCGCTGAGCGGGTTCAGCAGGTGGCGGCCATGCTGGATCTCACCCACCTGCTTGATCGCCTGCCCAAGGAGCTCTCTGGTGGCCAGAAGCAACGTGTGGCCTTGGGGCGAGCCATCGCCCGCCAGCCGGCTGTGTTCCTGATGGATGAGCCGCTCAGCAATCTCGATGCCAAGTTGCGCGGTGATACCCGCCGCCAGATCGTTGAGCTGCAGCGGCAGCTGGGGGTCACCACCCTTTATGTGACCCACGATCAGGTGGAAGCGATGACCATGGGGCACCGCATTGCTGTGCTCAATGGCGGTTGCCTGCAACAGCTGGGGACGCCGATGGAGCTCTACGCCAGCCCCGCCAATCTGTTTGTGGCTCAGTTCATCGGTTCACCACCGATGAATCTGCTGCCTGTGGAGGTGGTGGCCGCCGAGCAGGTGGCGCTGGCTGGCAAGAAACTGCCTGCTGATCCTGCTCTGGCAGCGCTGCTGGCTCCCCGGATCGGCGAGCAGCTCACCTTGGGGTTGCGTCCCGAGCGGGTGAAGCTCGCCCCAGCCACCAACCGCAATCTGCCGGCGCAGGTGCTGCAGCTTGAGGCCCTCGGCCATGAGGTGTTGGTGAGCGTGCAGCTCAAGGATGCAGATCAGGTGGTGCAGCTGCGGGCTGCCGCTGATGTGCAGCTTGAGGTGGGCGCTGACTGCTATCTGGAGTTTGAGCTTCAGGGTTGGTGCCTGTTTGATGCCCACGGCGATGCCCTTCGCCTGTCCCAGGAGCAACCCCTGGCCAAGGAACCGAACCTGCCGCCGCTGCCCCGTTGATGGGCTGGGCTGGCTAACCCCGGGGCCAGACCACGGTGCAGCCAGCACCACCATCGCCCTGGTCCGCATCGTTGAAGCGCTCCACGTAGGCGAGCCCCTGGAGCCATTCCCGCAGGCCACGCTTCAGCCGGCCGGTGCCGATGCCGTGGATCACCCACAGCGGCCCACGGGCCTGGCGCAGTTGGTCTTCAACGGCGGATTCCGCTTCATGCACCCGCATGCCGCGCACATCGATGGTGTTGCGACTGGTGCGCACCGCTGACTCACTGAGCCGCCCCTTGCTTTGCACCCGCACGGGGGCCGGTTCCGGTTTCGCCGGCTTCTCCCCCTGCAGCCCCTCGATGCCATCGAGGGGAACCGTGAGCCGCATCACGCCGCAGCGCACGCTCAGTTCACGGCCGTCATCGCTGATGCTCAGCACTTCAGCGGCTTTGCCAAGGCTCAGCAGCCGCACGCGACCCCCCACCTCTGGCCTCCAGCCGTGGTGCTGGGCTTTTTGCTGCTGAGGACCATGCTCCTGCTCCAGGCTGCGCAGGCGCTGCCCCACCTGACGCGCGGCCTCCCCATCAGCCTCGGGTTTGCGCAGTCGCCGGATCAGCTGCCGCACCTCCTTGCGCCCCTCGCGGATCGTGCCCACCAGCTGCTGGCGGGCTTCGCCCTGGCGTTCCGCCTGGTGCTGCTGTTCCCGCTGCCAGCGCTCCTGCAATTCCTCATGCAGCAGTTCAGCGCGCATCAGCAGGGCGGCGGCCTCCTCGGCGGCCTCCTGTTGGCGTTGGCGCTGTTCCTCCAGACCGCTGATCACGCTGTTGACCGAGCTGGTGCCCTTCTCATCCAGCAGCCCAGCAGCCCCCTGCAGCACGGTTTCACTGAGTCCAAGTCGGCGTGCCACCGCCAGCGCATTGCTGCGGCCGGGAATGCCCCAGAGCAGGCGGTAGGTGGGCCTCAGGCTCACCTCATCGAATTCCACTGAGGCGTTTTCAAAGCGCGGGTCGTTGTATTTGAGCGCTTTGAGTTCACCGAAATGGGTGGTGGCCACGCTCAGCTGCACCCGATCCGCCAGCTCCTTGAGCAGGGCTGTGGCCAGGGCGGAGCCTTCGCTGGGATCGGTGCCGGCTCCCACCTCATCGAGCAGCACCAGGGCGGGAACTGGCGCCTCCCCCAGGTGATCGAGTGCGGCCAGGATGCGGGCGATGCGGCGCACATGGCCGCTGAAGGTGGAGAGATTCTGTTGCAGTGATTGCTCATCGCCGATGTCGGCGAGCACCGCACCACACCACGGCAGTTTCGGTGTGCTGCTGCAGGGCAGGAACAGGCCGGCGCGCACCATCAAGCTGGCCAGCCCCAGGCTTTTGAGGGTCACGGTTTTGCCACCGGTGTTGGGTCCGGTGATGGCCACCACCCGCAGGGGTGGGTCGATCCGCAGACTCACCGGCACCACGGGGCTGCCCCCCTGGCGCCGCTCCTGCCACACCAACAGGGGATGGCGCAGCTCACGCAGCTCCCAGCAGTCGCCCCCCAGTTGCGGTTTCACAGCCCCGATCCAGGCGCCGTAGCGGGCCCTGGCCAAGGCCAGATCCAGCCGGGCCAGGATCTCCTGCAGGGCCAACAGGGCCTCGGCTTCTTCCCCCACAACGCCGCTGAGCCGCAGCAGCACCCGCCGCTCCTCGGCCCGTTCTTGGCCCTCCAGCTCGGCGATGCGATTGCCCAGGCCAACCACCGCCTGGGGTTCGATGAACAAGGTGTTGCCTGAGGCGGAGCTGTCGTGCACCTGCCCGGGGAGTTGCCCGGCTGCCCCCGCCTTCACCGCCAGCACCGGCCGGCCGTGACGCTGGGCGATCACGCTGTCCTGCAGTTGGTTGGCCCAACGCCGCATCAAGTCCTGCAGTCGGCGCTGGCGCTCCTGGCGCTGGCTCTGCAATTGCCGGCGCAGCCCTTCCAGGGCCGGGCTGGCCCGGTCGGCCACGCGGCCCCCGTCTTCGAGGGCAAAACGCAGCTGCTGTTCCAGCTCCGGCAGGGTGCGCAGCCCCTCAAGCAGAGCGGTGGTCACCGGCCTGAGCTCGGGGTCATCCACCTGGCGCCGCAGCCGGCGGGCAGCCGCCAGGGTGTCGGCCAGCTGCAGCAGGGGCTCGCCGCCGGCGCAGCCCCCCTTGGCGCAGAGCTGCACGGTGTCGCTGAGCTCGGCCACGCCCTGCAGGCTCAGCCCCCCTTCGAGCAGGCCATCGAGGGCCAGCAGCTCGCCGGTTTCCTCAAGCAAGCGTTGGGCTTCGGCCAATCCATCGGCCAAAGGCAGGCTGCGGCAGAGCGCAGCACCCAGGGGGCTGCCGGCAAAACCGGCGAGGTGCTCGCCGAGGCGCTCCCACTCCAGCAGGTTGAGGGTTTCAGCCTGGATCTCCATGGCTTATTGATTGCTGGGAATACCGCCGGGGGGCTCGTACAGCATTTCGAGCCAGTTGCCCTCCGGATCGCGCAGATAGAACGAGGCGGTGCCATCGCGGTGGTCATGCACCCCCCCCACTGCAACGCCGGCGGCCTTGAGCTGGGCGTGGATGGCCACCACCTCTTCGCGGGTTTTGAAGTGAAACGCGAAATGGGGACCAGCGGCCTTGTAGTTGGGGCCAAGCAGGGCCAAGCCATCGGCGCCGGCACCGAGATAGGCCCAGTCCTCCGCATCCCACACCAGGGTCATGCCCAGGCTCAGATAAAAGGCTTTGGCCCGCTCCATATCGGCCACGCGGATGGCCACATGGCCGAGCCGGTTCACCGCCAGCGGCGCTGAAGCACCGGGTTCCTGGCTGGTGGCTGTGGGGCTTGATTCCGGATCAAACGGCATTCCGCTGGCGCTCGCTAACAAATTTGCTGGCTTTTTAGACTTCGACAATAACGCTTTGCTTGAGCATGATTGGTTCAGGTTTCAGAGGCGTTGCTGCCTCCAATGCGTATGGCATAACAACCATTAGATCCGCTGTTGCTCGACTCTGCCCGTTGGACTGGTGTGGGTGCTGCTCTGCATTCTCAGCAGGCTTTGATGCTCTTGCAGCAGCAGTTGTTTGACTACGCCACAGAGCGTTATTGCAGGGCCCTGGAGAATGAGGGGGATCTGCTCGATGGCCTGGAGCTGGCTCAGGATCAAAAGCAGCAACTGCACGCTCTGTTGGATGCTCAGCTGAAGAATGTTCAGCAGGGGGATTGGGTGTCACCCCAGCAAACCCTCAACAAACTGGTGGCCCTTGGAGAATCCGCCGGCGCCGCTGAAGCGGCCCGGCGGCTACGGCAAACCCTCAAAACCCTTGATCAGAGCTTTACCCCCACCACGCCGCTGGATTCTGAGGAACTCTGGAACGAATTGATGGCCTCCACCGGCGAAGTGCTGGTGGAGCGCCACCTGCTGGTGGCTTAGGCCTGTTGCAGCCAGGTGGCTGCATCACAGGCGTGATATGTGAGGATCAGATCAGCGCCGGCACGCTTGAAGCACAGCAGGGTTTCCAGCACCACAGCCCGCTCATCAATCCAACCCTTTTCGGCGGCCGCCTTCACCATGGCGTACTCACCGCTCACGTTGTAGGCGGCAATGGGTAGCTCGGTTTCAGCGCGCAGGCGATGGATGATGTCGAGATAAGCCAGGCCTGGCTTCACCATCATGATGTCGGCCCCTTCCTGTTCATCGAGCAGGGCTTCGGTGAGGGCTTCACGGCCATTGGCCGGATCCATCTGATACGTGCTTTTGTCTTTGGGAATCGGCTTTCCGGCGTCAGCCCTGGGGGCTGAATCGAGGGCTTCGCGGAAGGGGCCGTAATAGGCCGAGGCGTATTTGGCGGTGTAGCTGATGATCCCCACATGGGTGAAGCCTTCATCATCGAGGGCTTCGCGGATGGCGGCCACACGGCCATCCATCATGTCGCTCGGACCGATCAGATCAGCACCGGCGCGGGCCTGGGCCACCGCCTGGCGGCACAGGATCTCCACGGTTTCATCGTTGAGCACCACCCCTTCAGGGCTCACGATGCCGTCGTGACCATCGCAGGAATAGGGGTCGAGGGCCACGTCGGTCATCACCGTCATGCCGGGCACCTCCTCCTTCACACGCGCAATGGCGCGGGGGATCAAGCCACCTTCGTTGAAGCACTCAGTGCCGTCTTCAGTCTTGAGCCCGTCGGCAATCTTCGGGAACAGCACCACACAGCGGATGCCCAGATCCCAGGCGCGCTTCACTTCCCCCAGCAAGCCATCCAGGCTCCAGCGCTGGGCGCCGGGCATGGCACCAATGGGTTCATTGGTGACCCCTTCGTGCACAAACAGGGGATAAATGAAGTCCGCAGCGCTGAGGTGGTGTTCCCGCACCATGGCCCGCAGCGCGGGGGTGCGGCGCAGCCGGCGGGGGCGGTAGGCGAGATCCATGGCTCAGTGCCGGAAGAGGCGGGGATCCTAAGAAATTCCTCCCCCAGCAACTTCAAAGTCGGCTGTTCTGGAACATCAACTGACGCAGTTCTCCTCCCCCCAGATTGCGCAGTTGTTCGTAGAGCTGGCGCTCGGATTCCCCCGGGTTTTGGGGCAGGCTCAGCTGCACGGTGAGCAGCAGATCACCACGGCCGTTCTTGAGCGGCCAGCCTTTGCCCCGGAGGCGGAGGGAGCGTCCAGGGGCGATGCCCGCAGGCACCGAAACCACGGCTTCCCCATCGGGGGTGGGAACACGCACCTCACCCCCCAGCACCGCCTCCGCCGGGCTCAGCGGTAGCTCCGCTTTGAGGACATCGCCATCGAGGCTCCAGAGCGGATGGCTGTTGAGGTTGATGGTGAGGTAAAGATCGCCGCGGCGACCACTGCTGGGTTGCAGATTCCCCTTGCCCTTGAGGCGCAGACGGCTGCCGGGCTTCACGCCAGCGGGAATGCGGACCTGCACCCGCTCGCGATTCACCTGCAGGGTGCGTTCACATCCCCGGAAGGCATCCCCCAGGCTGATGCTCAGGCTGGATTCTGCATCGAGATTCACAGCGGGGGCACCGCCTCCAGCTCCGCCAGCAAAACCGCTGCCGAAGCCGCCGGGAAAACCGCCGCCGGCAAATCCACCCGGCATGCCACCGCCGCCGCCGGCGCCACCAAAACGGCCCAGCAGGTCGTTGATGAAATCGTCGAAATTGCCGTAACGGCCGAAATCCACATCAAAGCCAGCCCCTGCGGGGCTGCCACCGGCCTGATTCCAGTACTGACCAAATTGCTCGTAGCGGCGCCGCTTTTCAGGATCGGAGAGCACTTCATAGGCTTCGCTGATCTCCTTAAAGCGGGCTTCAGCGTTTTGATCCCCCGGGTTGACATCGGGGTGGTACTGCCGAGCGAGGCGGCGGAAAGCTTTTTTGATGGCGTCGGCATCAGCGCCGCGCTCAAGCCCCAGCACTTTGAAGTAATCGCGATAACCGCCGCTCATCCAGGGCTCAAGTGTGCTCAGCTCAGTGTCTCAGCAGTGGGTAGCAGCGCGCTGCAGTGCTGAGGGCGGAAGTCCGAACGTGCTGCTGGCACCACGAAACTCTCTTACCCTCGGTCAATACTCAACGTTTGTGCCGATGCGTCGCGCGCTTGGGATGCTCTCCCTCACTGGGCTGCTGCTGACGGCTGTGCCTCAGTCACCCGTGCGCGGTGGAAGCCTTGGCGATGCGGTTGAGCCTTCCAATGCTCAGCAGCTCGCCTTGGCACGCCAGCTCAAGCAGGCGGGTGCGTTGTTCTATGGCGCTTGGTGGTGCAGCCATTGCTTCCATCAGAAGAATCTCTTCGGCACTGAGGCTGGCCGCGAGCTCCCCTACGTGGAATGTGCCAATGACGATGCGGGGCGCCAACGGTGTATCGATGCCGGCGTGAAGGCCTTCCCCACCTGGGTGATGGGGGAGAAGCGCAAGGAGGGGGTGATGACCCTCGAGCAGTTGCGCCGCTGGGCCGACCTTTGATCCTGAGTTAATTCAGCTCTGCGGGAATGGATGGGCTGCCGCTGTGAATAGGCGGTCGCTTGCGCTCCAGTGGGTTGTGCTGGCCGTAGCGCGAGCGGATGATGCCGCTGCCCACTGTTGAACCAAGCAGAAGCAGCAGCGCCGCTGTGAGCAGCTTGGCCATGGGTTGGGGCTCCATAGACCTCCATCCTGCAGTGCCGCAAGGGGCCGCATGGGCACTTCAACCGATGCTCAGGCTCAAATAAGCACCCAAACTGGAGCATTGACGATCGATCAGATGGCGCTTCAGCTGCAACAGCTCGACGATGGCGCGATCCATGTGTGCATGGAGGATCAAGGCTTCAAGGAATGCTGTTTTGTGTCATCGCATCACCTGGTGGCAGCCAAGGAAGCGCAGTTGAAAGCAGCGATCACCAGGAGGTTGAAGCGGAATCTCCCGGATCATGCTCCTGCTCACTGATCAGTGAGGCGATGTCTTCAAGGATCACGGCTGGGTCCTGGTTGAAACTGGTACCAACGCGGATGATTTCTGCGATGGCTTGCAGTGCCTCGCGATCACTCATTCTCAAAAGAGGCGCCATACAGCGTTGTCTGGGATATCAGGCCCCTGTTCCAAATCATTTGGCTCAGTGGTGCTGATGCGCCATTCGGGCACCCTGCAATCCACATAGTCAGGATGCTGAATCAGCACGCCACCGGCTTCACTGCTGGTGGCGACATAACCACTCACCCAGCGCCCTGATTCCTTCAGGCCGCCCTTAAACCACACCCAACATTTCTGGCGAACCATCTCAGGAATTCTTTGCCTTCAAGTTAACGCCGAGATGGTTGCGCCATCAGTGTTGTTTCAGGCTGCCAGGCGCTCGTCAATCTGCTGAGGGAAAGCCAGCACAGTGCCTTCCTTGCTTTCTGTTGTGTCTGGGAGCACGTAATGCACATGGCGCCAGACGCGTTCCCCTTGCTTTTGTGGTTGGTTCACGGCCAACGCGGCGCGTTGATAGCTGATACCGCGATATTTCAGGATCATGGACGTCTTTAAAAGTGGGGATCGCTACAGCGCTGGCGCTGCAGTGCGATGAGAATGGAGAATGAGTCACTGTGCAAAACGTTCAGCCTGTAACAATCCCTCGCCTGTTGATCGGCGAGCTGTTTTCCGATCAGGGCTTGTAATTAGTGCTTGCGGATGCCGCAACCAAGACTCGCCAGTCTTGTTGGGCTCCATTTCGCATCGGCGCGAAAGGCTTGAATTCGTAGCTGCTTGTTACCAAACTGGCCCCATTTGGCTTGGCTTTCTGAAGAGATTGCGGTAATTAGCAGCGCTTGTTTCGACCTTCTTTTCAGCATTGCGCCAGCGATCCAATGGATTTCATGCGTTCTGCTCAATGGCTGGCCGCCTCGTTGTTCGGTGCTGCTCTGCTGGCCCCTGCGTCGGTGATGGCAGCTGACACCCTCAGCAATGAGGTGTACGGCAATGATGAGGATGGTGTCGTTCTCACCTGCTACACCCCTGATGACGATGGCATCAGTGGTAAGTGCCAGTACTACGGTCTCTACCTCGACACCAACATCCGCTTCACCACCTACGACCGTCGCCCCGTTCGCGGCCTCTGGTGATCAGCCTCAGCGCAGGCTCTGCGATTCGGTGGTGTCGTTGTCACTGTTGAATTGCACCGTCAAAAGCTCTTCGGTGATCAGACGGCCATTGCGATCCAAAAGTTCTGGGTGAATGGTCACCGGAGGGCCTGCTTCCGCGCTGGGAATCGTGTCCAGGGGGCGCTGCACCGCAGCGAACCCCTGGCGCATCAATCGATAGGCCTGTAGCACCAGCAGCACAGCGGCAATGAGCAACAGGGCTCCAAGCATTGATCAACGGTGCGATGCAAGCCATCCTGGCGTGGATGGGAGTCGGCCGTTGTCAGTCCGTGGGTTCAACAGCTGAAAACGACGCTGCCCTGTGGGCGGTGGCCCTCAGCCATGGCAGTGCCTGTGAAGGCTCGCTGCAGTGGCAGGTTCTGGCCCAGTGCGCCACAGAAGCTGCGGCCGAACAGTACCGGCAGGATTTTTGTCCGAACAATCCAGGGGTTGTGGTGATGCCGCTGGCGCTCTTGCGTTGAATCAAGTGTCGCCCTTGCCCTTTTGGGCCTGGGCACGTGCGGCCAGGCTTCGATCAGCCCACTGGGTGATCCCATACACCGCAATGAACATCGGCAGATAGGCCACCCAGAGATTGGGTAGATCCAGGTTGCTGTTGTTGATCACCACAAGTCCGCCGTAGCTGAGCAGCCCATAGATGGCAGCGCGCCTGAGTGGGCCGGCAGCTTTGTTCATGGTGGGGAGTGAGCCAGCTGCCAGCCTACGGATCTCAACCAGCGGTGTAAGTGCTGATCTCGGTGCTGTCCCAGATGTGGCCAGTGCTTTCGATCAATGTTTTGTTGGCTTCCATGAGCTGTGTGGCAGCTCCTGGGGCGGCCTGATGAATCACCACCACGCGGCTGGGATCGGTGCTGCTCACGCCGCGATAGAGCGGAGTAATCCCGGCCGCCTCATGCATTTTCGCCACATCCTCGCTGTCGAAGATGGCGGCCCACTGGGCGAAAGGCACGCTCAGCTTGAAGGTGCAGATCGTGGTTTCCATGGCTTGGATGCAACGGCGCCATTGTTCCCGACTTTGACCGTGTGGTGGTCCATGGGGAACGCCGCAATGGTGTGGAGGGCACCCGCTGATGGCTTGAAACCACCTATGGTCCAGGTTCAGGTCTTGATGCAATGAGCGATTACACCACCCCAATCGTGGTCACGGTGCTTCTCACGGTGGTGTTCACTGCGGCCACGGTGTGGCAATTTCTGCAGCCCCAAGACGACGACTTTGGTGACATCAGCAGCCGCAACAAGCGCTGATGCTTGGCGCTGGGCCTACAGGGTGTCCGTCTCGTCGTCCCCATCCACTGAGGGATTGATGGGCCCATGGCCCAGCAAGGTGTTCAGACCCCTGACCGAAACATCGGTGAATGCATCCATCAGGGCGTTGTGTGCATCCTCTTTGAGTTGAAGAAAGTCAGCGCTGGGGTATTGCAATCCAAGCCTCATCTGGGCTCGCTCCTCCTCGCTGACCCCCTCAAGCTCTGATGCCATGGATCGGATGGCATCATCAATCAGCGTTTGAACCGTTTCGGCAAAGGCTGAGCTATTTAAAGAACTGTTCATAGCTTCAGTTTGAGCTGCTGAACGCCAGCTGCTGTAAGCAAAGTCACCATGTCAGGATTTTTTTGTGATCAAAAGCTTGCCTTTTGATCTCTTTAGCGTTGTGGACACCACTGTGATCTGTTCTTAGAGAGCAGAAACATGCCTTGTGCTCTAGGGCTTTCATGGGTTTTGTTCATCGCTTGAGTTGTGTTCTGCTGGCGGCCACATCCTTGGCAGCTCTGGCTTGGCAGCCACCAGCGTTCAGTTCCGGCCATGGCCATTCCGCTGCAGGCGCGAATGCGTTTAAAACCGGCAAGCTCCGCGCTGTGATGATCGGGGATGCGTTGCCCATGCAAGAGCGCACCACCTCCGGATACGACGGCCTCTCCGTGGTGGTGCTGGAAGCCATTCGCGATCAGATGGCCTCGGCGCCTGAGCGCAAGGCAT
>JAYKHZ010000009.1:0-2596 GCA_035286165.1 Synechococcus sp.
GCCGGAGCTCGGGCAGCTGGCTTTGATTCAGGGGGAGGCGATCGCCAGCGTCGACAGCGCTGATTTGCAAATGCGCCATTGGACGGCGCTGGTGCAGCGCATTCGCGCCGCGTTCGCGTCCGATCCAGCCCTGGCTGGCGTTGTGATCACCCATGGCACCAACACCCTGGAGGAAACGGCGTGGCTGCTGCAGCTGTTGATCGATGATCCCCGGCCCGTGGTGCTGGTGGGGGCAATGCGGCCGGCAACTGCCCTGAGTGCCGATGGTCCGCTGAATCTGTATCAGGCGGTGGAGGTGGTGATCCATCCCCAGGCCCGTGGGCGTGGTGTGTTGGCGGTGCTTGATGGTGAGATCCATGGGGCTCGAGCCGTCTCCAAAATCGCCACCCAAGGGGTGGGGGCTTTCAGGAGTGCGGGGAGTGGACCGCTGGGCTGGGTGGATGATGCCGGCGTGCATCTGCCGCCACCAGCTGGCCCGCGGCCGGTGCCCTTCGCGCACCTCGATCTGCCAACGCTTTGGCCCCAGGTGGCCATCCTGCATGGCTGTGTGGAGCCCCCTGCCGCGTTGATTCCTGCCCTGCTCAGCGCGGGGGTCAGGGGTTTGGTGTTCACAGGCACCGGGGCTGGTCAGCTGTCCGCTGTGGAGCGCGATGCTCTTACCGGTTGGGACGGCCCCCTGCCGTTGATGCTGCGGGCCAACCGCTGTGGATCCGGTCCGGTGCATCACTGCGCGGACCATGCCCTCCTCGGGCTGCTGCCTGCCGGCACCCTGAGCCCTCAGAAGGCTCGGGTGCTGTTGTTGTTGGCCCTGATTGCCGACTATTCCAGAAAAGACCTGGAGGGGCTGCTCTGCAGCCTGGGGCTGGTGTCGCTCTAAAAGGGGCTGCTGAGAGCTGTCTGGATCAACGCATCACATCCACCACGGTGGAATCGCCAAGGCTGCCGGGCAGGGTCAAGCTGGTGCCAACCCGTTGCACGCTGATGCCATCAAGCGCATCGAGGAAGGGTTGAATATCGGATTGGTCGCAACCGGCAGGGGCATCGCCGCTGACGTATTGCACAGGGATGACCCTGCGGGGGTTGAGCGCTTTCACAATCGCGGCTGCCTCTTCGCCGTTGTAAACCTTGCCCCCGCCGCCAACGCCAATAATCAAGACGTCTGGGCGACCCAGCAGCACTTTGTCTTCTCCGCTGAGTTTGGCGGCGGTGCCACCAAGGTGGGCGAAGCTCAGGCCGCCTTGCTGCCATCGCCAGAGGGTGGATTGTCCAAACCGGCGGCCACCAATGCGGTCGTGGGGAGCGGCAAAACCCTCCAGCTTCAAGCCGCCCACCCGGTAGGAGCCTGGCTTGGAGAGATAGGTGCCAGTGGCGATGCGTGCCCCTTCATCAGGCAGCTCGGAGCTGGCCAGAATCACATTGGCTCCCACCCGTGGCTCGGCCAGGCCCTTGGCACAACCCACAGCTTTGAAAGGATTCACCAGCACCGACTGACCGCCGCCCCGGATCATCAGTGCGCTGTGGCCATAACTGGTGATCGACACGCCACCGGCCTGGACAGCGCCGGCCTGGCTCAGAGCGAGGGATGCTCCCAGCAGCACCGCTGCGGATCGAACGGCCGGGAACGGCTGGCGAGCGGGCATGGAGCAGATCCGATTGGATTTGGAAGTTAGCAGCCCTGTTCTGCCAGACGCAGGAAGTTCGCCAGCAGCTGGTGGCCAGCCTCCGTGAGCACACTTTCCGGGTGAAACTGCACACCCTGGAGATGGGGGTAGTCGCGGTGGCGCAGGCCCATCACCATGCCGTCCTCCAGCCATGCGGTCACCTCCAAGCAGGGGGGGAGGCTGTCGCGATCGGCCACCAAGCTGTGATAGCGGGTTGCGGTGAGCGGTTGGGGCAGCCCTGCGAAGACACCTGCACCGTTGTGCAGCACCGGCGAGGTTTTCCCGTGCATCAACTCGGGAGCCCGCACCACTGTCCCGCCGTACACCTGGGCCAAGGCCTGATGGCCGAGACAGACCCCCAGGGTTGGCGTGGTGGGAGACAACTCGCGAAGAACATCAAGGCACACGCCTGATTGATCCGGATCGCCTGGGCCTGGTGACAGCAGGATGGCCGCCGGTTTGAGGCTGCGGATCTGCTCGATGGAGAGGGCGTCATTGCGTTCCACCCGCAGGTCGGCCGCCACTGGGTGGTCATGGGCCAGCTCCCCCAGGTATTGCACCAGGTTGAAGGTGAAGCTGTCGTAGTTGTCGATGACCAGAAGCATGGCGGTGATTATCCCTGAAGGCGCTCGAGCAGCGGAGGGAGCACTAACAGCAGGGCAATCAGCATGGAGCTGATGGCGGCCACCAGCACTGCTGCCGCAGCGCAGTCTTTGGCGATCCGGGCCAGGGGGTGAAAGCGGCGGCCAATGGCGAGATCCACCACCGCCTCAATGGCGGTGTTGAGCAGTTCCAGCACCAGCACGGCGGCCACGGTGAGCACCAGCACTGCCAGCTGCAGCGCCGGCAGATGAAGCCAGAGCCCCAGGCCAAACACCGCGCCTCCAGTGACCACATGGATGCGGAAGTTGCGCTGACTGATGAAGCCGTAACCC
>JAYKHZ010000010.1:0-17222 GCA_035286165.1 Synechococcus sp.
CCGCCTTCACCAAGGCCACCGGAATCAAGGTGAACCTGCTGGAGGCCAAAGACAAGGTGCTGCTTCAGCGCCTGCAATCAGAAGGCGACAACACCCCCGCCGATGTTCTGGTGCTGGCGGATGCCGCCCGCCTGGTGAAGGCGGCCAACATGAATCTGCTGCAGCCCTCCTCATCGCAGCAGCTCAATCAAGCCGTGCCCAAAAACCTGCGGGATGGCGAGGGGCGTTGGTATGCCCTCACCCGCCGCGCCCGGGTGCCCATCGTGAATCCCGCCAAGGTGGATCCCAGCAGGATCAACAGCTACGCCGATCTGGCAGATCCAGGGCTTCAAGGGCAGCTCTGCTTGCGCAATCGCAAGAGCCCCTACAACCAATCCCTGGTGGCTGATCAGTTAATCCTGCGGGGCAAAGCGGCGACAGCGGCCTGGATTCGCGGCATGACCGCCAATGTGAGCCGGCCCTACTTCTCCAGTGACACCCCGCAGATCCAAGCCGTTGCCAAGGGCAACTGTGGCGTTGCCCTGGTGAACACCTACTACCTCGCCCGCATGCTCGATGGCAGCAAAGGCAAGGAGAACCAAACCCTGGCCGAAAACGTGCAGCTGGTGTTCCCGAAACCAACCCACGTGAACATCAGCGGCGCCGGCATCACCAGCGCCTCCAAACATCCAAAAGAAGCCCTTCAACTGATCGAATTTCTGGCCTCCGGCCAAGCGGGAAGCAGTTACGCCGAAGCCAATTTGGAATATCCACTCAAGGGATATGGTGACAACCCGATTCTCGATCGCTGGGGGCCATTCCAGGCCGATGACGTCTCAGCCGAACAGCTCGGCGCCAAGAACAAGGAAGCCCAGCAACTGATGGAGACCAACGGCTGGAACTAACGGTGGACCGTCCCCTGATCCCGGCGCGTCCTGGACTCAGCCTCATCCTCGCCGTCACGGCCGGCGTCAACCTGCTCCCCTTCCTCGCCCTGACGGTGTTCAGCCTCAGCGGCGGCGGCAGCCCCCTGCTGATCGGCAGCGATGGGGCCCAGCAACTGGGGAACACCGTGCTGCTGGTGCTGTGCGTGGGGCTCGGGGTGGCCCTTCTGGGCACCGCCATCGGCTGGCTAACGGCCAGCTGCCGCTTCCCGGGTCAACGCCTGCTCACCCTGGCGCAATTGCTGCCCCTGGCCACCCCGGCCTATCTGCAGGCCGCCGTGCTGCTGGATCTGGGGGGGCGCAGCGGCCTGCACCTCCATGGCCTGGGCTGGTGCATCGCCGTGCTCACCCTGGCGAACGTGCCCTACGTGGTGCTGCTCAGCCGCGACAGCTTCAGGCTGAGCGGGCGGCGCCAACTGGAAGCCGCCCGCAGCCTGGGCCTGGGCCCCTGGCGCAGTTTTCTGCGGGTGAGCCTGCCGATGGCGATTCCGGCGATCGCCGCAGGGGTGGCCCTCACCGGCATGGAGGTGATCAATGAATTCGGGGCCGTGGAACTGCTGGCTGTTCCCACCCTCTCCACGGGCCTGCTGGAGCGCTGGCAGGGGCAGGAGGATCCGCAAGGGGCGGTGGGCTTGGCCCTGCTGGCCTTGATTGTGGTGGGTCTGCTGGTGGTGGCCGAACGCTGGCAGCGCCGCCGCAGCCGCCGCTGGGACATGGGCGGCCCCACCGACAGCATGGGGGGCTGGCAACTCCAGGGCTGGCGCGCCCTGCTCGCCCAACTGATCTGTGCCATCCCGCCCCTGGTGAGCCTCGGCCTACCGCTGGTGTGGCTGTTGCGCAGCCTCGACCAGCTGCGCGCGGAATCCCTTACTGAACTGCTGCAACTGAGCAGCCACAGCCTCTGCCTGGCCCTGATTGGGGCAGCCTGCGCCACCGCCATGGCCCTCACCTTCGCGGTGGGGAATCGCTGGAGCCCCCCTGGCGTGCTCAAGAAGGTGATGTTCGGCGCCAGCCTGGGGTACGCCGTGCCGGGCACCGTGCTGGCCGTGGCTCTGTTGCTGCTCCTGGCCCCCCTGGGCGTGCCCCCACTGCTGCTGTTGATGTTCGGCTACGGCAACCGCTTCATCGCCGTGGCCAAAGGCTCCCTCGATGCCGGGCTCGAGCGGCTCCCTCCCAGCGTGGAAGAAGCCGCCACCAGCCTGGGCAACGCCTGGCCGGGGGTGCTCAAGCGCATCCATCTGCCGCTGCTGCGCAGTCCACTGCTGCTGGGGGGCCTGCTGGTGTTTGTGGACACGGTGAAGGAACTACCGCTCACCTTTGCCCTGAGGCCCTTTGATTTCGACACCCTGGCGGTGCGGGTGTTTCAGTACGCCGGCGATGAACGCCTCGGCGCCGCCATCGCTCCAGCGCTGCTGATCATGGGGTTGGGACTAGCGGCGACGCTGCTGCTGGTGCCGCGGCTTGGCGCTGGATCAGCTGCGGCTGCCAGCCCTCCCGCAGGCTGAGGTCGCAGCGCTCCCCTGGCGCAATGTCCTGGCTCAGGGCCACCCGCAAACGCAGGCGCTGCTCACCCAGTTCGATCAGATACAGCCATTCGTAGCCAAGAAATTCGCGGCCCATCACCCGGGCGTGGCCAGCTGCATTGGCCTGCAGCAGGCAATCCTCCTGGCGCAGCAGCACGGCGTGGGTGGCCGGAACCGCCAGGCGCGCAAACGCCTCAAGCTGCCTGGCCGCCAGCAGCGGCATCAAATCCTCTGGCATCACCACATTGGCCTGCAGCACAAACCGAGCCACAAAACTGGTGGCGGGCTGGGCCACCAGCTGGCGCGGAGCGGCGCATTGATGCCACAAGCCAGCGGAGATCACCGCCACCTGATCGCAGATCGCCAGCGCTTCCTCCGGGTCATGGGTCACCATCACCGCGGTCACCCCGCACTGGCGCAACACCCTGGGCAACTCGGCCCGCAGCCGCAGGCGCACATCCACATCGAGGTTGGAAAAGGGCTCATCGAGCAGCAACAGGCGTGGATTGGGCGCCAACGCCCGCACCAGAGCCAGGCGCTGCCGCTGACCGCCTGAGAGTTCATGGGGAAAGCGTTCGGCCAAGCCCTCCAGCCCCAGCAACTCCATCAACCAACCCACCCGACTGGTGGTCTCGTTGGGTTTGAGCCCAAAACAGGCGTTCTGCCAGGCGCTGAGATGGGGGAAGAGGGCGTAGTCCTGAAACAGCATTCCCACCCCCCGGCGCTCGGGGGCGAGCCAACGATTGGACGACACCACGGTGCGGCCTTCGATGCTGATGCTGCCGTGGGAGGGGCGCTCAAAGCCCGCGATCAAGCGCAGCAGCGTGGTTTTGCCGCAACCGGAGGGGCCCAGCAAGCCCAGCAGCTCACCGGACTCCAGGCCAAAGCTGATGTCCTGCAGGGACCACTCCGCGGCGCGGTAGCGATGCCAGAGCTGTTGAACGTCTAAGAACGGGGCCAAGATCAGTTGCTCCCACCGCCCTGCAGGGCTTCGCAGGAAGGGCACAAACCTCTCACCGTAAGGCGCGAGCTGAGCAGCTTGAAGCCTGAGAGCGCGGCGGCATTGGCGCCCGCCTGAAGCACATCCGGGCTCTCAAATTCCTCGGTGCGGCCACACACCGCGCAGATCAGATGGTGGTGTTCGTTGTCATCAGCATTGGCGAGCTCAAAGCGACGGCTCCCCTCGGGCAACTCCAGCTCATGCAGCAGCTCCATGGTGGTGAGCAGCCGCAAGGTGCGATACACGGTGGCCAGTGACACCCGGGCATCACCTTTTAAGAGCTGCTGGTGCACATCCTCCGCACTGAGGTGGTGACCCGCGCCAATGCGCTCAAACAGATCCAGCACCCGCTGACGCTGGGGCGTCAGCCGTTGACCGCGGCCGTGCAGGTCTTCGCGAAGGTTGCCTGAGACAGCCACGTTGGGTCGCGCCTGTTCTTAAGAGTAGGCCTTATTGCGACTGTCCAACTCAGCGCCAGCGGCCGCCAGGAGCTCTGCCAGCACGCTGATCAAGCGATAGCTCACCAGCACCGCCAGCACCTCGGCTTCTGGCACCCACTCCACCACGCGCGCCAGCAGCACCAGTTCAAACACCCCCAAACCACCCGGGGCCCCTGGAACCACCAAACCAGCGCTCCAGGCCAAGGCAAAAGCGGCAATCCAGCCCCCCCAGCCCAGGGCTGACGCCCCGCTGAAGCAGAGCACACAACAGGCAAAACCGCCAAAGCGCAGCGCCAGGAAGGGAAACTCCAGCAGCAGTGGCTGCCATGGGGCCCCCTGCAACGGCGCCAGGGGCTCCTCCAGCTCCTGGTCAGCCTGCGGATCCGCTTCTGAGCGCAGCAGGCGCCGCTTGCTGCGCAGCAGGCGTTCAAGCAGAGGGTTCAGCCAGCAGGGCCGCAGCAGCAGCAGGGCCAGGGGGCTCACAAGCCCCAAGCCTGCCTGCAATCCGCCAAGGGGGATCAGGCAAAGGGCGGCGATCACCATCAGCAGCGCTTCCAGCAACACCGCCAGCAGGGCCCGGCGGCCCCCACTGCCCCGCTGCCGGAGCAGGCGCACCCGGGACACCTGATGCCACACCCCGCCAGGCAGGTACTTGAGCAGGTTGGTGCGCACAAACAGCAGCACGATGGGAAGGGCTGGCAAAGGGAGTTGCAACCAGCGCAGCAGCGCCCACCAGGCCAGGCCATTGGCCCACTGGGCCAGCACCGTGAGACTCAAGCCAAACAGCAGCAGCGCCCAGCCCCGCTGGTTCGGGGCCAGGGCCAACACCTCCTGGCCATGGCTCCAGAGGGCCAGCGACACCAGCAGCAGCGAACCGCCACCCACCCAGAGACGCAAACCACCCGGCAGCTTCAGCTTTGGCAATGTCATGGGGTGGGGTTCGGATCCGGTTGCCAGGCCTCAGGCGGCAGGGCCGCCAGGGCGGCCCGCAGTTCCGCCCAGCTGAGTTGATGCTCCAGTGCCAGGCGGGCCAGTTCATCGGCCTCCGGCTTGCAACGCAAGCCTTCACCGGTGTCGGCCACCTTGGCGCGCACAGGCCCCCAGGCGGTCTGCAAGGTGCCGCAGCAGCGCGGCAGACGCCAACGCCGCTGCAAGGTTTCGCGCAACCCCAGGCTGGAGGAGTGGCGCCACCAGATGCGGCGCAGGGCATCCCCCTGCTCAGGGTGAGCCAGGCAGGTGAGCAGCACCCCCGTTCGCCCCTTCTTCATCTGCGCCGGCTGGGCAAACACCTCCAGGGCACCGGCCTGGCGCAGCTGCTCCTGCAGAAACGCGAGGGCCTCGGCATCCATGTCATCGATCTGGCACTGCTGTTGCAGCAACGATTCCGCGCAAGCCGCTCCCGCCTCAGCACTGGGGGCTGGGCGCCAGAGCCGCAACAGGTTGGGGCGATCGAGCTGGCGATGACCCAGGCCCACCCCCACCGCTGCTGGGGTATGGGCCGGCGGGGGCCCCCAGTGATCCACCCATGCCGCCAGCAGGGCCAAGCCGGTGGGGGTGGTGAGTTCCGCCGCGGGGAAGCCCTCACTGGAGGCCAGGGGAATGGCATGGGCGCGGGCTATTTCCAGCACGGCCGGCGCCGGCAGCGGCAACAGGCCATGGGCGGTGCGCACGCGGCCATGGCCGGCCGGTGGCGGCGAAGCGATCAATCGCTCCACACCGAAATGCAACAGCCCCGCGCACACCCCCACCACATCCACCAGGGCATCCACCGCCCCCACTTCGTGGAAATGCACCTGCTCAGCGGGCATGCCATGCACCGCCCCCTCAGCGCTCGCCAGCAGCGAAAACACCTGCAGCACCTTGGTGCGCAGCGCTTCAGGCCATGGCGCCTGCTGCAGCAAGGGCCGCAGCTCGCGCCAGTGGCGCGGCGGCGGGTCGTGCTCCTTGAGCTCCACGGTGAGCCGCAATCCCCGCAGGCCCGCCGAGCGCGCCTGCTCCTGCTTCAGGGCAAAGGCCTGGGCAAAACCAATGGCCTCCAGGGGCTCACGCACCACCTCTGGCGGCAGCCCCTGATCGAGCAACGCGGCCAGCAGCATGTCCCCAGCCACCCCGGTTGGGGCATCGCAATAGGCCCAGTTAGGCGCCATCAGCTGCAGGCTCAACCCGAAGGCGCCTCAGGCTAGGGGCAGCAGCCAGCAGGGTTTCGCACTCCTGATCCAGGGCAGAACGCTGCTGGCGCAACCATTGCTCCACCTCCCGGCGAGCACGGCGTTGCTCCAGCTGGGCCGTGGCCGCCGGATGGCCCGAGAGCCCCCACAAGCGGCCCAGCAGCTGGCAATCATCAGCGCCACCTTCGCTTTCGCCATGCACCACCACCTCGGCCGCCATGCCCGCCAGCAGCACCCGGCTCCAGCGGCGCAGCTCCTCTAAAGGCAACTTGCTGGAGGCGGGCAGGGGCAATTCGGTGCTGCCGCAGGCCTGACGACCCGCCCGCAGGCACGCCAGGGTGCCCACCAGGCTTGGCCCCGGTTCCATCCCTTCGCTGCAGGCCACCAAACGGTGTCCGGCCTCATGCAGGGCAATGCGGCGCAACCGTTCACGACCACCGGGCAGGGCCTCCGCCAGCAGATGGCCACCGCGACCACTCCAAACCGCCGCATCCACCGACACGAACACCAAGGTGGCCATCACCGCCACCGTGATCCAGGCGGGGGAGAGCCCCAGGGATGGCCCCAACACCGCCGAGGCGCTGATCAGGGCCACAACAATGCCGATGCGGAGCGGCTGCATGCCTCAGCGCTGGGCGGCAGGGCGACGGCCACCGCGGCGGTTGGCGCCCCCCCGGCGATCGTTGCGCTGGGGCACCGGGGCGATCACTTCGCTGGATTCCAGCAGCAGATCCTGGCCGCTGCGGCGCAGGTCCAGGGAGACGAAATGGCGCAGATTCTCCATCGACAAGCTGCCCTTGAGCTGCAGCTTGAAGGGCTGTGGCCGGCTGCCATCGGCCCGCTGCTGCTGGCGGATTTTCACCACCAGATCATTGGTTTCCGGCTTGGTGTAGATGAGCTCACCACGCACCGAGAAATAGCCATCGCCCTCGGGCAGGGTGGCCGGCAGGTCAGCGTCATCGCTGGCCAGGGTGCTGGGCTCCCACACCCCCACCACCTGGAGATGCAGGTGATCGGCCTCGCGATTGCGGGGGTAAACGATCCACTGGTGGGATTTCTCGAGATCGAGGTGGCGCTTCACCACGCTGAGCACCCGGCCCAGCAACACGGCCTCAATTTCAGTGCCGTCGGCGCAGCGCAACGTGCCCCTGGTCAGGGTGTCGTCGTCAACCGGCACGTACTGGGCATCCACCAGTCCGATGGCCCGGTACTGCATCGGTTCGGTCACCGGTGAAATCGGGTGCTGACGCATCGGCGCTGGCAGGACAAGGGGCCGAATCTAACCAGTGTGCTGACAGAAGCCAGTGCAGCCGGTTAACTGAGCGCCTCAGGCTCATCACTGGGTTCCTTGACTGCCTCCCCCTCCGCTCAATCCCGCAAGCTGCTGCTGTGGCTGCCGCTCACCCTGGTGGCTCTGGGACTCAGCGGAGCCCTGGGCTGGCGCCTAGGACAGGAGCAGGACAAGGGAAAGAGCAGCGAAACCCCCCAAACCCTGAAGCAACAGCAACTGGCGCGGCGTGCCAATGCGCTGGAAACCAAGTTGATCGCCGGCAATGCCAGCGAATCAGAGGAGCTGCAGTTGTTGCGGCTGCGCCTGGCCAGCGGCGATCGCGATGGGGCCATTGACCTGCTGGAACCGCTCAGCAACCGGTATCCACAGCAGTGGTCGCTGCGCCTGCTGCTGGCTGACCTGCGCCAGCAGCAGAACGACAGCGCCGGCGCTGAGCGGGAGATCAACCATGTGCTGCAGCGCAATCCCCTGCAGATCGATGCCCTGCGGGATTACACGCGGCTGCAGCTGAGCCTGAACAATCAAGTCGCTGTGAATGAGCAGTTGCAGCGCTCCTCTGCAGCTGCCAAAGGCCGCCCCGAAGCCCTACCGATCGGCTTGTTGCAAGCTGATCTGCAGCAACGCAATGGTGACCAGGCAGCCGCCGAGAGCACCTACACCAACCTGATCGCAGCCCATCCCACGGATCCACGGCCGCTGTTGGCCCTGGCACTGCTGAAGCAATCCCAAGGGGATCTGGCCATGGCCCGCCAGTTGCTGCTGCGGGCCAAATTGCACTCCTCAGCTGCGGCCAGCCATGTGCTCGATCAGGTGGCCGCCAGCTGGTCGGTGGCCCAGGTGCGAGAGCAGGCCCCCACAGCTGATGCGGCTTCGTTGCAGAAGCCAGCCACCAAGGAAGAAGAGGTCAGCTCAGGGGCTGACGGGAACGAGCTTGGTGGGGGCTGAGGAGGTCTCGAACTCCTTCAGCGCCGCATCGATGGCATCACCCGGTGGGGTGGCGTCTTCCGCGGTCTGCATGTTGCGCAGCTGGGTCATGATCGACATCGGATTGGTGATGTCCACAGCTGGCTTGGGCCGTGCCGAGCCGTAGTTGTAAAGGTCCCGTTCCCGCGGCGTTTCATCGGCCTGGGCCCGCACCGGACCTGCGCTGAGCAGGGCACTGAGGGCAAGCAGACCAACAGGGATGAGCCGCTGAAGCCGAAGATGCACAGCGTCAGACATGGCTTGGTTAAGTAGTGAGCGGAGTTTAAAGGGGCTGATTCGGTGCGTATCGCCAGCTGGAATGTCAATTCGATTCGCACCCGCCAAAGCCATCTGCTCAATTGGTTGAGCACCGCCGAACCCGATGCGGTGGGGCTGCAGGAAACCAAGGTGGAGGACAGCCTCTTCCCGCGGGAGGCCATTGAGCAGGCTGGCTATCACTGCGCGATCAGCGGCCAGAAGAGCTACAACGGCGTGGCACTGCTCAGCCGCACCCCCATTGAGGATGTGCGCATCGGCTTTGGCGCCCTGCTGCCCGATGACAGCGAAGCCGAACAGCTGGGGGAGCAGCGGCGGGTGATCAGCGGTTGGGTTGAGGGGGTGCGGGTGCTCAACCTCTATGTGCCCAACGGCTCGTCGCTCGATTCCGATAAATACCAGTACAAGCTGGCCTGGCTGGCTTGCCTGCGCCGCTACCTGGAGGTGCAGCGGCAACAGGGGGAACCGCTGTGCATGGTGGGGGACTTCAACATCGGCCTGGAAGACCGCGACCTGCCCGATCCCGCACGGCTGAACGGCACGATCATGGCCAGCACGGCGGAGCGGGACGCGCTGCGGACCTGCCTGGGCGACGACCTGCGCGATGCCTTCCGCCTGTTTGAACCCGATGGCGGCCACTGGAGCTGGTGGGATTACCGCTCAGGGGGCTGGAACCGCGACCGCGGTTGGCGCATCGATCACCTCTACATCTGCGAGGAACTGCAGCAGCGCGCCCTGCGCTGCCAGATCCATAAAGAAGAGCGCGGCCGCGAAAAACCCAGCGACCATGCCCCCGTGAGCGTTGACCTCAGCGACGAGCTGCCTGAAGACGACGGCGATGAGCTGCTGTTCTGACACCGGGATCAACACCAACCCGGCACCCATTGCATTGGCAGGGCAACAGCAAAAACCTGCAATGCATGCACAAATCGCTCGACAGATCAGTCGATGAATGAACTCATCCCTCAACTGAGGGATGAACTGAATGCGTTTGCTCCCTCAAGTGAGGGATGCGCAGCCATTCATCGGAGTGTGTGGTTGTTGATGCCCCAATCCAGAAGCAGCTGTTATCAGCAATCAACCAAATTCCAAAACTCCACAAAAGCCGTTTTTAGCCTCTAAACAGCACCTCCAAAGCCACAGCAGGTCGCAAAACTTGCTAGTAGCGCGAGCCAAAACCAGCTTCGTGCCGGAGCCCTGACGCCAGGGCAGAACGGTAGGAATCGCTGCAAAGCCCATCGCCCTGGTTTTGTTATAAAAGTACTAATTACGAATTGTGTCGATGAGCGCCTACGGGGTGATCGGCTGCGGCTACGTGGGCAGCGACGTGGCGGTTCGCATGAAATATGCAGGCCATCGCGTGGTGGGCACCACCCGTTCTGCCGAGCGGTTCAGCGAGCTGAAGCACCTGGTGAACGAGGCCCATCAGCTGGATCTCACCGATCCGAACGCTGATTTTTCGTTCCTTGAGTCGCTGGATGGGTTGCTGATCAGCGTGGCCCCCACCCAACGATCCGAGGGCTACGACAGCGTGTTTTCCCGCGGCATGAGCACGCTCACTCGTGCACTGCGCTGCCGCCAGAGCAGTCAGCCCCTGCACGTCACCCTGATCAGCAGCGCTGGTGTGTACGGCGATCAGCAGGGCCAGAGCGTGGATGAGGAGACACGCCTCGACACCAGCAATCCAGCCAATGCCTTGCTGGCCTCCGCTGAAGACATGATCCTCAGCATTGATCGCCCCGACACCACCATCTGCGTGCTGCGCCTGGGGGGCATCTATGGCCCTGGTCGCAACATGGTGGCCATGATTCAGCGGGCCGCAGGACAGCAGGTCCCCAAAGATGGCAATGCCATCCCCGCCTGGAGCGGCATCCTCGACATCACCAAAGGGGTGCAGTTCGCCTTTGACGAACGCCTGCAAGGGATCTACAACCTCGTGGACGACATGCAGCTCAGCCGCAGGGAACTGTCAACCGTGATCTGCGATCGCGAAGGCCTGCCCCCTGTGCTCTGGGGGTACAGCGACCCCCAGGGATCTCGCTCCTTGAATGCCAAGGTCTCCAATCGCAAGATCAAGGCAGCTGGATTTGCACTCAGCTCTCCATCCATGCTGGAAATGGCCGTTGCATAACGCCTGCGGCAAAAGCCATGCCATGGCAGTGCCAGTTGCGCATGAGTTGATTAAACGGACAGACATTCCAAGGGCAGCAGGGATGTCACACCTGCAAACTCAGGGGGGCCAAGAAATGCACGCGTACCTGGATTAGCACCTCCAATCAACTGATCGGAACCCAAAAAGCGCGAACCAACCCCACCAGCAATTGCACTCAGCTGAGCATCAGCGAGGTCCTGAGCCTCAAATCGTTGAATGGTCATGGTCAACCTCCTAATCGTGAAGAGTGAAACCGAAGTGCGATGACTGCGCTGCTCCGATGCACCAACAATCGCAAGATTCAGCCTGCCAAACCATGACCCAGATCCATTCAGCTTGTGATCTTGATCACAGCAGAACGATCTAGCATCACTTTGCCGCAGAGGCACAAAGATCGAGGAACTGAACGAGAAGATGATATCCAGCGAACCAACGCCCCATACAGGCCAGGTGTTGGCCAGGCCATACAGCCGGCAGCTAGCAAGCCAGCCAGTCCAGAATGTCGCCATTGCCACCAAACGATCAACGTTTGTTGATTTACGCACTTCAGCGCTGACGGTGCTTTTGGCGACCTTTTGTGCCGTGACGATACATAATCATTGGGTTGTTCCAAGCCTTGGAGGGCACCAACCAACCACGACAATGACGACGTAGGGGCAAAGTCGGGGTGGCCGGGAAACCATCCCGTTTTTTTATGGCTTGAACGCCACAAAAGAGGCATCCCCAGTTCATTCAACGCTTTGATTGAGCCCTTCTGGTGAAGCATCAGGCGACCATTTGATTGCTTGGGCGTTGCAATGGCTGCTGTTGCAGCAGGGCCAACTCAGAGCACCTCCACCCCAGCCGGCAGCTTCATCTGCATGGCCCGCCGGCTGGATTCCCCGCAGCTCACCGGGGTGGGGAACAGTTTGCCGGGGTTGGCCCTCTGCTCTGGATCAAAGGCCTGACGCACCAGCTGCATCGTTTCCAGATCGGACGGTTCAAACATCCAATCGAGAAAACAACGCTTATCGGCGCCCACGCCATGCTCACCACTGATGCTGCCGCCGGCATCCACGCAGAGGCGCAGGATCGCCGCCCCCAGGGCTTTGACCCGCTGTTGCACTCCGTCTTCGCGGCCGTTGTAAAGGATCAACGGGTGCAAATTGCCATCCCCGGCATGGAACACATTGGCCACAGGCAGCTCGTGCTCCTGACTGAGCTGATCAATGGCGGCGAGCACCCGCGGCAGGGCGCTGCGGGGCACCACCCCGTCCTGCAGGTAATAGCTGGGGTACATCCGCCCCAGGGCTGAGATGGCACTCTTGCGGCCCTGCCAGAGCCGGGCCCGGTCCTCGGGCGTGGTGGCTTGCTGCACCTGGCGGGCACCCGCACTGCGACAGAGCTCAACGGTGGCCTTGGCCGCCAGCTGCACATCGGCGGCACTGCCATCGAGTTCGATCAACAGGGCTGCCGCCGCATCGGCTGGATAGAGCTCCTGCTCGAGCATCTGATCCACGGCGCGGATGGTGAAGTTGTCCATGATCTCCATCCCCGCCGGCAGGATTCCAGCGGCGGTCACCGCGCGCACCGCTTCACCGGCGGCCTCCATGGAGGTGAAATCGGCCAGCAGCACAGCCACCGCCTCCGGCTGCCGCAGCAGGCGCAGGGTGATGGCCGTGGCGATACCCAACGTGCCTTCGCTGCCGATGAACACCCCGCGCAGATCCAGACCGGGCATCTCAGCCAACGGTCCCCCCAGGGTGGTCACCGTGCCATCGGGCAACACCACCTCCAGCTCGAGCACGTGATTGCTGGTGACGCCGTACTTCAGGCAGTGCACCCCGCCGGAGTTCTCGGCCACATTGCCGCCCACGCTGCAGGCCACCTGGCTGGAGGGATCGGGGGCGTAATAAAAGCCATCGCCACTCACCGCCCGGGTCACCCAGCTGTTGATCACCCCCGGTTGCACCCGGATGGTTTGGTTGTCGAGATCAATGGCCAACACCTGGCGCATGCGGCTGGTGATCACCAGCAGGGCCTCCTGCTCCACCAGCGCACCACCGGACAACCCGGTGCCACTGCCGCGAGCCACAAACGGAACACCCAGCTCATGGCAAAGGCGCAGCACCGCAGCCACCTGCTCGGTGGAATCGGGCAGCACCGCCAGCCGCGGCAGGTGGCGATCCATCGTCAAGCCGTCGCAGTCGTAACTCAGCAGCTCCTGCGGTTTGCTCACCACCGCTGTCTTGGGCAGCAGGCGACGCAGCTGGCGCTCCAGGCCAGCCCAATCAATGCGCATGGCAGGGGCCAATCGAGTGTCGAAATCAGTCAAATCACCCTATCGGCGTCACCACTTGACTCTTTGCGTCAGGATGGGGGCTTGCGCTCCCGCCGACAAAACCTTGGTCACCGCTGCAGCCCTGAACACCAGCCGCTCTGATGCGTTGTTCGCAGCCGCCCAGAAGCTGATGCCCGGCGGCGTGAATTCACCAGTGCGCGCCTTCCGCTCGGTGGGTGGTCAACCCATCGTGTTCGATCGCGTTGAAGGCGCCTACGCCTGGGATGTGGATGGCAATCGCTATATCGATTACATCGGTAGCTGGGGTCCCGCCATCTGCGGCCACGCCCACCCCGAAGTGCTTGAAGCCCTGCAACAGGCTCTGGGCAAAGGCACCAGCTTTGGCGCCCCCTGCGCCCTGGAGAACACCCTCGCTGAGATGGTGATCGACGCTGTCCCCAGCGTGGAGATGGTGCGCTTTGTTAACAGCGGCACCGAGGCCTGCATGGCCGTGCTGCGCCTGATGCGCGCCTTCACCGGTCGCGAGAAGGTGATCAAGTTCGAAGGCTGTTACCACGGCCACGCGGACATGTTCCTGGTGAAGGCCGGCTCCGGTGTGGCCACCCTGGGCCTGCCCGATTCTCCGGGTGTGCCCAGCAGCACCACGGCCAACACCCTCACCGCCCCTTACAACGATCTCGAGGCGGTGAAGGCTCTCTTCGCTGAGAACCCCGATTCCATCTCCGGCGTCATCCTTGAGCCCGTGGTGGGTAATGCCGGTTTCATCACCCCTGATTTCGGCTTCCTCGAAGGCCTGCGCGAGATCACCCGTGAGTACGGCGCTCTGCTGGTGTTCGATGAGGTGATGACCGGCTTCCGCATCTCCTATGGCGGTGCCCAGGCCAAGTTCGGCATCACCCCCGATCTCACCACCATGGGCAAGGTGATCGGCGGCGGCCTGCCCGTGGGCGCCTATGGCGGCCGTGCCGACATCATGGAAATGGTGGCCCCCGCTGGCCCCATGTATCAGGCCGGCACCTTGAGCGGCAATCCGCTGGCCATGACCGCCGGCATCAAGACCCTCGAACTGCTCAAGCGCCCGGGCACTTACGAGCAACTGGAAGCCACCACCAAGCGACTCTCCAACGGCATCCAGGAAGCGGCCAAGGCCGCTGGCCTGCCCATCTGCGGCAACAGCATCAGTGCCATGTTCGGCTTCTTCCTCTGCGACGGCCCTGTCCGCAACTTTGAAGAGGCCAAGGCCACCGATAGCGAGCGCTTCGCCAAGTTGCACCGCGCCATGCTGGAGCGGGGCGTTTATCTGGCACCCAGCTCATTTGAAGCCGGCTTCACCTCCCTGGCGCACACCGACGCCGATATCGACGCCACGATTGAGGCCTTCCGCGACAGCTTCAAGCTGATTGCTTGAAAACAGCCGTTGTCGTGCTGGCATAGGGGAATTGGCAGGTGATCCACGGCCAGGGCTGCGCTGCGCTGCGCCCCTGGTTCCACCTGCATTGACCCTGCGCCGATGACGATTCCATGGTGATGAACCGAAGGGGGCTGCTCAAAGCCGCCACCCTGGCTGGTGGGGCTGCCGGTGCAGCTGGCGTATTGAGTGCCTGCACCATCCGCCGCGTGGATGGGGGCTCGACCGCTGAGTTGCCCCGGGTGCGCTGGCGCATGGCCACCAGCTGGCCCCACGCCCTCGACACCATCTACGGCGGTGCCGTCACCATCTCTGAGCAGGTGGCCGCCATGAGCGGTGGCCGCTTCACGATTGAACCCTTCGCCGCAGGCGAATTGGTGCCTGGTTTGCAGGTGCTTGATGCCGTGCAGAACGGAGCCGTGGAATGCGGCCACACGGCCAGTTACTACTACGTGGGCAAAAACCCGGCCCTGGCCTTCGGCACCGCCGTGCCCTTCGGGCTCACGCCGCAGCAGCAAAACACCTGGCTGTATGAGGGCGGCGGCAACGATGCCCTCAACCGCATCTACGCCGATTTCGGCGTGCGCAGCTTCCCCGCCGGAAACACCGGACCCCAGATGGGGGGCTGGTTCAAGCGTCAGCTGGATGGGCCCGAATCACTGAAGGGGCTGAAGATGCGCATCCCTGGCCTGGGGGGCAAGGTGATGGCCTCCCTGGGCGTGAATGTTCAGGTGCTGCCTGGCGGTGAGATCTATCTGGCCCTGGAGCGCGGGGCCATCGATGCCGCCGAGTTCACCGGGCCCTACGACGACAACAAGCTGGGGTTACCAAAAGCGGCCCGCTTCTATTACTACCCGGGCTGGTGGGAACCGGGTCCCAGCCTCACCGCCCTGGTGAACCAGCGCGCCTGGAGCAAGCTCCCGAAGGCCTACCAGGCGATGTTCGAATCAGCCTGCGAAAGCGCCAACCTGCTGATGCTGAGCCGCTACGACCGGCTCAATGCCGAAGCGCTGAAAACCCTGCGCCAGGGCACCACCCAGGTGGAGTTCTATGGCGATGCCATCCTCAAAGCCGCCCAGCAGGCCACCAACGAACTGATGGCGGACATCGCCCGCACGGATGCGGGCTTCAACAGCCTCTGGAACGAGTGGAAGCAGTTCCGCCAGCTCGCCCAGGGCTGGAACCAGGTCACTGAACTGTCGTATGCCCGCTTCAGCGATGGGAATTGATCGTCTCAACCAGGCGGCCGGCTGGCTGGGGCGCTGGGCCCTGCTGCTGATGATCGCCATTGGCGCCTGGAACGTGGTGGGGCGCTATCTGGGGCTCGCCCTCGGGCTGAGCCTGAGCTCCAACGCCCTGATCGAAGCCCAGGGGTTCCGGTTTGATCTGGCCTTTCTGCTGGGGCTCGGCTACGCCCTCAAGCGCCGTGCCCATGTGCGCATCGACATCATCGCCAGCAAGCAAAGCCCCCGCCGTCAGCTGCAACTGGAGCTGCTGGGCACGCTGGGGCTGCTGCTGCCCTTTGCCTTGATGGTGCTGCTGGTGTCCCTGCAGCCCACGCTGCAGTCGTGGCTGTTGTGGGAAGCCTCCCCCGATCCCGGTGGTCTGCCGCGCTATCTGGCCAAGAGCCTCATCCCCCTGGGTTTCCTGCTGCTGGCCCTGCAGGGGCTGGCCGAAGCGGTGCGCTTACGCCGGGCCTTGCGGCAACACCAGCCGCAGCGGGAGGGTTGAGCCATGGGATTTGAACTGCAAGCGTTCGGCTGGGCCATCGGCTTCTATCCCGGCGAGGTGCTCGCGCCGCTGATGTTCCTGGCGCTGATCGTGGCGCTGTTGAGCGGTTACCCCGTGGCCTTCGGCCTCGGTGGTGTGTCGGTGATCTTCGGGCTGCTGGGGATCGCCCTTGGGGTGATCGATCCGCTGTTTTTCAGCGCCCTGCCGCCTCGGATCTTCGGGATCATGAGCAACTTCACGTTGCTGGCGATCCCGGCCTTCGTGTTCATGGGCGCGATGCTGGAAACATCCGGCATCGCTGAGCGGCTGCTGCAAGCCATGGGGCAGTTGCTGGGGCGCCTGCGCGGCGGCCTGGCCCTGGCCGTGGTGCTGGTGGGCAGCTTGATGGCAGCCACCACAGGGGTTGTGGCCGCCACGGTGACCACCATGGGGCTGATCTCACTGCCGGCAATGTTGAGGGCCGGCTACAACAAATCCTTCGCCTCTGGCGTGATCGTGGCCTCCGGCACCCTGGGCCAGCTGATCCCCCCCTCGATCGTGCTGGTGGTCCTCGGCGATCAGCTGGGGGTTTCGGTGGGCGATTTGTTCCTGGGCTCGCTGATTCCAGGCCTGCTGATGGCTGCAGCGTTTGCCCTCTATGTGCTGGTGGCCAGCCAGCTGAACCCCCAGCTGGCACCGCAACTGGAGCCAAGCGCTGGATCCATTGCCCCGCTGCATCTGTTGCGGGTGCTGCTGCCGCCCCTCGGCCTGATCCTGCTGGTGCTGGGCAGCATTTTCTTCGGCATTGCCACCCCCACGGAAGCCGGCGCCATCGGTGCCGTTGGCGCCATGGCCCTGGCGGCGATCGATGGTGGCTTCAGCCGCGCCAGCCTCAGCAAGGTGTGCGATGAAACCCTGCGGGTCACGGCCATGGTGATGGCCATCCTGCTGGGCTCCACTGCCTTCGCCCTGGTGTTCCGCAGCCTCGGCGGTGATGCCCTGATCCGCGACCTGCTGCTGAACCTGCCCGGCGGTCAGCTGGGCTTTCTGGCCTTGAGCATGGCGGTGATCTTCGGCCTGGGCTTCT
>JAYKHZ010000011.1:0-19154 GCA_035286165.1 Synechococcus sp.
CTGAAACACCGCTTCGGCCTGGGCGGGCTGAAAACCAAAGCAACTCACCCAGTTGTGATCCAGGCCATCCGCCAGCTGCTGGCGCAGCTCCCGCAGCAGCGCCCCCCACAAACCGGTTTGCCAGGCGCTGAGTTCATTGCCATCAGGGGCTGACACCCCGCCGGCACTGATCATTCCCCCCAACCAGGGGCCGGGGGTCACCAGCAGCACCTGAGTGCCGGCGCGGGCGCACTGCAAAGCAGCCGCCAGGGCGCCCGTGCCGCCCCCCAGAACGAGCACAGGCACCTGCAGACGATCAGTCACCATGGCCCTCGCAGTGCCGCATCAACTCAGCATGCCGGCCGACTTTCAGTGGTTAAGATCCCGGCGATGACTGACACCCTCACCACACCGCTTTATTACGTCAACGACCGCCCGCACATCGGCAGCGTTTACACAACTTTGGCGGTTGACTCCCTCGCACGCTTCAAGCGCCTGAGTGGAGCCGATGTGGTGTTCATCACCGGCTGTGATGAGCATGGGCAAAAAATTCAACGCACCGCCGCCGATGCCGGCGTCGCCCCTCAGCAACACTGCGATCGGATCACCACTGAATTCCAGCGCAACTGGCGCGATTGGGGCATCAGCAACGACCGCTTCATCCGCACCACCGATCCACGTCACCGCGCCATTGTTGAGCAATTCTTTGCTCGCGTTGAAGCCAATGGCGACATCGTTGAGGGGCGCCAACAGGGCTGGTATTGCGTGGCTTGTGAGGAATACAAAGACGAGCCCGCCGAGGCCAATGAACCCCATTGCCCGATTCATCAACGCCCCCTGGAATGGCGGGATGAAAGCAATTTGTTCTTTCGTTTAAGCCGTTACCAGAAAGAAATTGAAGCCCTGATTGCCCAGGAGGATTTCATCCGGCCGGCGAACCGACGCCGCGAGGTGGAGAACTTCGTGAAGGGAGGACTGCGTGATTTCTCGATCTCTCGCCGCGAACTGCCCTGGGGCTTGCCGGTGCCCGGGCACGACGGCCACACCTTCTACGTGTGGTTCGATGCGCTGCTTGGCTACATCACCGCGCTGCTGGAACCCGGTGACGCACCGGATCTTGACCAGGCCCTGGCCCGGGGCTGGCCCGCTTGCCTGCATGTGATCGGCAAGGACATCCTGCGCTTTCACGCTGTCTACTGGCCTGCCATGTGCCTCTCAGCCGGGGTTGCCCCCCCCAAAGGGGTGTTTGGCCATGGCTTCCTCACCCGCGAGGGGCAGAAGATGGGCAAATCGCTGGGCAACACCCTCGATCCAGCCCGCATGCTGGAGCTCTGCGGCAGTGATGCGGTGCGCTGGTATCTGCTGCGGGACATCCAATTCGGTGACGATGGCGATATCCAGCAGCAACGCCTGGTGGATCTGGTGAACAACGATCTGGCCAACACCATCGGCAATCTGGTGAATCGCACCGTGGCCATGGCCCGCAAATGGTTCAAGGGCACGCCCAATCCAGCCAACGTGCCGGGATCTGATCACCCCCTGGCCGTGCGCGCTGCAGCAGCGGTTGCCGCTGCACCCGGGCACTACAACGCCATGGCGTTTCATCTGGCAGCCCAGGACGCCCTGCAGCTGGCGATCGATGCCAATGGTTTCTTGAGTGAGCAGGCACCCTGGAGCGCCATCAAAAATCCCGATAACGCCGAGCAGGTGGCCGAAGACATCTACGCCGTGCTCGAAGCCGCCCGTTTGGTGGGGGTGCTGCTGGCCCCCATCCTGCCGGACTTCTCCAGCCGCCTGCTCAAGCAACTGGATCAACCAGCCCTGGAGTGGAGCTCCCACAGCCAGTGGGGGGGCCTCAGCACTGGCGTGCCCCTGCCGGAACCGCAACCCTTGCTGCAACGGCTGGAATTGGAGCAACCCCTGTGAAGCAGATCTCGGCAGCTCTGGCTGTGCTGCTGCTCTGCGGCTGCAGCGCCCTGCAACCCCCGCAGCAGAAGCAGCGGCCGTTCAAATTCGAAAAGCTGGATCTGGTGCGCTCCGATGAGCAAGGCGATCCGATCTGGCAGCTGGTGAGCCCCTCCACCAAATACCAACTGAACAAGAGGCGCACCTATCTCACTGACCCTGTTGCCACGATTTTCAAAGCGGGCAAGCCCGCCTATCTGGTGTCGGCGCCCAATGGATTGGTGATCGACGACGGCCGTCAGGTTGAGGTGTACGGGGGTGTGAAATTTGTGGTGCTCGATGATCGCGGCATTGTGATCACCGCTGATCGGGTGTTCTGGATGCCTGATTCAGAACTCATCACCTTTGAAGGCAAACCCACCCTGGTGGATCGCAAACAACGGGTGCGCGCTGGGGCAGCAAATTTCCACACCGGCCGTGAACAGCTCAATGCCTCCCAGGGCATCCAACTGGATCAGTGGCAAACCGTGCGATCCAGCAGTGAACAACCCAGCCTGACCATCAACACCAACCTGTTGAGCTGGAACACCGGAACCGGCGTGGTGCAGATCAGTCAGGCCATTCGCGGGATTCAGCGGCCTGGGCCCAAGCGGCAACGGGTGTTTGCATCCCCATCGATGCAGGGCAACACCAAAGAGGAGTGGTACGACTTCCAGGCCCCGGTGACCATCAGCGAAGCCGCAGAGGAGCTCACGATCAAGGCAGGGTTATCGCGCTGGTGGGCCGGCGAGGGCCGCATCACCTCAGCGGCTCCAGCCGAGGGGCAACTCAAACAACTGAATGTCAAAGGGTCGTCGCTTGAGATCCTGCAAACCCAATCGCTGCTCAAGATCGATAGCAACTGCCAGCTCACCCAACCGGGTGATCAACTCACAGCCCAGCGCTGCTCCTGGAACTGGGACAGCGGTGCGGTGCTTGCTGAAGGGGATGTGGTTCTCAAACGGGACAAGCTCAAGCAGGTCACGCGGGCCCGTCGTCTGGATGGGGTGACCGGCGATGACGGGCGGATCAGCTTTTCAGCCCCCGGTCAACAGGTGACCACCCAGCTGCAGCTCAAGGATGGGTCGCCATCGGCAGATCAGGGCCCAACTCAGCGTCCGTCAGCTCCTCCAGTGAAGTTCTGAGCTTGCGGCACCAGCCATCGATCCACAGTTCATCGCTGCGGCTGAAGCAACGCACAGACCAACCGGCCAACACCAACCAACCGTCAGGGCCGATGGGTTGCACCAGCACCGCCGGTGCATTGCTGGGCAGGTAGGCAAATTCATCCCGGCCGGGGTACAGCTTCAGGTTCACCATGGAGATGAGCTGCTGCTTGTTGCAGGCGCGCTCCAGGATCGGACCAACGGCAAAGGGGGCACTGGCGAGCACCCCGCGCCGCAGCAGCTCCCGACCTTTCCACACGAGCACAAGACTGGCCGCCGGCGTAGCGGTGAGCAGCATCGTGCTGCCCCAACCCAGCTCCTGCTGAAGCGCCTCAGGCAAGCGTTGCGCCAACCTCAGGCCCTGCTCCCCCTCCAGATCCACCCGCTCTGGTGCCTTGGGATTGGCGCGGGTCCAGAGCACGGAAACCAGCAACAAGCCAACAGCCATGGCGCCAGCGAGCACCGACGCGCGCTCCATCGCCGGTGGCACCAGATCAGCCGGTGGTTGAAACGTGATGGCATTGACCACCGTGAGTGCCAACCCCAAAAGGCCACTGATCAGCACCACCAGAGCCGGCACAGGCATCGCGCGTGAAAGAGGCGGAAGGCTGCCATCTTCCGCTGTTGCGGTTGAAATGGGTGGAGATCCACCTCACCGGTTGCCATGAATTCGGCCAAAGCCTTTGCTGCCATCTGTCTGGCCGCCGTGGCCAGCGATGGCGTGCTCGGACGCGATGAGGCCCGCAGCCTGCGCATTGAGCTGGAATTCCGCACCCCCTACGTGGGCATGGGCGAGGCGGAGATGGCCGGCCTCTTCGACGAGCTGCTGGCCCTCTGGCGCCAACACGGCAGCGAATCCCTGGTGGGCATGGCCGTTCCCCAGCTCAACGAGCGGCAACGGGAAACCGCCCTGGCGGTGGCCATTCAGTTGGTGCGCGCCGACCGCGTGCTCGAACCGGAAGAGCTGGAGTTCATCGACAAACTCTCCAAGCAACTGGACCTGCCGGAGGCCACCAGCCAGAGCATCCTTCAGGTGATGGACATGCTCCATCGCGATGCGCTGGCGGAAATCGAGAGTTAAACGGCAGACTGGCGCAATCTGCTGTTGAGGTGATGAGGCGCTTCCCGCTGGTTCGGCTGTTTGCCGCACTGCTGTTAGCGGTGCTGGTGCTGCTGCCTGCTGGGAGTGCCCATGCCGTTGCCCCCCAGGACTTCCCCGCCACAGCACCGGCTGAGCATGTGCTCGATGGTGCTGACGTGCTCAGCCGGGCCACCAACGGTGAGCTCTCCAAGCGCTTTGCTCAGCTGGAGCAGGAACACATCAACGCCAATCTGGTGACCCTGCGCCGGCTCGATTACGGCATCGATCTCGATGGCTTCGCTGAGGATCTGATGCAGCGCTGGCAAGGGGCTGATGACGGCTCCCTGCTGATGGTGATCGAAACCTCCTCCAACAGTGCGTCCATCCAGGCGGATCAGCGGGTGCAAAAGCTGCTCCCCCAGAGCTTGCTGGAGAACACAGCGGAAACCACCATGGATCGCCCCCTGCGCGATGGCGGCCGCTACCGCCAGGCTGTGCTCGATGGCCTCACTCGCCTGGAAACTGTGCTGGGTGGCAATGAAGATCCCGGTCCACCGCTGGTGGCTGAAACCCAGGTGGTGGTGAGCAACGTGCCCACGCAGGAAGAAACCGCTGAGAGCAAGGCCTGGGTGTGGATCACCGTGCTGATGGTGCTGGGAACGCTTGTGCCGATGGCAACCTGGTGGGTGTTCTCCCGCTGAAACCGACCATGATGGGTACCACTCCCCAGCTGGTGGATGGGACTGAACAACTGGCTTGGCACCTTTTCCAAAGCTGATTCCCTCGAACTGAGCAGCGATCTCGAACAGGCCTACGAAGCAGCCCTGATGATTCAGGGGCTGGAACTGGAATATTTCAACGATCGACCGGTTCGCACCAACGTTGATCTGGGCTTGCCCAAAGCCACCCAGACCCAGATCTTTCGCCGCTTCCGCTCGGCCCTGATCGTCTGCCGCCAGCTCCTCAGCAGCATCGAGCGGCGACGCAAAGAGCTGGATCAGCAGGAACTGCGCCAACTGCAACTGATCGAATCGGTGGTGCGGCGCTACCGCAACAACGACAGCCAGGGACTCTCACAAAAACCCGATCCTCTCCCTCGCAGCCTTCTGGGGGTGTTCGATCGGGTTCGCAACCAGCTGGATCCGGATGCTGAAGCCAACGTGGTGGCCGGCTTCAGGCGCAAGCGTGACTCCACCTTGGTGTCGCTCAGGATCCTGTTGCTGATGGTGCTGGTGCCCTTGCTGCTGCAGCAGATCTCACGCACCTATCTGATCTCCCCGGTGGTGGATCGCATCGCACCGGATGTTCCCTTCCTCAGCTACACCAAACCGCGGCTGCAGCAATCAGCGGTGGCCAGCCTCAGGGAGTACAAAGCGGAACTTGAGTTTGCTGCGCTGCTGGAGGGGGAGCAGGCACCAAGCGTGGACGAGCTGCGCCTCAAGCTCACGGAAAAAGCCAACGAACTCAAAGACGAAGCGGATTCAGAAAGCACCACAGCCATCAAAAACGTGCTGGCCGATGTGGTGGCCACGCTGGGTTTTGTGCTGGTGTGCCTCTTCGGGCGCGAGGAGATTCGCGTGCTGCGGGGCTTTTTTGATGAGGTGGTGTACGGCCTGAGTGACAACGCCAAAGCGTTTGTAATCATCCTCTTCACCGACATCTTTGTGGGCTTTCACAGCCCCGAGGGTTGGACCGTGCTGCTGCAGGGGATTTCCTCGCACCTGGGGATCCCAGCGGAAGAGAAGTTCATCGACCTCTTCATTGCCACCTTCCCCGTGATCCTGGCCACAATCTTCAAGTACTGGATCTTCCGTTACCTCAACCGCGTCTCGCCATCCTCGGTGACCACACTGCGCGGCATGAACGGTGGTGGCTGATCACGTTCTCGTGACCGGGCCCAGCCGAGGCGGCAAAAGCGAGTGGGCCGAACAGCGGATCAACCAGTTGGCTGTCAGCCATTCAGTGACCTATCTCGCCACAGGCCCCTTGCTGCCAGAGGATGCCAACTGGCAGGCACGCTTGGAGCGCCATCGCCGCCGCCGTCCCGCCAGCTGGACTCTGCTGGAGGCCAGCGATGCCGCAGCAGTGGCAGAAGCCCTGGGGCCCCACGGCCGCCTGGCGGAGCAGCTGGTGCTGCTGGATTCCCTTGGCGGAATCGTGGCTGCCGCACTGGAGCACAACAATGCTGCTTGGCAGGAGCAACAGCAGTTGCTGCTGGAACGACTGGCGCAACACCCCATGCCAGTGGTGCTGGTGGCCGAAGAGGTGGGCTGGGGGGTGGTTCCCGCCACGGCCATCGGCGGCGTTTTCCGCGATCGCAATGGCAGCCTCACGCGCAACTGTGAAAGGCTTTGCCGTGAAAGCTGGCTGGTGGCAGCTGGGCGAGCCCTACCCCTGCACCAGTTCGCAGAACGTGTTGCGGAGCTGAATTGAGATGCCCAAGGTTGTGCTGGTTGAGCCTGAAATCCCCCCCAACACGGGCAACGTGGCTCGCACCTGCGCCGCCACTGAAACCCCATTGCACCTGGTGGAACCCCTGGGGTTTGAAATCACTGACAAGCAACTCAAGCGTGCAGGCCTGGACTACTGGCCCCATGTGCCGCTGAGGCGCCATGGCAGTTGGCACGCCTTCGTGGAGGAGCACAGCCAACAGGGGGGGCGACTGCTTGGCTTCAGTCGTCACGCCACCACCTCCTATCTGGATTGTCAGTTTCGTGATGACGACTGGCTGTTGTTCGGATGCGAAACCCGTGGGCTCTCGCTGGAAGCACGCCAGCACTGCGATCAACTGCTGCAGATTCCGATGCCCTGCGCAGCTGTTCGCAGCCTGAATTTGTCGGTGGCCGTAGGGGTGGTGCTGTTTGAAGCAAGACGCCAGTTAGCAATCTGACCGCTCGCAATGCCCTTGTGGCTTAACTGACCGCCAGGTAAATTCCGCTCGTCTCCAGCAGCGATGGCTTCTCCGCTGGGGATGGTCCCTGATTGCTTTGTATGAAGCCCTCGACTCTGTTTGTTCTTGGCACCTGTGGCTGCCCCTTGGGGCTGATGCTCGCCGCTGGCCTGCCCGGACGGAGTGAAGCTGATTTTTCTGTGGGATTGCCCCCAATTCCCACCCCATTGATTGCACCTCCTGCCATCGACGCTGCAGGTGCAGGCAGCGTTGAGATCAGCGTGGACCCTTTTGCTGACACCACAGAGGTCGCTGAAGACACCAGCGTTGCAACCGCTGATGCAGAGAGTGATGCCTTCAGTGGAGAATCCCGCTGGATCCGCACCAACAAGCGGATCCGCATCAACGAACTGGCCGATGGCCTTGGCTTATCCGCCGATCGCCTGGCTCAGCTCAATGGACTGACCCCAGACCACACCCTGAACAGGCGTGAATGGGTGGTTCTGCCCGAAAGCGCTGAAGCCAAGCTGTTCATGGTTGCGGCCCTCGACGACAGCACACTGCAATCCAAACGCCCTGCTGGCTTTGAGCGCCGACCGCTGCTCGCCAAGCTCTCGGCCCTGAGTGAGGTGGCCAATCAAGCTGCCCTGAGTCCTGCCTACGCCGGACGCCGCACCCTGGCCATCGTGCCGTCAGCCAGTGGTGGCTTGAGTTGGCCGCGGCTGCCTGAGTTCGGCAACCTGCGCCGTCCCCAGCTCTCCGGCTTCATCTGGCCCGCCAAAGGTGCACTCACCTCAGGTTATGGCTGGCGTTGGGGGCGGATGCACAAAGGTATTGATGTGGCCAACAGCGTTGGAACTCCCATCGTGGCGGCTGCCGATGGTCGGGTGGTGTTCTCCGGCTGGAATTCAGGTGGCTATGGCTACCTGGTTGAACTTGCCCATTCCGATGGCAGCAAAACGCGCTACGCCCACAACAGCAGTCTGCTGGTGAAAAAGGGCATGAATGTGCTGCAAGGCACCCCGATTGCACGCATGGGCAGCACCGGTCGCAGCACCGGTCCCCATCTTCATTTCGAGATTCATCGCCCAGGGCAAGGCGCCGTGAACCCGGTTCAACTGCTCGCAGCGCGTTAACAACCAGCCAACGCGCTGCCTGCGCTGCGATTGATCAGCTCAAGATCACAAGCCAACAGCCGTCTGCCCGAAGCGCAGGCGGCTTTTTAATTGCGTCTACAAAAAGGCGTTCTGTTCAAAAAGGACAACCCTGCAAAAGTCAGCTCTGCAGAGAGTTTTCTATTTCAGAAGAAAATTTGAAATGTCAAGGGGGAGACTTGAACTCCCGACCCCGGCGTTATGAATGCCGTGCTCTAACCAGCTGAGCTACCCTGACCCGACACCTGTAAGCCCGGTGGCTCACTGGCGTTCCAAGATTCTACAACCCAGCCTTCCCGCTTCAGGGTGATTGATCAACCCTGCACTCAACGCATTTCAATGGCGTTCAGCCTCTCTCTGAAGCTGGTGGGGCTGGATTCAGAAGAACGGGGCGCTGCAGTGGCAGGGGCACCGCGGCGAGGATTGCGGTTCTGGTAATTCAGATGCTGGGGACGCACTTCCACCGTGCGTGACTGGCCAGCGTCCTCGACATGCTCCTCAGCCTTAGGGCGGATGATCGGATCTTTTTTCAGCTCATTACGCAGCTGATTCAACAGACGAAAATGACCGGTATTGCTGTATTTGCGCATCAACGCCTGATCCCAAGCCAAGCCACACATCCCGATGGAGTGCTTCCATGCTACGCGGCAAGACCCCTGGGACTGTGATAATTTGTGAAGGCCCTTAGGCGTACTCAGTCCGCATAAGCTGGGTCGTCGCTTCCAAGCACTCCAATGAGCAACGGCGTTTTCCGCGTTGGCCTACAGGCCCCCGAATTCACCGCCACCGCAGTGGTGGACCAGGAATTCAAGGAGATCAGCCTGTCCCAGTACCGCGGTAAGTACGTGGTGCTGTTCTTCTACCCCCTCGACTTCACCTTCGTGTGCCCCACGGAGATCACCGCGTTCTCCGATCGCTACGACGCCTTCAAGGCCCTGAACACCGAAGTGCTGGGCGTGTCGGTGGATAGCCAATTCAGCCACCTGGCTTGGATCCAGACCGAGCGCAAGCAAGGCGGGCTGGGCGATATCGCCTACCCCCTGGTGGCTGACCTGAAGAAGGAAATCGCAGCCGCTTACAACGTCCTGGACGAAGCCGAAGGCGTTGCCCTGCGCGGTCTGTTCATCATCAACCCCGAAGGTGTGGTGCAGCACGCCACCGTGAACAACCTGCCCGTGGGCCGCAACGTGGAGGAAACCCTGCGCGTGCTGCAGGCCTTCCAGCACGTGGAGTCCCACCCCGATGAGGTGTGCCCCGCCAACTGGACCCCTGGTGAGCGAACCATGAACCCTGATCCCGTCGGCAGCAAGGACTTCTTCGCCGCCGTTAACTGATCAGCGCCAAGCTGCCTGAATCGGCATCGAGCCTGGCCCTCCGACCCATCGGCAGGGCCTTGTTCGGTCGTCCGTGACCCACAGGCAGCTCATCCAACACCGGTACCCCCAGATCGCCGAGGCGCTCCTCGAGCACCTCGGCCAGGGTAAGGTCACCGGGAAGAACATCATCCGGTCGCCAGCTGAAACGGCCAATGCCCACGCCCGCGAGGTTTTGCAGCAACCCGGCCGTGCGCCAATGCGTCAGCATGCGATCCACCCGGTAGGGCGCTTCGCCAGTGTCCTCCAGCACCAGGATGGCCCCATCGAGCGGGGGCATCCACGGCGTTCCAATCAGATGGGTGCCCACCGTGAGATTGGTGATCACCAATGGGCCTTCGGCGATGCCGGCGCGCAGGGGCTGACCCTTGAGGGGCTCCACAGGCTCCCCCATCAACAACTGGCGCACGCGCTCATCCTTCCAGCCGTGAATCCCCCCCAGGGATCCGGCTGCCAGTTGGGCGAGCAGCAGCGCACAGTTGTCGGAAAAGCCCACGCACCAGCGGGGGCTGGCCTCGAACTGGAAACCAGCTTCAAGAACCCTCGCTGCGCCCCAGCCACCGCCAATGCACACCACCCCGGAAGCAGCTGGGTCACGCCAGGCCTGAGCGAGCAGCTGGGAGCGTTCCAGATCCGGCGCTGAGAAATAGTCGGACTGCCCCAGGGCCTGGGAGGGGATCACCAGCTCCAACCCCCAACGCTGGTACAGGGTTGACCACCCGTTCTCACCACTGAGGGTGTCCGGGTCCACCCAGGTGCCGGGTGCCACAGCCACCAAACGGTCGCCGCGCTGCACCGGTTTGGGGCTGAGCGCTGCGCGAAGCACTCCAGGCTGAGCCTGAACAGGCCGCTGCTGGCTGCTCAGCCACACGCTGCCACTGAGCAGGGAGAGTGCCTGCAGCACCTGCCGCCGCTGCAGCCTCATCCCAGCAAGGCCTTGAGCAGTTGCTGGCCATCGGTGCCGCCCAAGAGCGGATCACAGGCCCGCTCCGGGTGGGGCATCAACCCGAGCACATTGCCCTCCGGATTGCACACCCCCGCCACATTCAACACGGAGCCATTGGGATTGCGGCGGTAGCGCAGCACCAGCTGACCGTTCTGCTCAAGCTCCACCAAGGTTTCCGGCGGGCATTGATAACAGCCCTCGCCATGGGCAATCGGGAAATTCACCTTGGCGCCGCTGCCGTAGCTCTGCAGCAGCTTGCATGGGCCGGGGCTCACCTCCAGATCGCAGGGCTCACAGATGAAGTGCAGCTCTTTATTGCGCGTGAGAGCACCGGGAAGCAGGCCCATCTCCGTGAGGATCTGAAAGCCGTTGCAGATGCCAAGCACGGGGCCTCCATCGGCAGCAAAGGCATGCACGGCATGGAGCAGGGGGGCATGGCCGGCAAGTGCTCCACAGCGCAGGTAATCGCCGTAGCTGAAACCGCCGGGAAGCACCACCGCATCAATGCCCTCGAGGCTGGTGTCCCCGTGCCAGAGGAAGCGGGTGGGCAGGCCCAGCACCCCTTCCAGGGTCCAGGCCATGTCCCGGTCGCAGTTGGAGCCGGGAAAAACAACGATGCCGACGGTCACGCCCCCTGCTCCTCCAAGCTCAAGGACCAGTTCTCCGTGACGGGGTTGGCCAGCAGGCGATCACAGAGCAGTTCCACCTGCTCGCGGGCCTGGGCCTCGGACTCAGCTTCAAGACTCAGTTCAACGGCCTTGCCGATTCGCAGCGACTGCAGCCCATCGATGCCGAGCCGGGCAGCGGCAGCGCGGGTGGCCTCTCCAGCGGGATCGAGAACCGAGGGGCGCAGTTGCACCTGCACCCGGGCGTGAAAGCGGGCCAAAGGGCCATGGCAAGTGCCTCGATCTTGGCAGTTGGTGCTGCCAGACCTTTTTCCTCTGGCCATGTTGAAAGCAGAGGGCGCTGGTGCGGCCATGGCTGCAGTCATTTCCGTGGGACTCCTGCTGTGGCTCAGTGCCATCAGCAACCCAGCCCTGGCAAGCGACACGGAATGCCGCAGCCCCCACCAGGGTTGGCAGCCCTGTGAGCTCACGGTGCAGGAACCGGGCCGGCGCTGGCAAGTGCGGCAGGGCAGCAGGCTCTGGCAGCTGCAACACGACGGCAGCGGAATCGTGCAACAGCGTGAGGGGGATGGCCGTTGGCAGGATGTGGAACCCCACTGGCGTCAGGAGGGTGAACTCTGCTGGGGGCTCCTCTGCGCGCGTGGTGCGATTCCGCTGGATTAGGCCGCCATCAACTGCTGCAGTTGCTGCTTGAGGGCGCTCGCATCCGGTGCAACACCGATCAGCACCAACTTCAGTTGATCGGCTGGCTCACCATCGGCTTCGAACCAACACTCCAGCCGGCGACCCACCGCCTGAATCTGCAAGGGCAACGCCTTACCGGCAATCGGAACACGCCCCTTGAGGCGCAGCAACCCCATGGAGCTGATGGTCTCGCGCAACAGCTGCTCGAGCGGTTCACGGCTCACCCGACCCTCAAGACTCACCCCATCAGCGTTGAGTTCAGGGTGGCTGTGGTCATGGCTGTGGGGCTCATCAGCCGCTGAGGCATCGGTTTCCACCCGGTCGAGGCCCAGCACGAGCTCAGGATCAATGGCGCCCTGCTGCATGGAGAGCTGCAGCGGCGACGACTCCAGTGGCAATTGCTCCAATTGGCGGCTCAGATAGCCCCTGGCTTGCTCCAGTTGCTGCTCGTTGAGACGGTCAGCGCGGCTGATCAGCACCAGATCCGCCACCTCCAGTTGCTCGGCGAACAGATCCTCGATGGCCTCGTTGTGATCAAGGCTGGGATCCTGCTGGCGCTGCTGCTCGAGCGCCTCGCGATCCAGCACCACTGACCCGGCAGCGAGAGCCTCACCATCCACCACAGCCACCACGCCACTGACGCGGGTGCGATGGCGAATATCAGGCCAACTGAACGCCTGCAACAGCGGCTCCGGCAAGGCCAGACCGCTGGTTTCGATCACGATGCCGTCGAGCTCACCGGCCCGCTCCAACACCGTTTGCATGGTGGGCAGAAAGTCATCCTGCACCGTGCAGCAGAGGCAGCCATTCGCCAGCTCCACCACAGTGGGCTCCCCTTGGCCATCCTCGGGGCACACGCCGCAGGAGCGCAGCAGGGAGCCATCGATTCCCACCTCGCCGAACTCGTTGACGAGCACCGCCAGACGGCGGCCGGATTGACGCAGAAGATGGCGCAGCAGGGTGGTTTTGCCAGCACCAAGAAAACCGGTGACCACGGTCACCGGCAGACGGGTTGAAGACGCCATCAGGGCATCACCATGGTCCAGGCGAATGCGGCGCCGATGCCGATCAGCAATCCACCGCAGAGGGGCAGTGCCTGGGCGCACCAGCGGCGGACCAGGGTGATGGACACCAGCAACAGGCTCAGCTGTGCCAGCAAGAGACCCAGCAGATAGAAGGCAATCGGGGTGGCTTCCCAGCCGATCACGCTGGCGCTGAGCACATAGCCATGCAACAGGGCAGCGGGCAACACCGTTTGCACCGGCAGGCGGCCGATCACCACCAGGCCCTCAACCACCAAGGTGAGCGCCACCAACGGTTCTGCCAGGGGCAGGCCCTGCCATTGCAGACCAATGGCGGTGCCCAGCAGAGCCAGAGCCACCAGCGGCAGCATCCAGCGCCTGGGTTGGCGCAGACCGATCAGACCGATCGCCAACAAAAAAATGAAGTGATCGGGGCCCAGCCAGATATGGCCAATGCCGCTGATCAGGCCGCTCATGGGGGAGGGATCCATGCCCAATCCCTCCAGGGGATGGTGGGCATGGGCGGGGGCCATCAGCACAGCCGGCAGGAGCATCAGTCCAGCGGCGGGCCAGAAGCCCCTCAAACGTTGAAGCATGGCGGTGGGTCCGGTCCTCGCCGGGAAAACAGATGATGCGGCGGGCGTTCTGACTTCCTCTTTAGGGAGGATCACAGCTGCGGGACAGCGCCGGATTTGCACCGAACTTTCCCCGTTACCTTCCTGGGCTGAACCCCCAGAAAACCGACTGCTCAAGCTATCACCGGTTCCAATCAGCCGCAGCGCAGGCTGTCTGCGGTGCTCACCCCGGAGACCGCGTTCACACCACTGGCCCTTGCGCACAACGCTTTGAGCTCCGGTTGATCGAGCACCGCATCAGAAAAATCAGCGCCGTCGATCTGGGCATCGCGGAACCGGCTTTGCAACAACATGCCGTTGTCGAAACGGGCCTGACGCAGATCAGCCCCATCAAAACGCGTGGCAAAGGCCACCACGTCGCGCAGGTCAGCTCCCGATAAATCGGCGTCCTGAAGTTGGGTGCCGTTGAACACCACGAAGCGCAGATCAGCGTCGGAGAAGTTGAACTCCTTGAGATCCATCTTGAGGAATTCCTTCTGCTGCAGGTTGCGTCCATGCATGTCGGGATTGAGATCCTGCATGGACTTGGCACCGCGCAATTCCGGGGCCGTGATGGCCTCTGCCGGCTGAGGCAGGGCGAGCAGGAGCACCGCCGCCGCACACACAAGAAGATTCAAAAGGCGACGCATGACTGCCCCCTAGGCTTGCCGCCACAAGGTATGGCAGCAGAGCCCTCTGCTGCGCAGCGATGGCGTCGACTCTCCGGGTGGTGGTGCCACCCCACCCCCTCGTGGCCCACTGGCTCACGGTGTTGCGCGATGGGCAGACGCCGAGCCCACTGTTCGCCACCGCCATGAAGGAGTTGGGTCGCTGGCTGAGCTACGAGGCGATCCGCGACTGGCTCCCCACCCAACCGGTGGAGGTGCAGACCCCCTTGCAACGCTGTGAGGGGCAGGTGATCGACCCCAGCGCACCGCTGCTGGCGGTTCCCGTGCTGCGAGCAGGGCTTGGGCTCTGGGCTGGAGGGCAGGAGGTGCTGCCCCACGCCCGGGTGGCCCACATGGGCATCGTGCGCAACGAAGACACAGCTGAAGCCAGCACCTACCTGGACCGGCTGCCCAGCAGCATCGGCGAACGGGTGGGGGTGATGGTCTTCGATCCCATGCTCGCCACTGGCGGCAGCCTGGCGTTGGTGCTGCGCCGCCTCAAAGAGCTTGGTGTCACAGGCCAGAGGGTGAGGGTGATCACCGCCCTGGCCGCCGCACCTGGGCTGAAAGCCGTGGCTGAGGAATTCGAGGATCTGACGATCTACACCGGCTGCATCGATGCGGAGCTGAATGATCAGGCCTACATCGTTCCGGGCTTGGGAGATGCGGGGGATCGGCTTTACAGCACGGAATCCACCGACTTCCTAGCCTGACCCTGTTACTGCCTCGACCATGGCTGACGAAAAGAGCGGTTCCGGTTCCCTGCTGCTGAGCGCGCTCACCGGTGCAGCCCTGGGGGCGGCTGGTTTGAGCTGGTGGCTATTGGCCCGTGCCGAGCGGCGCCAGGCCCTGAGTCAGCGGATTCGCCAGCTGGGTTTGCAGAGCCAGGCGGACGGCCAGAACGGCAGCCTGGGGGGTAACACCAGTGGTGAAAGCCTGGAGGACCGGGTGCAACGCCTGAACCTCGCCATTGAGGATGTGCGCCGCCAGCTGGAGGACTTCACGCCTGAATCCAACGGCTGAGGCTGGACCCAGCGGCTGAGAGGATCGGAACAGATCCCGCCATGCCATGGCCAGCCTCCGTTCAAGCGCCGTCACCCAAGGGGTGCAGCGCAGCCCCAACCGCGCCATGTTGCGCGCCGTTGGTTTCACAGACGGAGATTTCAGCAAGCCGATCATCGGCATCGCCAACGGCTACAGCACGATCACGCCCTGCAATGTGGGCCTCAACGACCTGGCCCAGCGGGCTGAACAGGCCGCCCATGCCGCCGGTGGCATGCCCCAGATGTTCGGCACCATCACCATCAGTGATGGCATCTCGATGGGCACCGAGGGGATGAAGTACTCCCTCGTGAGCCGTGAGGTCATCGCCGATGCGATTGAAACCGCCTGCAACGGCCAGAGCATGGATGGCGTGTTGGCCATCGGCGGCTGTGACAAGAACATGCCCGCCGCCATGCTGGCGATGGCTCGGATGAACATTCCCGGCGTGTTTGTGTATGGCGGCACGATCAAGCCCGGCAAGCTCGGTGGCTGCGATCTCACCGTGGTGAGCGCCTTTGAAGCGGTGGGTCAGCTGAGCAGCGGCAGCATCGATGAGGCCCAGCTCACGGCCGTTGAGAAGAACGCCTGTCCCGGCGCTGGCAGCTGCGGCGGCATGTTCACCGCCAACACCATGAGCGCGGCGATTGAAACCATGGGGCTGAGCCTGCCCTACAGCTCCACCATGGCGGCTGAGGACAGCGAAAAAGCCGACAGTGCCGCTCGCTCTGCCGAGGTGCTGGTGGAGGCCATCGCCGCCAACATTCGCCCCCTGGATCTGCTCACCCGCGAAGCGTTTGAAAACGCCATCAGCGTGATCATGGCCGTGGGCGGCTCCACCAATGCGGTGTTGCACCTGCTGGCGATCGCCCGCACCGCTGGGGTGCCTTTGAGCATCGACGACTTCGAAGCGATCCGCCAACGGGTGCCTGTGATCTGCGATCTCAAGCCCAGCGGTCGCTACGTGACGGTGGATCTGCACAACGCCGGTGGCATCCCCCAGGTGATGAAGCTGCTGCTGGATGCCGGCCTGCTGCATGGCGACTGCCGCACCGTGGAGGGCAAAACCCTCAACGCGTTGCTGGCCGATGTGCCCTCAACGCCGCCCGCGGGGCAAGACGTGATTCGCCCGCTCAGCAATCCCTTGTATGCCAAGGGACACCTGGCCATTCTCAAGGGCAACCTGGCCAGCGAAGGGGCCGTTGCCAAGATCAGCGGCGTGAAAACCCCGGTGCTCACCGGCCCAGCGCGGGTGTTTGAAAGTGAGGAGGCCTGCCTTGAAGCCATCATCGCCAAGCAGATCAAGGCCGGTGATGTGGTGGTGGTGCGCAACGAAGGCCCTGTGGGTGGCCCAGGGATGCGCGAAATGCTGGCCCCCACAGCCGCGATCGTGGGCCAGGGCCTCGGCGACAAGGTGGCTCTGATCACCGATGGTCGCTTCAGCGGCGGCACCTATGGGCTGGTGGTGGGGCATGTGGCCCCGGAAGCCGCTGTGGGTGGCGTGATTGGCCTGGTGCAGGAGGGGGACAGCATCACCGTGGATGCTGATCAACTGCTGCTGCAGCTGAATGTGAGCGAGGCCGAACTGGAGCAGCGCCGCGCCAGCTGGAGCAAGCCCGCCCCCCGTTACCGCACAGGCGTTCTGGGCAAATACGCCCGCCTGGTGAGCTCCAGCAGCAAAGGGGCGGTGACAGACCAGGGTTGAAGGGATCCAAATCCCTCAGGCTCAGTCGCTGCAGACCAGCTCAGCGCGTAAACGCCGGGCCAGGGTCTCCAGCGGCTGTCCCCCCTCGGGGCGTTGGCAGCTTTCACCGCTCACCCCATCCATCCACACCGGATGGCGCCCCTGCCACAGCAGCGGCTGTGCCTCATCCACACACCAGGCCAGCTGCAATGACGGATCGGCTGCTGAGCCATAGATCTCCAATTCCAAATCCTCCAGGGGCTGGCGTTCACCGCTGGGATCACGCGCTTCCAGGCGCACCACCCAGCTGTCGGCAGCCTGCTCCTGGGGCACGAGCGCGTGTTGCAGCGGTGGCCGGCTGAGATCAGCAGCGCGGCAGATGCTCCGCACCAGGTGTTCGGTGCTCTCCGGTTCCAGTTCAGGGGAGGGGAGCCAGGCGTCAGGCATCAGGGAATGGCCTCGATGCGCTGAATCTGCAGGCGCAGGGGACCGGGGCGGAAACCAGGATTCTCGCTGCCGTCATCGGCGAAACGCGAATGCAGGATCTGCAAGCGGCTCACCCGGGCTGAATCAAAACGAAGCGGCAATCCCACCGGATTGGCTCGCACCACCGGCCGCAACTGCTCGAAGGGAATCACCACCCGCGTGGGCCCCTCGGCATTGGTGTCAAAGTCACTGACCCAGCGCAAACCGCCGGGAATCATCTCGCCAACACGGCCGGCGAGATCCGAGAGGGCCAGCGCCAATTTGTAGCGCCGCCCATCCCCCACCAGCTCAAGCACCAGGGCTGATGCACTGGAGAGATCAAGGGGGGGCTGCCACTGGGGCGAACGACAGCTGACAAAGCCACCCCCCTCGGCGACCACATTGGCTTCGAGCACCAAGCCACTGGAGCTCACCAGACACTGCCCCTGGCTACGCCCGCCCATCACGGTGTCATTGAGACTCTGCCAACCGCTGAACCCATCAGCAGCAGCGATCACAACAGCCATCAGCTCAGGCCAAAGCGGCACAGGCAGCAGTGTCCGCCAAAACGAGGATCTCGCCAGTGGGTTGCACCAGCTTGGCTGGTGTTCGCGCCGAATCCTCGGCTGGATCCAGCAGACGGGCGAGCGCTTGCTGTTTGCCCTCACCCGCCACGAGAAAGACCACCTGACGTGCTGCAGAGAGCACCGGAGCCGTCAGGCTGATGCGATCGAGCCCCTTGCCACGGCCAATGGTGGTCCAGCGATCCCGCACTGAAGGCGCCTCCGTGCCTGGGAACAGCGAGGCCGTGTGGCCATCGTCACCCAAACCCAGCAGCATCAGATCAAACACCGGTGGGCTGCCGGAACACAGCTGGCTCACCAAGGCGGCAAAAGCATCAGCGCTGGCCTCAGCGGAGGGCAGGCTGACCGTGGGAACCGGATGGAAACAGGCACCGGCCCCAGGGGTTGCCTCAGCCAGCAAGGTGCGGCGCAGCATGCGGGCATTGCTGGCCTCATCAGCTGCATCAACCCAGCGCTCATCGCCGAGCAGCACATCAACCCGGTCCCAGGGCAGGTGTTGTTGAGCCAGCAGGCCATAGGCCACCGCCGGTGTGGTGCCACCGGAGAGGGCAATCTGGGCCCGATCCCGTTGATCCAAGGCCAGATCAATGGCGTTGGCGATGGTTTGGGCAGCGCGGCGGGCCAACTCCTGGGGATCGCTGAGTTGCACCACGCGATAGGTGGAAGCCATCAGGACACCCCTCAATCAAGCCACTCGGTGTGGAAGGTGCCCTCTCGATCCACCCGCTGGTAGGTGTGGGAGCCGAAGCAATCGCGCATGGCTTGCACCAGGTTCTGGGGCAAACGGCCGGTGCGGTAACTGTTGATGTAATCCAGGGTGCTGCTGAAGCAGGGCACCGGAATGCCATTGCTGGCTGCACCGGCCACCACCTTCGCCAGGCCGGGCAGGCGCCGGTTCACCTGTTCGGCAAACCAGGGATCAATCATCAGATTGGGCAGCTGGGGATCAGCGTTGAACGCGTCCTGAATCCGCTTGAGCAACTTGGCGCGGATGATGCAGCCCCCTTTCCAGATCTGGGCAATGGAGGGCATGTGGAGGTTGTAGTTGTTGTCCGCCGAGGCGATGCGCAACAACTCCATGCCCTGGGCGTAGCTGGCGATGCAGGAGAGCACCACCGCATCCATCAGCGGGGCCATGGCATCAGCGGGGCTGCCAAGGTCGATGTCGCTAATGGCAGGCCCCTTGAGCAGGGGTTCGGCCTGCACCCGTTGCTGCTTCATGGAGCTCATCAC
>JAYKHZ010000012.1:0-6351 GCA_035286165.1 Synechococcus sp.
AAAGCCCTTGGGACCTGTCGCGGTAGCGCAGGGGTTTGTTCACCTCTAATTCCAGGCCGCCAAGGGCGTCAGCCAGCTGCCGTAGCGCTTTGAGGTTCACCACGATGTGGTGCTCCAGTTGCCGACCCAACAGATCGCTCACCTGGCGACTCACCGCTTCAACGCCGCCGTAGTAATAGAGCGCATTGATTTTTTGTTCACCGTGTTCGCTGCTGCGCACAAAGGTGTCGCGCGGGATCTGGGTGAGGTGCAACCCTTCTTCGCTGAGATTCAAGCTGGCGATCACATCGGTGAGCCGGCCGGATTGATCCACCCCCAGCAGCAGCACCTCCCGCGGCAGCAGCAGCGGTTGCTGAATGGGTGCTGCGATGGATGGTTCTTCTGTGCTGCTGTCCCCGATCGCCAGGGTTGGTCTGAGCATTCCGGCCCCGAAGCCCAGGCCAGCCAGCAGAGCGAGGAGAAACAGCAGGGGGTAGGGGGGCCGAGCTTGAGAGGTGGACTGCACCATGGCGATGCCTCCATCGCAGCTGATGGGACCCCATTCACCGTGCCGCCAACTATTTATTGGTGATCAGAAAGTACGCCTTGATTGCAGATTTCAGCTCAGCGGCTCAGGGCGTGGGGTTTGTTGCTCAAGGCTGAATCGGCATTGCTGGCGGCCTGTTGCATCAGCCGTGCGGCGCTTGCTGCTGCCTGCAGCAGTGAGGCGGCCACCAGCTGGCCTTCGCGAGTGCGGCCTTGCTCCTTGAGGTCGCTCTCAATGGCGTGGGCTTGCTGTTCGATCACCTGGGTCATCCGTTCAATCTCGCCGTTGATGATCGTGCGGGTGCTGGTTTCGAGCATGAAAGCTGGGGCGTTACGGATATTTCTGATCTCTACGTGAATTTCTGATGCCGGAAATGATCTCGACATGCTTCTTGATCACGCCTTTGCTCAGAGCTCAAATAGACGGCAGGCCGGGTTGTTGGGGTTCTGCTGGCATTCCCTTAGCCAGAAGTAATCATGCTCATTCCGTGGCGGTTCAAGAGCCTCGATGTGTGCTCCGCGATTGGCTGTTTCTTGAAACGGAACTGTTGGCTTCCATGTGCAGGCAAGAATCTCCCTCATGGCTGCCTCCGTGGTGATAGGCCGTAGTTCAGTGGCTACTCAGGGTGAGATAAGGATGGCTGCACGGTTGTGCAGGGGCACAGGCGTGATCGTTCACCCAGTCTGGGATGAAATGATCAGGATGGTCTTCCAGCCACCGCAAGGCTTCCGGATTGAGCCCCTCATAACGCATGCAGCCGTACCCCTCGATGCAGATGGTGAGGCTGTGATGCTCGGCATCAATCACAACGGCACCGGCGTAGCTCGGCGTGATGCATAGTGTTGCTGACATGCGTTGTCACCTGCTGCGGCTGGCTGTTGTTTGGTCTACCGTTTTTTTGAGTTTGACCAGCGTGATTGGTTTGAACCGTTATTGATATCCATCAAGCTTCATGGAGTTAACTTGAGTAACTCCATTGTGTCGTTGTTTGTTTCATCCTTTCCAACCCGCCAGGCGTGATGCTGCTGCCGAGCGGGCATAGGCCCGTGCCGCCGGCAGGGCCGGTTGCAATCGCAGGGAGTTGAAGGGGGGCAACGCCTTGCGGCGCAGCCAGGCACCCCAGCGAAATTCATGGAATGGAATCAGCGGCGCTGCTTCGATCACGCCTTCCCGCTTGAGCTTCCAAACCAGGCTGCGGAAGGGGTCGTCCTGGCAGCCCAGCAGATTCGCGGGCAGGTTGCTGGGTGGTTGCGGCCCCAGGCCCCGACCGTCGTACAGGTAGAGCCAGCCCCGTTGGCCCAGGGCCTGCAACACCGCAGCGGGTGATTCCACCGGCACATCGAGCACCACGTATCCGAACGCTGTGGCCTCGGGATCCACCTCCAGCAATCCCCGCAGGCGGTGGTGGCGATCCACCATCCAGAGGGCTCCGCTGGCACTGCGCACCAGGGGCACCGGTTTGCGCAACAGGTAGCGGCGCCGCTCTTTGGCACTGTCGCCTTTGAAATCGGCGATGCGGTTGGTGACTTCCGCCAGCCCCACACACATCTGGGTGGGCTGTAGGGCAGCTACGGGCACCTCGAGCAGTTCACGCTCCTGCTCCGGTGGTGCTGGCAGTGGCTCGTAGTGGGGCAGATGAAGGCTCATCCGCTCACCGTATCGCTCTCCCGCAGGCCCGTTTGCACGCGCCACAGGCGGGCATAGGCGCCCCCCTGCCGCAGCAGGCTGTGGTGATCTCCCTGTTCCACCAGTTGTCCCTGGTCGAGCACCACAATGCGATCGGCATGGCGCACGGTGCTGAGCCGGTGGGCCACCACCACGGTGGTGCGATTGGCGGTGATGCGCTGCAGTGAGCGCTGGATGGCGGCCTCGGTTTCGTTGTCCACCGACGCCGTGGCCTCATCGAGGATCAGCACCGGCGGATCCCGCAGGATGGCGCGGGCCAGGGCGATCCGCTGCCGCTGTCCGCCGGAGAGCCGGATTCCCCGCTCCCCAACCACCGTGGCGTATCCATGGGGCAGCGCCTCAATGAAGCCAGCGGCTTCTGCCTGGCGAGCAGCTGTGGCCACAGCGCCATCACTGGCTTCAAAGCTTCCGTAGCGGATGTTCTCCGCCACCGTGCCGTGGAAGAGGAAGGGTTCCTGGCTCACCAGGGCGATGGCGTTGCGCAGATCCTGCAGCCGCAGCTCGCGCAGATCGATGCCATCAAGGCAGATCCGGCCGCCGCTGGGCTCATACAGCCGCAGCAGCAGTTTCACCAAGGTGCTTTTGCCTGAACCGGTGGCCCCCACCAGTCCCAGGGTTTCACCAGCCCCGATGGTGAGGTTCAGGTTCTGCAGCAGTGGTTCACGGCCGGGGTAGGCGAAGTGCAGCTGCTGCAGCGCCAGGCGACCCTTCACGTGGTGGCGCGGCAATGGCGTGGTGCCGGCGTTGCGGTGGATTGGCTCCCGCAGCAGCGCGCTCACCCGTTCGGTGGACGCCATCGCCCGCTGGTAATCATCCAGGGTGCGGCCCAGGGTGGTGAGGGGCCAGAGCAACCGTTGCAGGATGAACAGCAGGAAGCTGAAGGCGCCGATGGAGAGCGCCCCCTGCCAGGTCTGCAGGCCCCCTACCAGCAGCACAGCGATGAAGGCGAACAGGATTGCGAAGCGGATCAGGGGGATGAAGCCGGCTGAGAGGCGAATCGCCCGGCGATTGCTCTGGCTGTAGGCCAGGCTCGCCTGCTTCAGGCGTTCCGCCTCCCAGGATTCGGCGCCGTAGCTCTTGATCGTGAGCATGCCGCCGATGTTGTTGGCCAGCAGGCTGTTGAGGTCGCCGGCTCGCTCGCGCACCTGGGAATAGCGCGGCGCCAGCCGATGTTGAAAGCGCAGGGATCCCCAGAGGATCACCGGGATGGGCAGCATGGCCAGACCCGCCAGCTGGGGGGCGAGCCAGAGCATGGCGCCACCCACCGCCACCACGGTGGTGATCAATTGCAGGATGGCGTTGGCGCCGTTGTCGAGGAAGCGCTCGAGCTGGTTGATGTCGTCATTGAGCACCGCCATCAGGCGGCCGCTGCTTCCCGCTTCAAAAAAGCTCAGCTCCAGCTGTTGCAGATGGCTGTAGGCCGAAAGGCGCAGATCGTGTTGCAGCTGTTGGGCCAGCCCGCGCCAGAGGAGGCCATGGAGATATTCAAAGAGGGATTCCAGGCTCCAGATGGCCACCGTGAGCCCGCCGAGCACGGTGAGTTGCTGCGGCACGCTGCTGAAGCCCAGGTTCATCAGCCAGCCGTTGTGCTGCCGTGCCAGCACATCCACCGCGAGGCCGATCAGCACCGGGGGGGCCAGGTCGAACAGCTTGTTGAGCACTGAGCAGCTGCTGGCTTGCAACAGGCGGCGGCGGTAGGGCCGCAGCAGCACCCAGAACGCGGAAAGGCTCCCGCTGGGCGGGAGCCCTTCAAATGCCTGAACCATCATCGATTCGGCATCGCAACTGTGAATTCAGGCGCCGTCTCGCGCCATCGAAAACTCTTGATGATGAATGGATGAACTGTGGTTGGAAATGAGTTCGTACAGCGTGGAATAGAGCCTGGTACTGCTTTGGAGCCAAACCACAGGTGGCGTTCCGTTGCATGGGTGGAACGTGACTCTTGAGACAGCCTGCTCGCTCTATTGCACTGACGAGGCTTGTTCACAGCATTGGCATGGGCCGCATTTCGCGCGCTTCACCCCTGTTTTTCGGTTGTCATTCAGGGCGTGCAAGCGTGAAAATTCAGCTGGCTGATCGTGTTAATCATGCAAGTGGAATCCTGGTGAACCGAGATGCAATCGGCTGAAGAAAAGCCGTTGGATCTGGGACTTTCAGGTGCTGGTGATCAGTGCCAGTGGGGCTCAGATGCCTGTGTTTTTCAAGCGCAAGCGTTCAGTGGTTGAACGTTTCTGCTGGGGTGGAGTGCCATCCGTCATCGGGATCCTCCTGATCTGTTGATACCACTGTTGCTCGCCGTTGGTGTGGTTGCCAATAGGCGTATATGCCGTTTCTAAAGATGTGCTCTCGTAACGTTGAATTTCGCTTTTAGAAGAGATTTTGCCTCGGCTGTGAAGAAGTTTGCTTTTGCTTGGAAGGAAAACGGAAGATCCCGTGATCCCGAAGAAACCATGACATTGTCAGCAAATCCACACGTTTGGAGAAGGCGATGGCTGAGCGCAATCCTCTCCCCTGGGTATTGAGCTGGGATGCCAACGGAGAGCTTGAGCTGCATGACCGCTACGACCTGCTGCTGAGCACCACCAACTTGGAAAAAGCCTGTTCGCTTGTTGTTAGCCCTTCGGCACAGGGAAGCGCCGGCTCGCCTCCATCGTGCAGGTTTCACGGGCCGTCCCCAGGCTGTCTCCAGCCTGGATGCGGCGACCTAGGCACTGACAGGTGAAATCCCCCATGCCTGCCGGTGGTGTTTTGCCGGCATTGGCAAAGGCTGTGTTGAAGGTGGCCAGGCAGAACTTCTGAATCAGGGCCATGTCATTGGCACTGGGCTCCGCCCGCAGCGGAGCCTGGAGTAAGCCGGCCAGGCTCGCAGCACAGCCCAAGGGGGCGATCCAACGCATCGCGGTTGTATGGAGTAAGGAAGACCCCCAACGGTCTACTGGTGGTGTTGTCACCCTGTCAGCCCTTCATCTGGAGGTGATGATCAACCCGCCGACACCCGGCTGATCTGCAGTTCTTTCTGCATCACACGCACTTTTTGCAGACTCTGCATCATCTGAGGAGGCATCCCCTGGGGCAGATCCACCGTGCTGTGGTCATCAAAGATGGTGATCTTGCCGATCTGGCGGCCATCGAGGCCGGTTTCGTTGGCGATGGCTCCCACCAGGTGACCAGGCTTGATGCGATCGCGCCAGCCCACTTCCACACGGAAGCGTTCCATGGAGCTGGGAACCCGGCCTTGGCGGCGCTCGCCGCGTTCGCCGCGATCCTGCCTTGGTTGACGTTGGGCTTGCTGCGGCTGGGGCACCACCAGCAAGGGTTGGTCCCCTTGGGCCAGGCGCAGGGCGGCCAGGGCCAGCTGCTCGAAGCTGGCTTCCGATTCGCGGCTCAAACGCTGAAGGATTTCCTCCATCAGCGCCACTTCCCGCTGGCGTGATTCTGGCACTTCGTCTTGCAGGAGATCCTCGAGGCGCTTCTGCAGGTTGTCGAGCCGCTGCTGGTTGATCTCCGCATCGGAGGGCACCTCCATCGGTTCGATGGAACTGCCCACGGCGCGCTCCAGGTTGTAGAGCAGACGCCGCTCGCGGTGGGAGAGGAACAGGATGGCGTCGCCTTCTCGGCCAGCGCGTCCGGTGCGACCGATGCGGTGCACGTAGGCCTCGCTATCGAAGGGGGCGTCGTAGTTGACCACCAGCCCGATGCGGTCCACATCCAGGCCACGGGCTGCCACGTCTGTGGCCACCAGGATGTCCACCTTGCCTTGCTTGAGCCGCTCGATCGTGCGCTCCCGCAGAGATTGAGGCACATCGCCGTTGAGCACCGCGCAGGCCATGCCCTGGGCATCGAGGGCTTCCGCCACCGTGACCGTGACCGCTTTGGTGCGGGCAAAGATGATCACACCACCGGGGCCGTGGGCTTCCAGCACCCGCAGCAGGGCACCGAGTTTCTGGTGGTGCGGCAGCAGGATGTGGCGTTGGCGGATGCGGCTGGCATCGGCCTTTTGCGTGCGGATGACGATCTCCGCAGGATCCTGCAGGTGCTGCTGGCAGATGCGCTTGATCTCCGGCGGCATCGTGGCGGAGAAGAGCACCACCTGGCGCTGGCTGGGCAGCTGCTCGAGCACCCATTGCACGTCGTCGATG
>JAYKHZ010000013.1:0-5971 GCA_035286165.1 Synechococcus sp.
GGTTGGAGCAAAATCCCGAAAGCTGTGCGCTGATTGAGGAGCGCACCCGCGCCAAGCTCACAGCTGGTGCTGATGTCACGGCCAATTCGATGAAGCCCCTTGCTGCTGTTGGTGCCAAGCGCAAGCAAGGTGCTGAGCGTCCTGCGGATGGCTCAACAACCACAGCCGCGGCTGCTGATGCTGCACCTGCAGCAAAGGAGTCTCCTGTCGCCAAGGCTGGCTGAGGCCAGCCTTGAATGAAGGTTGGACCCTGGTTCAAGCAGCGATGTTGCTTGCCGGGGTCACCACTGCATCAGCGCTGGTGTGACGCAGTTGCTGGCTGAGGCGATCCAGTTCGCTGATGGCTTCAGCGCCTTCCAGTTTCACCAGCTCAACGCCATTGCGCATTTCCACCCAGGTAATGGCCTGGTCGCAAACCAGAAAACGGATCACGTGGCCATCGTGCAGGTTGGCGACGAACGAGGCGCCATGGCTGCCATCGCTGCCGCAGGTGTAGCAGGTGGCCACTAAGCCCTGCTCCTGCAGGCTTTCAGCCAGGGCCTGCAGGGTGAGCACCAGGTCCTTAACGAGGTCCTGATACTGGGCGGCGAGTCGCAAAAACACAGCAGTAAGACTAGTGAATGGATTCTAAGGTTTTCTTCCGTTTTCGGTAGGTGTAATTGCTCACTGAATCGGCTGTTTCAGCCGTCTGCCAGTTGCCACCAGCCGGCAGCTGGGCCAATGAAGCGCACGGTGATCCAGAACAGTGCCAGGGTGCCGATGCCGATCCACGCACCGCGGGTTGTCCAATTCACGAACTGACGGCCCTGCCCCTGCGTGAGGGGCAGCCAGCTCACCAGGCGTGGTGAATTGGCTGCAGGTGCCGACTCCTTCTTCTGGCGGGGCGGCAAACCTTGGCTGGCGCGGCGGCGGGCTTCTCCCATCGCAGTGGGGCAACTGCTGGCAGTGTTGCAGCGCTTCAGTCGGGTCGCAGCCGTTCCAGTGGTTCCCAGGGCTCCAAAGCCTCCAGAACGTGGCGTCCCCAGCTGCGGGCGCGCATTCGTCCATCGAGCACCGCGATGCGGCCTGCGCTGCTGCGGCGCAGTGGCGCCACCCCCAGTTGCAACCGTTCCAGGGCTTCAGGCAACAGCAGTTCGCGAAACCAGTCGCGACCGGCGCGGCGCATGGCGTCCACCCGTGCGGCTGTGAGCGGGTCTTCCAGGCTGGCAATCGGCAGGGCCGCCACCACCAGTTGGCATGGCTCCGGTAGCTGGGGCTGATGATTCAGCCACCAGCTCCAGCGGCAGCAGATCACGCCATTGCTCTCCGGAGCCGTGTGTTCATGGGTGACCCGGCTGCCGAATTCCGCTGCCAGCGCACTGGTGAGCCACTGGCGCAGCGGGTCGTCATCCACCAGCACCACGCTGATACCCGCTTGCCCCAGCACCAGCCGGCGGCATTGATCCAGCACATGCACGGCGAAGGGCTCACTGTTGGGCAGCGGTTGGCGCGGGGGGGCAAACAGGGGCAATGCTTCGGTGCGTTGCACATCACCCAGCGGCACCAGCACGGGATCCTTCAGTCCCAGGGCATTGAGGCGTTCTCCTTCCGGGGACCATGCCCCCGCCAGCACGGCCCCACGCCCTTCCACCAGGCCATGGAGGCTCAGCAGCGGTTGCAGGGGTTGGCGCTCGAGGCTCCATTGCAGTCGCTGGGGATCGGTCAGGGCCCAACTGGTCCACTGGGGGCCATCGGCAGCCAGCCATTTGGACCAGGGGTCAGGCAGGGAGCTTTGCCCCTGCAGCAAAAGCCTCAGGGGCGCTTCATCTTCAGGGGTGATGGTGAGGCGTGGGCTGCGCCCCAGGGGGCGATTCAGCAGCCTGCGGCTCAGGCGTTCATGCAGCTGCAGCACCCCATCACGCAGCTGGGGGCAGGCACGGCTCAGCTGGTCCCAGTGCTGTGGGTCAAGCCGGATGGATTGGGCTTGGCGCAGCAGGGAGTCCAGTTTCTCGGCTTCAGCGCACACCAGCTGATGGCTGCCCAGGTCCCCGTGTTGCCAAACCTGCACGAGCTCTTCCGGGCTCAGCAGCCAGAGGCTGGTGCCACCCGGTGGCCTGCAGCCCTGCCAGAGAGGGCGTTGCAGTCCGGCTTCAGCCAGGCGCGGCAGCTCACACTGCAGCAGGCGGTGCTGCAGATCTCTGCTCGCCACCAGGGCGATGGGTTCCTCACTCAGCAGTAGCGGCAGCAGCAGGCTCAGCAGCCAGTCGGGGCGTTGCCCTTCATGGATCGGAAACAGGCTGTGGTCGCGGCGCCGCAAGCTGCGGGCCACCAATCGCGTGAGGGTGAGTCCATGGGGCCAGGCCCCATGGCCACTCACCGCCATGAGCTGCTTGAGCTTGCGGTGGGCCTGGGCTTCCTGCATCCGCCAATGTGGGTGGCTGGATCGTAGGAACCAGGGCGCTGCCTGAAGTGTGCAGGATGACAACCGCAACGGAATTGGAGCAGCTCTTGGCCGGCGCCCCTGTGGGGGTTGTGGGGTTGGGGCTGATCGGTGGCTCCTTGGGGCTCGATCTGCGTGCGCTTGGCATTTCTGTGCATGGCTGGGCCCATCGCACCGCCACCGCTGAACGGGCGCTGGCGCGGGGGTTGGTGAATCAGGCCTCCACGGACCCTGCCGTGCTGGCGGATTGCGCAGCTGTGCTGCTGGCGCTGCCCCTGGATCAATTGGTTCAACCGCCCCCGGCGTTGCTGGCTGCCCTGCCGCCGCAGGCGCTTGTGCTCGACATGGGTTCGGTGAAGCTGCCGGTGTTGCAGGCCTTGCAGCCGCGGTTGCAACGCTTTGTGGCCTGCCACCCGATGGCGGGCACCGCCCAGGCTGGGGTGGAGGCGGGCATCACCGGCTTGTTTGCCGGGCGCCCCTGGGTGATCACCCCCAGCGGTGATGAGCCCCAGGAGGATCTGATCCTGGCTCGGGCCTTTGGCCAGGCCCTGGGCAGCACCGTGGTGGAGTGCGATGCCGCTGCTCACGATCGGGCCGTGGCAATGATTTCCCATATGCCTGTGCTGGTCAGTGCCGCCCTGCTGCAGAGCGCTGGTGAGGCCCAGCCCCAGGCACTGGTGCAGTTGCTGGCCTCCTCAGGCTTTGCTGACACCACCCGCATCGGAGGTGGTAACCCCGCCCTGGGCACCTTGATGGCGCGTTGCAATCGCGCGGCTGTGCAGCAGGCACTGCAGGACTACAGCAAGGCATTGCAACAGCTCAGCGCCCTTGTGGAGCAAGAGGATTGGCCCCAGCTCGAGGCGGCGTTGACGGCGACTCAGGCCGCCAGGCCGGGCTTTCTTTGAGCCTGCAGCAGTTGCCGCACCGCCATTTCAGCCGAGAGGCTCACCCCTGCTGTGCCCTCCCCTGGGTAGATGGCATCCCCGCAGAGCCACAGTCCTGGTAGCGGGGTGCGGCTTGCCAAGCCGAAGGGGCCGAAGCGATCGGGGGCCTGGCCAATGCCCCCCACAAAGCCGAAGGGGCGCCCGGTCCAGCGGGCAAAGCCCCGGGGGGTGGCCAGCTCCCGTTGCAGCCAGTGCTCCGGCTGGAGGCCCAGCAGCTGCTGCAACCCGGCTTCAATGCCTTGCTGGGCCTGCTGTTTGGCCCGCTGATAGGCCTCTTTGCCCAAGCCAAACCACGGCCGGGCCGGGGTGAACACGCTGGCGATCACGGTGGCTTCCCCTGCCGGGGCGCGGCCATCGCCCTCCTGGCTCACCGAGACAAACAGCGGGCCCGGTGCGGCCCATTGCAGCTGCAGGTGGGAGGGGCATGCATCCGGTAGGCGCTCGCGCGGCACGGCGCCATAGAGCACCAGCGCTCCGGAGGGATCACCCAGGTGCTGCAGGCGCTGCTGCAGGCCGCGGGGCATTTGGGGACCTAGCAACTTGGGCAGGGCCTGGGGCGGCAGGGTGCACACCACCTCCCTGGCCTCCAGTTGAAAGGGTTGGCCTTGAGGGGCTGTGCCCTGCACGAGCCAGCCATCAGGGCTGGCGCTGAGCTGCTCCACCCGGTGGCGCAGGCGCAGGTCACCGCCGCTCTGCTCCAGTGCGGTTTCCAGGCTGCGGCTCAGGGCCTGCATCGAGCCGTGCAGATGCCACAGTCCGAGTGGTTCCTGCACCATCGACAGCACCGTGACGCCATAGAGCGCTGCGGTGCGTTCGGCTGGCTCCTGGGAGTAGAGCTTGAGCTGAAGATCAAGAAAGCGTCGCAACCGCTGGTGTTGCGGGCCACTGCAGCCGCTCAGGCGCAGCAGGTCGGCCACGCTGGCCAAACCAAAGATGCCGCTGGCCAGGGTGGCGGGCTTCAGGGCCCCCACCAGCTGTTGCAGGTCCCAGAGGTTGCGCGGTGGCAGCACCGGCTGCCCGGCGGCGAAGGCCCAGTTGCTCTGGTGCAGGCGCTCGCACAGCTGCCAGAACCGTTCACTGCCAGGGAACTGGCGCTGCCGCTCCTGGCGCCAGCGTTGCGGGTCGCGCCAGATTTGCACCGCTGGCTGTCCATCCCCGAGATCCACCACGCAGCCCGGATCCAGCGGGGTGGCCTGGGGCAGTGGCACCCCCAGTTCGGCAAACAGGCGCTGGTGGCTGCCACCGGGTTCAAACCCGGCCACCTGGGTGGCGCCGGCATCAAAGGTGTAGCGGCCGCGGCGAAAGGTGCCAGCACAGCCGCCGCTCTGGTGGTGGGCTTCGAGCAAGACAACGTTGCAGCCCTTGCGGCTGAGCAGGGCTGCGGCTGTGAGGCCGGCGATGCCGGCGCCGATCACCACCACATCAGTCGAGGCCAGGGGGTCTCCGTCAGGCTTGGTGCACAACAGTCTGGGAGCCAGAAGCGGTGACCGAGAGCCGGTTCGATCTCAAGCAATGGCTGCAGCAACAGGGGGTGCCAGCTGACATGGCCTCGCAGCGCTTGTTCTGCAAGTGGTTGCCGGCCCGGGAGTTGGATCGCCTTGAGGCGGAACGGGAAGGATTGCAAGCGCTGGGGCCGTTGGCGGGGCAGCTGGTGTTGCCAAGGCCCCTGGCCCTTGGGGTGGTGGAGGGCCAGGCGCTGTTGGTGCTCGATTGGCTGGACCTCGGCGGCGGTGACACCAGCGGTTGGCAGCGGTTGGGGCGGGGTTTGGCCCAGTTGCACCGCCGCAGTGTTGCCCACTCGCCCGGGGCGTTTGGTTGGGAGGGGGATCGTTGGATCGGTGCGGGGGTGCAACGCGGCGGTTGGACCACCCAGTGGGGCCGTTTCTTCTGTCGCTCGCGCCTGGCGGATCAGTTCGCGCGGCTGGCTCGCGCAGGCCAGCGCTGGGATGGAATTGAAGCGCTGTTGGAGCGCCTGGAGCCGTGGCTGGGTCAGCATCAGCCTGAGCCCTGCCTGGTGCATGGCGATCTCTGGCCCGGTAACGCCGCAGTGCTGCGCGATGGGCGCCCCTGTCTGTTTGATCCGGCGGTGTCGTATAGCGATCGCGAGGTTGATCTGGCGATGGCCCAGATGTTTGGTGGGTTGCCGCAGGCCTTTTTTGAGGCCTACAGAAACGAATGGCCGCTGCCAGCAGGAGCTGAACAGCGGCGCATCGCTTACAACTTGTTCCATCTGCTCAACCACGCGGTCCTGTTTGGCGGCTCCTACGTGGAGAGCTGCACGCGAAGCATCGAGCAGCTCAGGCGTTGGCTCTGATCAGCCCAGGTACTCCTGACGCAGCTTGGCGATCTGGGCCACCAGCTCTTCGCGCTTGGTGCTGGTGCGCAGGTTGTTCCAGCCCCAGCTGCCCACCACCACCAGACCCAGCAGTTCCAGCAGGCCAGGAACCAGGGGCAGGAGATTGATCGTGTCGAGCACCCCTTTGATCAGGATCTGGGCCACGATCACGGCCACCAGGATGCCGATGGATTTACCGATCCGGCCCATCTGGTTCCAGTCCACCCCATCGAGGGCGCTGTTCACCTTGCCGAGCACCTCGGCATAGCGCTC
>JAYKHZ010000014.1:0-11138 GCA_035286165.1 Synechococcus sp.
TGATCAGGATCTGGGCCACGATCACGGCCACCAGGATGCCGATGGATTTACCGATCCGGCCCATCTGGTTCCAGTCCACCCCATCGAGGGCGCTGTTCACCTTGCCGAGCACCTCGGCATAGCGCTCTTTGAAGTCAGCGCTTTGCCCCTCCACCGTGGTGCCATTGTTCAACCCTGCAGCGCTCCAGGGCTGAGCTTCGGTTTTGACTTCGGTGGTCTCCGTCATGGAGGGTTTGGTTAGAAACGTCGTGCCAAGTTATCGACTCGCCAACGGTTTCACCAGCTCTGCTGCGCATCGATGGGCATTGGCTGATCGTTCTTGATCACGATCTGAGGCGTTCTCTGCCAGAGGAAGGTTGCGCCTTGCTGTTGGGGGAGCGCCATGGCTCCCAGCTCTGGCTGCGTTGGGTGTGGCCCTGTTTGAACCGCTGGCAACCGGAGCCTGAGCAGGATTCAACGGCCAGTCGCCGCAATCGCTTCAGCATTGATCCAGGGGAACTGGTGGCGGCTCAGCGTTGGGGGCGCGAGCGGGGCTGGTTGCTGCTGGGTTCGGCCCACAGCCATCCCAGCGGTGCGGTGACCCCCTCCGCCATTGATCTGGCCTGGGGTTGGGATGGCTGTCTGATGCTGATTCGTGGCTATGCCCCTGAGGCCTGGGGGATGTGGTGGCTCAGCGGTGAACAGGACCAGCTGGAGGTGTTGCCGTTGCCCTGGACCCAGGTTTTGGGAAAGTAGGGGTTCCGGTGTGTCCGGCACCTCCTGTCAGCAGCCATGCTTCCCCCTGATATCAGCGGCGTTGAGCTCTCCCCTGATGAGATCGCCCGCTTCTCTCGCCATCTGATCCTGCCCGAGGTGGGTATGGAGGGGCAGAAGCGGCTGAAGGCGGCTTCTGTGTTGTGCGTGGGCACCGGTGGCTTGGGTTCACCGCTGCTGCTCTATCTGGCCGCTGCCGGTGTGGGGCGCCTGGGCATCGTGGATTTCGATGTGGTGGATCACAGCAACCTGCAGCGGCAGGTGATCCATGGCACCAGCTGGGTGGGCAAGCCCAAAATTGAATCGGCCAAGGCCCGGATTCATGAGATCAACCCCCATTGCCAGGTGGATCTCTATGAGACGGCCCTCAGCAGTGATAACGCGCTCGACATCATTCGCCAGTACGACATTGTTTGTGATGGCACCGATAACTTCCCCACCCGTTATCTGGTGAACGATGCGTGCGTGATGCTGGGCAAACCGAATGTGTACGGCTCGATCTTTCGATTTGAAGGTCAGGCCTCGGTGTTCAACCTCACCGCTGAAAGCCCCAATTACCGCGATCTGTTCCCCGAGCCGCCGCCGCCGGGCATGGTGCCCTCCTGCGCCGAGGGTGGCGTGGTGGGTGTGCTGCCCGGAATCATCGGTGTGATTCAGGCCACTGAAACGGTGAAGATCATCACCGGCATTGGCACCACCCTCAGCGGGCGCCTCTTGCTGTTTGATGCCCTCAAGATGAGCTTCCGCGAGCTCAAGTTGCGCCCCAGCCCTGAGCGGCCAGTGATCGACAAGTTGATCGATTATCAGGAGTTTTGCGGGGTGGGCGGCACGGCTCCCGGTCAGGAGGAGGCCGGTGCGGTGGAGAGCATCAGCGTGAGCGAGCTCAAGGCCCTGCTCGATTCCGGCGCGGATGATGTGCTGCTGCTGGATGTGCGCAATCCTCAGGAGGCCGAAATCGCCACGATCCCTGGGGCCGTGCTCATTCCCTTGGATCAAATCGAGAGTGGCAGCGCCACCGAGCAGGTGCGCCAGCTGGCGGCAGGCAAGCGCCTCTACGCCCATTGCAAACTTGGTGGCCGCAGCGCCAAAGCGCTGATCGCCCTCAAGCGTGAGGGGATTGAGGGCATCAATGTGGCGGGCGGCATCGATGCCTGGAGCCAGGAGGTGGATGCCTCCGTGCAGCGTTACTGATCACTGCGTTCAGTCAGCCAAGCCCTGGCTAAGCAGAGGGGGCACTGCCCGCTGCCGTGTTCCCCCTGCTGTTGCCCCTGAGGCTGTGGCCCTATTTCCGCAGTCAGCGTTGGCGTTCCCTGTTGGCGCTGCTGACGGTGTTGCCCGACCCGCTGCTGATGGTGGGCATTCCGGTGCTGCTGCAACTGGTGATCGATCGCAGCCTGGCCTCCGACTCGGCGGAGGGCATCGGCTGGCTCCTGCTGCTGCCCTGTCTGTGGCTGTTGGTGGCGGTGGCCTGCAATGGCGCCTCGGTGAAACTGTTTGCGGCCCTCGGCAGCCAGCTCGGCACCGACTTTCGCCGGCGACTGTTCCGCCAACTGCTGGAGCAGCCGGCTGCGGTGGGTGATGGTGGTGAGCAGGGCCTCCTGGCGCAGCAGATCCCCACCCTGGAGAACGTGGTGGTGGTGCAGCTGCCCTTGTTCGTCTGGACCATGGCCCAGATCGTGCTGGGGGTGTTGCTGCTGTTCCGCAGTGATTGGCGTTTGGCCCTGTTGGCGGTGTTGCTGACGCCGCTGCTGTTGGTGTCCCAGGTGGCTTTCACCCCACCCCTGGCACGTCGGGAGCAGGAGCGCGTCGCGCGGGCTGGGCTGCTGCTGGGCTTTGCCAGCGAACGTCTGCGCAGCCGTGAGCTGGTGGATCTCTTTGGACTGCGCCCCAGCACTCGCCAGGAGTTTGCCCGCCGCAACCAGGAACTGAGGCGTTGGGCCCAGCGGGTGGGCACCCTCTCAGGTCTGCAGAGTGCGGCACTCACCGCCTCGGCCCTGCTCACCCTGGTGAGCGTGTTTGCCGTGGGAACGTGGCTGGTGAAGCAACAGCAGCTCTCGGTGGGGCAGTTGGTGGCAGCCATGGGCATTGCCACAGCGATGGTGAGCGGCATGTGGCAGCTGGGCACCTCGCTGCTGCCCTTGCAGGCGGGCACCACCGCCTTGAATCTGCTGGAGCAGCAGTTGCCCCTGGAGGCCGCGGCTGCCAGGGCTGATTCCGCCGCAGCCCCGCCCCTGCCGGATCCGCCAACGCTGCAGCAGCAGCTCAGCTTGCGGGCGGTGTATTTCCGCTACCCCGAAGGCGGTGGCCTCAGCGATTTCGACCTCACCATCCCCGCGAACAGCTCCCTGGCCCTGGTGGGTCCCAGTGGTGGGGGCAAGAGCACGGTGCTGCGCCTGTTACTGCGCCAATTGCTGCCCCAGAGCGGTCAGCTGCGGGTGGATGATGTGGACCTGCTCTCCACCGACCGCGAGCGCTGGTTGGAGCAGGTGGCCCTGGTGCCTCAAGACACGGTGCTGTTTGAACTCAGCATCGCCGAGAACATTCGCCTTGGTCGCTTGGATGCCAGCGACGCTGAGGTGCGCCAAGCCGCTGAGGCCGCTGAGCTGGGGGGGCTGATCGACAGCCTGCCGCAGGGGCTCGATACGCCAGTGGGCCCCGGAGGTGGGCGCCTCTCGGGTGGCCAGCGCCAGCGCATCGCCATCGCCCGCGCGATTGTGCGCAACCCTCGATTGCTGCTGCTGGATGAGGCCACCAGTGCCCTGGACCCCAGCACTGAGGAGGCCATCAATGCCACCTTGGTGCGACTCGGTCAGGGGCGCACGGTGGTGTCTGTACTGCACCGCTTGCGCGCCGCCGCTGCCATGGACCAGGTGGCGGTGATCGCCGATGGCCGGGTGGTGGAGCAGGGGCACCACAACGCCCTCTTGGCTGCGGGCGGTCTCTATGCCACCTTCTGGCATCGCCAGATGAGCGGTTTTGATGTGAGTGCCGGCCATCGGGTGCGCATCACCGCTGAACGGCTGGCAACGATCCCCCTGTTCCATGGGGTGGATGGCGCCATGCTCGGCTGGCTGGCCTCGAACTTTGTGAGCGAGCGCGTCCGCCCCGGTGAGGAGGTGTTCTGTGAAGGCGATCCCCCTGACAGCTTTTATGTGGTGGTCGCCGGCACATTGGAGATGCTGCAGGCCGATCTCTGGGGCGGCTTGCCGGTGAAGCAGGGGGTGCTGGAGGAGGGGGATTTCTTCGGGGATGCCGGTTTGTTGGAGGATTTGCCCCGGGCTGTGACCGTGCGCGCCCGCGGTGATGGGCTGCTGCTGCGTCTCGATCGTGATCGCTTCCTGGACTTACTCGAAAAGGACCCTGACTACCGCCGTTTTTTCCACCATTCCGCCCAGGCCTACGTGTAAGGGCGGCCTAAGCCGACGCGTTCAGTAATCCACGCCGCGCTTGAGATCCACCCCCTGTTCGGCGTAGTGCTTGTGGCACACCATCTCGGAGTGAACGCTGGCCAGATCGAAGTAGGGCGGTGGGTTCTTGCAGCGCCCAGTGATGATCACTTCGGTGTCGCGCGGTTTGCGCAGCAGGGTCTGAATGATCGGCTCCACGGGCAGTAGCTCCAGATCCACCGTGGGATTGAGTTCATCGAGGATCACGGTTTTGTAGAGCCCACTGGCGATGGCAGCGCGGGCAATTTCCCAGGCCCGCTCGGCTTCGACGTAGTCGATTGGTTGCTGCTGACCGCGCCAGACGATGGCGTCGCGACCGGAGCGCAGGTGGTCCACCAGGTGGGGATAGCTCTCGCGCAGGGCCGCGATGGCGCTGTCTTCGGTGTAGCCCTTGCCCCCTTTGAGCCACTGCAGGATCAGCACGCGATGGCTCTTGTCCTGGCTGATGCCCTTGCCGATGGCCTGCAGTGCTTTGCCCAGGGCACTGGTGGATTTTCCCTTGCCTTCACCGGTGTAGATCTCGATGCCCTCCATGCCCAGCTGGCTGGGGGCCTCATGCAGATGCGGACGCATCTCCGAGTGCAGATCAGCCAGGTTCACCAGGGAGCGCGGTGCACCGCGGCCGGTGGAGATCACCTCCAATCCAGGGGGCTTGGCCGCAAGGGTGCGGGTGACTTCCTCAATATCCAGCAGACCCAGGTCGAGCACTGGGTTGAGCTCATCGAGCACCACAACCGAGTACAGCTCGCTGGCCAGGGCTCCCCGGGCGATGTCCCAGCCACGCTGGGCTTCCTGGCGATCAAAACGGGTGACTTCCTCGGCGGTGAAGTGATCACCCCGGCCGGTGCGCACCTGGTCAATCAGGTGGGGGAAACCCTGTTGGAGCGCTTCGATGGCAGCGTCCTCGGCGTAGGTGCGGCCGGGACCTTTGAGAAAGCGCAGCAGCAGGACCCGGGTGCGTTTCTTCTCGCAGATGCCCAGTCCAATCGTGCGCAAGACCACGCCAAGGGCGGCCTGGCTTTTGCCCTTCCCCTCGCCGTCATAAACATGCAGTTGGCCACGCAGGCGTTCATCACCGCCGGCGGCTGTGCGAATGCCGATGCCACGGCTGGTGCTGGTGGTCATCGCCCCACCGCGATCAGGGCTCGGATCTTAACGAGGCTCGATAACGTGAAGCTGTGCCTGAATCACGTTGTCACCCCCAACTAGAAAGCCTTGCGCCTGAGCGGCTCGAGCAGCTGCAGGCGCTGCGGGGGTTGATCGCCGCCCAGCAGCAGGTTGTTGTGGCTTATTCCGGTGGCGTCGACAGCACTCTGGTGGCTGCGATTGCCGTTGAGCAGCTGGGGGAGCGGGCCCTGGCGGTGACGGGGGTTTCACCAGCCCTGGCGCCCCATCTGCTGGAGGAGGCTCGCTGGCAAGCGCGTTGGCTTGGGGTGCAGCACCGGGAGCAGCCCACGGCAGAGCTGAATGATCCTTCCTACGCAAGCAATCCGCAGGATCGCTGTTATTACTGCAAACGAGAGCTGCATCAGCTCCTGGCCCAGTTAGCCACCGGCAGCGCTGTTCAGGTGCTCGATGGGGTGAATCTCGATGACCTGGGTGATCACCGCCCTGGCTTGAAAGCTGCGGCTGAGCGCCAGGTGCTGTCACCGCTGGCCAGCTGCGGCATCGATAAAAACGGTGTTCGCGCCCTCTCGCGGGCGCTTGGTTTCCCCTGGTGGGACAAGCCCGCTCAGCCCTGTTTGGCCTCGCGTTTCCCCTATGGCGAAGCCATCACCGCACCTCGCCTGCAACGGGTGGCTCAAGCGGAGCGTTGGTTGCAGCAGCGTGGGTATGAACGGGTGCGGGTGCGCAGCCAGGGGGATACGGCTCGCATTGAAATCCCGGTGGAGCAGGTCAGCACCTTTCTGCAGGTGCTGAACCGCGAAATGGTGGTGGAAGCCTTTGCTTCGCTGGGGTTCCAGGCGGTGAGCCTGGATTTGGAAGGGTTAATCAGCGGCAAACTCAACCGAGCGCTTACCGCTGATTAATAACCGGTTTGGTGGTTCAGGCAGCCCGCAGGGCGTTCTGAACCTCCGAGGGGGTGCGCCTGCGGAAACTTCGCAGGTTTTGGTGCTGCGATTGCAGTTGTTCACTGAGCACAGCACAGGCCCGTTCGGGCATGGTGTGGTCGCCGCAGGTGAACACATCCACCGCTGCGTAGCCGGATTCCGGCCAGGTGTGGATGGAGATGTGGGATTCGGCCAACAAGGCCAAGCCAGTCACGCCTTGGGGGTCGAACTGGTGGGTGATGAGGTTGAGCAGGGTGGCGCCAGCCCGTTCGGCTGCTTGGGTGATGGCGCTCCTGAGAAAGGCTTCGTCGTCGAGCTTGCTCGGGTCGCAGTCGTAGAGCTCGAGGATGCAGTGTTTACCCACCATGTCCATGGGGACTGGACTCTGGCTGTTGGGGGCGGTGATCTGCGTGCGTCCGGGATCGGGATGCAGACAGGTGGCTTGTGCCATTGAATCCGGCAAAAGAGCTCCTAACCTTACTTCTTGCCAGGTGATTTTCAACGTGCGATCGCTGCCCACTCGCTCCAAGCTGTTTCGCAATGCTCAGAACGGTCTCACCGTGGGAGAGCTGCTGCTGATCCTGCTGGTGGCTGGTGTGGCCGTGGGGGGCACCGTGCTGGCGTTCCTGGGAATGAGCGGTCCACAGCAGCAGGCCACCCCCAAGCCGGAGGCTCCGCTCAGTTCCCAGCCTGCTGAATCGCCCCAGCCCTGATCTCCACAAGCTGAGCCCGCTGGCGCCAGTCATCCACGCAACTTTGAAGATGGGTGGCGCTCACCAGGCACTGGTGCCCCTCGCCAATGGCCTCCAGGAGTAGCTGCTGCCGTTGGGGATCCAGCTCCGCCAACACGTCGTCGAGCAACAGCAGGGGGGCCACACCACTGAGCTGCTGCACCAGCTCCAGTTCAGCCAGCTTCAGGGCCAGCACCAGACAGCGCTGTTGACCGGCTGATCCCAGGCGCCGAGCCGGTTCGCCCCCTAGCAGCAGCGCCACATCATCCCGTTGTGGTCCCACCTGGCAGTACCCCAGCCGCTCTTCCTTGGGGCGCTGCAGGCGCAGCTGCTCCAGCAGCGCCTGTTGCCATTGCTGCTCATTCTCCGGCTCCTTCAGTTCGGTGCCGGCCATGTAGGTGAGCTGGAGCTGTTCGCGCCCGCCGCTGAGGCGCTCCTGCCAGGGCGCTGCCAGGGGCTCCAGCCTGCGCAGGGCCCGGTGGCGACGGCGGTGAAGGCGGGTGCCAATCACGGCCAGTTGTTGATCGAGGGCATCCAGCACCGCCTCCCGGTTGTCCAGGGGGCGCCGCAGCAATTGGGAGCGCTGGCGCATCAGCCGCCCATGGCGACTGAGCAATTCGCTGTACACCGGCTCCAGCTGCTGCACCACCCGATCCAGCCAGGCCCGCCGCAATGCTGGTTCGCCGCGCACCAGCTCCAGGTCAAGAGCGCTGAAGCCCACGCAGCGCAGGGGGCCGATCAGGTCGGCGTGGCGTTCAAGCACCTTGCCGTTGCGTGAGAGCCAGCGCCCCCCTTGGCGGCGTAGCTCCAGCACGAGGTCGTCGTCGGCCTCAGGGCCGGCCTGGGCCCGCAGCCGGCTGCGCTTGGCTCCCCGTTGAATCAGATCCCGGTCGCTGCTGCACCGGTGCGAGCGCAGGCTGCCCAGCAGTTCCACCGCCTCCAGCAGATTCGACTTTCCTTCGCCGTTGTTGCCCAGCACCAGCAGCCGCGGCGCACGCAGGTCGAGCTGCAGCGAGGCGTAATTGCGAAAGCTATGGAGCTCCAGGCGATGCAGAAGGATGGTGAGCCGGCCAGGCGCGCGTAAGGTAAACAATCAGCGTTGCGGCGGTCATCCAGGTCCCTCGACCAAGCTGGCTGTGACCGCGTTGTACGCTCTTTGGCGAGGGCATGTAGCTCAGTTGGATAGAGCGTCAGATTCCGGTTCTGAATGTCGGGGGTTCGAGTCCCTCCATGCTCGTTGATGTCCCGATCGGTTGATCTGATCGGGATTTTTATTGTTCAACTCACTGCAATCGTTGTTTAAAGCGTCATGCCCATGGCGCGAATCCCGCTGGGATCGCTGATGAATCCAAAGCGTTCCAGCACTGCAGTGGCAAACGGCGGTGCCGCCAGGGAAATGCTGCATCCCGGCAGCTCGCGCCGCAGTCTGCTGAGGCTGGCGTGCACCATCACCGCCAGAACATCCTCGGAGTGCTCCTCAGCTGGCAACACCTGGAGGTCCCAGAGGTTGGCATTGAGTGCCTGATCACTGGTGATTCGCACAAAGCCCACCAACTCCTGCTCGCGCAGGATTCGTACGCTCCAGGCGCTGCGCTCCAGGGCCAGGGCCATGCGGCTGTCGCTGCGCGACGGGGCACCACACCGCTGCAGGAAGGCATTCACCGTGTCGGCATGCACGGGCAGCTCGTCGATCACCAGGCTGTATCCCTCAGGGAGCCTGGGGGCTGGGGGCTGGTTGCGGAAGTAGGGCATCATCGGCTCGGCCTCAGCCGGTGTTCCGCAAACCGGCGGCAATGCCGTTGATGGTGAGCAGCGCTCCCCGCAGCAGTTCGCCGCGGCTGTAGGTGCGGGTGTCGGTCAGCTCGGCCTCATTCATGGGGGGCTGGCGATTCTGGTTGCGCAGGCGGCGCAACAAAGCCACCTGCAGGAAGCCAAGGGGCACAATCGTGCGGTTGCGCAGTTCCACCGAGAGCTGCAGGGCTGGATCACCATCCAGCAGCCGTTCGTGGCCGGTGATCTGCTTCACCAGGTCATGGGTGAGGTGGTATTCGGCGGCAATCACATTGAAGATGTCGCGGAAATCGGCGCGGCGGTCATCGCTGCCGAGGCTTTCCACGTAGTGCTCAGCCAACGCCAAATCCACCTTGGCCAGCGTCATCTCCACCTTGGAGATCAGCATGCGGAAGAATGGCCAGCTCTGGTAGAGCACTCGCAGCATCTCAATGCGGCTGGGGTCTTCAGCCAGTTCATCACGGATTGCCGCACCCACCCCAAACCAGCTGGGGAGCAGGAAGCGGCTCTGGGTCCAGCCGAACACCCAGGGGATCGCCCGCAGCGAGGACAGATCCCGTGCCCCAACGCGGCGGCGGGCTGGGCGTGAGGAAATCTGCAGCTTGCTGATTTCCTCGATTGGGGTCACCTGCTCGAAGAACGCCACCAGGGCTGGGTGCTCATGCACCAGGGCGCGGTAGTGCTGGCGTGAGCGCGAGGCGAGCCGGTTCATCAGCTCGTTCCAGGCCGGTGTGGAATCAAGGTCACTGGTCAGCAGGCTGTTCTGCAGCACTGCGGAGGTCATCGTTTCAAGGTTGTAGAGCGCCAGCTCCGGCAGGGCGTACTTCGAGGCGAGCACCTCCCCCTGTTCGGTGATCTTGATCCGGCCCCGCAGGGTGCTGCTGGGCTGGGCCAGGATGGCCTGGTAGGCGGGGCCGCCACCACGGCTGACGGAGCCGCCACGGCCGTGGAAGATGCGCAGCCCAATCCCATGGCCCGTGCAGAGGGCCTGCAAGGCAATCTGGGCGCGGTGAATCTCCCAGTTGCTGGAGAGGAAGCCTGAATCTTTGTTGCTGTCGGAGTAGCCGAGCATCACCTCCTGCAGCGGCACCTCCTCGCTTTGCAGCAGGCGGCGGTAGAAGGGGCGCTCAAAGATGGCCCCCATCACTTCGGGAGCGCAGCGCAGATCCTCCACCGTTTCAAACAGGGGGATCACCTTGAGCCGGGTGGTGCCCTCCACCGGATCCACCAGGCCGGCCTCCTTGGCCAGCAGCAGCACCTCCAGCAGATCCGATTCGGTGTGACTCATCGAGATCACATAGGTGCCGCAGATGCGCTCGCCGAATTCCTCCTGCAGGCGCTTGAGCATGCGGAACACCGCGAAGGTTTCGGCGGTGGCCGGGCTCCATTCGTGGGCACTGGGGATCAGTGGCCGGCGTGTCTGCAATTCCTGCAGCAGCCACTCCACCCGCTCCCCCTCCGTCATCGCCTCGTAATCACAAGGCAGCTGCAGGAAGCGGGTGAGCTCCTCGATGGCTTCGCTGTGGCGGGTGCTCTCCTGGCGGATGTCGAGCGAGGCCAGGCAGAAGCCAAACACCTGCACCTGGCTCAGCAGGCGGTTCAGCGGTTCGCAGCGCAGGCCTGTGGCTTCAAGGCTGCTGCGCACCAGTTCCAGGTCGCTGCGGAAATCGGTGTAGGTGCCGTAGTGCAGCTCTTGATGCGGTGTCAGCGTGCTCAGCGCTTCATCGGCATCACCGGGGGTGCGCGGCGATTCCCAACCGGCTGCGGAGAGCTGGTCGTTGCGCGCCAGGGTGAGCTCCAGGCGCTCGAGCATGTAGCAGAGCTTGAGGCGATAGGGCTCAAGCCGATAGCGGGCGGCGAGCTTTTCGTAGATCTCCGGGAAGCGCAGCCGGTCCATCTCCAGCGATTCGAGCAGGGCCGGGCTCACCTGGCTCCACTGCATCGAGATGCTCAGCTGATCGCGCAGTTCACGCACCGAGGTGCGGTAGCGCTCCAGCATCAACTGGCGCTGGTAACAGGCCGTGCGCCATGTGATCTCCGGGGTCACCGAGGGGTTGCCATCGCGGTCGGAGCCCACCCAGGACCCGAACGTGCAGAAGCCGTCTTCCGGGGCGACTACATCGGGATACGACTCAGCCAGGGCCTTGCGCATGCGCTCATGCAGCAGCGGCATCGCCTGGAACAGCACTTGCTCAAAGAAGTGCAGGGCGTAATCCACCTCATCCAGCACCGAGGGTTTGAACTGGTGCAGTTCGTCGGTGCGCCACCACAGGCGGATCTCCTCTTCCAGTTGCAGGCGCAGGCCCTGGGGGTCTTCGAAGGTGTCGAGACCCTGGCTCACCCCCTCGAGCCGCTGAATCAGATGG
>JAYKHZ010000015.1:0-3810 GCA_035286165.1 Synechococcus sp.
AGGGTGGTGCTGCGCTCCAAAGGCCGGCGCGCATCACGGAACTGCCCCCACCACAGGGCCAACAACACGAGCACAGGGATCGAGCTGATGCCCTGGCCATAGAACGAATCAAAGCCAAGGCCCACCAACACCGCCGCCAGGGCCCCAGCAATCGGGCCTTCCACCACAGCCCAGGGCAACAGCCACAGCACCGGCCAGCTGGGGGGCATGCCATCGAGCCGCAACCAAGCCGGGGTAGCAATCGTGAGCAGCAGCAACAGCAGGCTGGTGAGAATCAACGCCTGCAGCCGCCACCAGGAACGCTCTGGCATCAGCGCACCCGCACCCAATCGATCTGATCGGCTGGGGCTGAGAGCTGCACCAAGCCCTGGGGCGCTGGTCCGGCTTGGGTGTTGACGCTCTGCACAACGCCAATGATCACGTTGGCCGGAAACACAGAGCTGGCCCTGGAGGTGACCACCACATCACCGGGCTGAACGGTCACATCGTTATTGAGGAATTTGACCAGCGGCCGGCTGGAGCCCTCACCAAACAGCAACCCATGGCCCTTGCCGCCTTGCAGCTCAACACCCACACGGCTGGAGGGATCCGTGAGCAGTTGCACCCGTGAGGTGCTCGGAGTGACGCTGCTGATGCGGCCCAACACCCCGCCAGGGCCGGTGACGACCGCACCGGTTTTGATGCCCTGCACCCGACCGGCTCCTAATTCCAGCTGCTGCCACCAGCCTTCCATGCGGCGGCTGATCACAGGAGCGGTGATCCAATCTCCGGTTTGCTCGCGCAGCTGCTGATCTTGCTCAAGGCGAGCCAAGCGCCCCTCGAGGGTGGCGATGCGCTGCTGATCTTCCAGGTGCTGGGATTCTTTCAGCCATTCCGATTGGGCTGAACCGGGCCAAAAGGGGCGACTGAGCTGGGCGTAGAGATCGGCCAACGGGGCGCCTTTGGAAACGCGCACCACCAAAAAGAAGAGCAACAGAACCAGCCAAGGCCCCGTGCTCAGCAATAAAGACCGATCCAGCAGGCGCGACAGCCGCCGACCCATCGCCATGGCTTAGTTGGCCAGACGGCTGAACTCGGAGGCATCCAGCACGCGACCGAGGCGCTTGAAGTCCTCCAGCACGCGGCCGCAGCCATTCACCACACACAGCAGCGGGTCTTCTGCCACGTGGGTGAGGATCCCGGTTTCATTACTCACCAGATCGCTGATGCCACGCACCAGCGCGCCGCCGCCAGCCAGCATGATGCCGCGATCAACGATGTCAGCAGCCAGTTCAGGAGGCGTGCGCTCCAAGGTGCGCTTCACCGCCTCAACAATCACGTTGAGCGGTTCGATCATGGCTTCGCGGATATCACCGGCGCGCACGTTGATGGTGCGGGGCAGACCAGAGAGCAGGTGCAGACCACGCACATCCATGGCGGTCTGATCGAACTCGTCGTCAGGGAAGGCTGAGCCGATGCGGATCTTGATTTCTTCAGCTGTGCGCTCACCCACCACCAGGTTGTGCACCTTTTTCAGGTAGCTGGTGATCGAATCGCTGAGTTCATCACCGGCCACGCGAACCGATTCAGAAATCACGGTGCCTTGCAGGCTGAGCACCGCCACCTCGGTGGTGCCACCGCCGATGTCGACAATCATCGAACCCACGGGTTCGGTCACCGGCAGACCAGCCCCGATCGCGGCAGCCACCGGCTCATCAATCAGGTGCACTTCGCGGGCGCCACCGAGGCCGGCTTCGCGCACAGCGCGGCGCTCCACACCCGTCACACCACTGGGGATGCCGATCACCAAGCGGGGGGCCACCATGCCGCGGCCTTCATTCCCCTTCTGAATGAAGTACTTGATCATCTGCTCAGCGGCGTCGAAGTCAGCAATGACGCCATCGCGCAGGGGACGCACCGCGCGGATGTTTCCCGGCGTGCGACCGAGCATCAACTTGGCTTCTTCGCCAACCGCCAGGGGAACGCCTTTATCGAGGTCGATGGCAACCACCGACGGCTCACGCAACACGATGCCTTTGCCTGTGGCATAGATCAGGGTGTTGGCGGTGCCCAGATCAATCCCGATGTCGCGGGAAAGCTGAAAACGACGCCAAAACATGAGATGTCAAGCCACTAAGCCGGCGAATCATAGATGTGATTTTCAATGCTGTTTGGGTACTGACACGCAACAACCGGACGCAGCGGTGGAACCACTGGGGATAGGCGCCCCGACCAGGTGGCGCATCATTGACCCATCGACAAAGGAGAGACCCATGGGCGTCAATTCCGTCACCCTCGTTGGCCGTGCTGGCCGCGACCCCGAGGTGCGTTACTTCGAATCCGGCAGCGTGGTTGCCAACCTGACCATGGCCGTCAACCGTCGCAGCCGCGACGACGAGCCCGACTGGTTCAACCTGGAGATCTGGGGCAAGCAAGCCCAAGTGGCCGCTGATTACGTCAAGAAAGGATCCCTACTTGGAATCATCGGCTCACTGAAATTGGATCGCTGGACCGACCGGGCCAGTGGTGAGGAGCGCTCCAAACCGGTGGTTCGTGTTGACCGACTCGAACTGCTCGGCTCCAGGCGCGATAGCGAGCAGAACGCCAACTTTGGTGGGGGCGCTAGCGAAGACGACGTGCCGTTCTGAGCTCAATCGGCGGTGTGCCGGCGGCGCCAAATGCGCAAGCCCAGCCACACCGCCACCGCCAAGGCGGCCACCACCAGGCCCACCTTGATGATCTTCGAAACCGGCTCAATCCAAACCTCAACGTTGCTATAGCCCTCACCGAGGGCAAAGCCCGCCAAGGTGAGCAGCAACGTCCAAATCAAGCTTCCTGCCGTTGTCCACAGCAGAAACGGCACAAACGGCATCAACTCAATACCTGCCGGTACGGAGATCAACGTGCGAATCCCGGGCAATAAACGCCCCCAGAACACCAGCAGGGTTCCATAGCGGCTGAACCATTTGCGGCTACGAACCAAATCAGCGGGGCTGATGCCAATCCAACGGCCGTGGCGCTCTAGCCAGTGCTCAATGCGCTCTTCATTGATCAAGCGGCCAATGCCATACCAAGGCAGGGTGCCAATCACCGTGCCGATCAAGCCCGCTAACACCACCGGGATGAAGCTCAGCTGACCCTGCTGCACATAAAAGCCCCCCAGAGGCATGATCAGCTCTGAGGGGATCGGCGGAAACAGGTTTTCCAGAAACATGGCCGCCCCGATGGCGGTGTACCCCAACCACTGATTGGCTTCAACGGCCTGACCGATGAGCTCCGGTAGTTGGGTAACCAGCTCAGTGAGCCCCATGGAGCCTGCGCGATATGAAACCGCGCAAGTCTTCCATGGGCCCGGCCGGATCAGTAGCGGTAGTGATCCACTTTGTAGGGTCCTTCCACAGGAACGTTGATGTAGGCGGCCTGCTCGCTGGTCAGTTTGGTGAGCTTGGCGCCGATTTTGTCGAGGTGGAGGCGAGCCACCATCTCATCGAGGTGCTTAGGCAACACATACACCTTGTTCTCGTACTGATCGCGCTTTGTGAACAGCTCAATTTGAGCCAAGGTCTGGTTGGTAAACGAGTTGCTCATCACGAAACTGGGATGGCCAGTGGCGCAGCCCAGATTCACCAGACGGCCCTCGGCCAGAAGGATTATCTTGTTGCCGCTGGGCAGGGTGATGTGATCCACCTGCGGCTTGATGTTGTCCCACTCGTACTGCTTGAGGGACGCCACATCGATCTCGTTATCGAAGTGGCCGATGTTGCAGACGATGGCCTCATCCTTCATGCGCACCAGGTGCTCATGGCGGATCACCTGGAAGTTGCCAGTCGC
>JAYKHZ010000016.1:0-2672 GCA_035286165.1 Synechococcus sp.
TTAATTCGCCCTTCGCCGGCAGCTTCCCATCCGTGACGGTCTTGTCGCCCACTGAAACCGACAATCAGCTTCACGGTGCCGACCCGCAAGTGCGCTGCTACAGCAGCCATTTCGAGGATTCGATGCAAATGCTGGCGCCCCAAACGGTGGTTGCTCGCTACCTGGATGACCATCAGAGCTGGTTCGAACGTTGCGCCAGCCCGATGCAGGTTGAAGCCATCGATCGACAGTCCTACAGCCTGACCCTGGGGAGATTTGGCAACTTTGGCTTCGAAGTGGAGCCCACGATCGCTTTGCGACTGCTGCCGCAGCAGGAAGGGATCTACCGCATCGAAACCGTGCGCACGGTGCCCCAGTCCCTTGCCCTGCGCAATCACTACGACGTCGACTTCCGCGCTGGGATGCGACTGATCCCTGAGCAGGAGAACACCTCAGTGCAATGGGATCTGGATCTCAAGGTCTGGATACGGCTGCCCAAGGTGATCACCATGCTCCCCGATCAGCTGGTCCAGAGCAGCGGTGATCATCTGCTCAAGCAGATCGTCCGCCAGATTTCACGACGGCTGACCTGGAAGGTCCAGGAGGATTTCCATGCCAGCCATGGTCTCAGCTGCCCACCCCGTCAGCGGGCAGCCTTCTGAAGAATCCTCAGCGGTTGGTCCAGATCTTGTTGACGATCTCCATGCCACTGACGGCCTGCCAGAGGAACAGCGTGAGCATGCCCATGTTCAGGCCCACATGAGCCTTGCGCGCAATCACATTGCCCCGCTGCATCAGAGGTGAGAGCGACGCGGCGACGGCGATCATCCCAGTCATGGCCAGACCCACCAGCAGGTGCGGGCCGACAAACAACTTGCCGTTGTTCAGGTAAGTGACAGCCATGCCACCCAGCGTGCCGAGGGTCATCACAGCCAGCAGGATGCTGCCCCAGAGGTAATGGCGCTGGGCGAACTTTTTCGGCACCAGCTCTTTGCGCTGTTCTGGCGTGCCGGTGCGGGTTTTCTTGGTCTTGATCCCCAGGTAGAGGGCCCAACCACCAACGGCGAGAAGGCCCCACTCCGCTAGGGGGTGAGCGAAATTGAGGCTGAAGGGAAGGGTGGCAAGCATTGAAGGGGACTCTTCAGTGCCGCGAGGCTAGGGGGCCGGCGACCCCGATCAGCGTCAGTGCAGGAAATGGCGGCGACCCGTGAGCTGCATCGCCAGACCCAGCTCATCGCAGGCTTTGATCGAATCGCCGTCGCGCATGCTCCCACCGGGATGAATCACGGCGGTAATGCCATGGCTGGCGGCCAGTCGCACGGTGTCGTCGAACGGGAAGAAGCCATCACTGGCCAGCACCGCCCCCTGGGCTTTCTCACCGGCCGCCTCCAGGGCGATCCGCGCTGAGCCCACCCGATTCATCTGCCCGGCCCCAACGCCAAGACTCTGGCCATCCCGGGCCACGACAATGGCGTTCGAGCGCACGTGACGCACCAAGCGCCAGGCAAATTCCAGATCCAGCTTTTCCTGCGGTGTGGGCGGGCGCTGGCTGGCCACGGTCCAGTCGGCCGGTGTGATCGCCTGGTCGTCGAGATCCTGAACCAGGAGTCCGCCGAGGATGCTTCGCACGTGATCGGGGCCGGCCGCATCGATGGCCTGAGGAGCCAGCTCCAACAGCCTCAGATTCGCCTTGGCCGCCAGCACCTCCCGCGCTTCGGGGGTGAAGCCCGGTGCCACGACACATTCCAGGAACAGGCTGGTGAGCTCACGGGCCGCCGTGGCTTCCACCACCCCATGAATGGCGATGATGCCGCCGAAGGCACTCACCCGATCGGCATCCAGGGCTCGGGTCAGTGCGGCAGGAATCGATGCTCCGATGGCCACACCACAGGGATTGGTGTGCTTGACGACCACCGCTGCTGGCTGCAGCGCCGGTGCCGCACCATCTTCTCCGTAGCCGAACTCCCGCACCGTGGCGAGGGCCGCCTCGAGATCCAACAGGTTGTTGGTGCTCAGCTCCTTGCCCTGCAACTGAATGGCACCACCCCAACCCTGCTTGGGATGGCTGAACCATCGCGCTTTTTGATGGGGATTTTCGCCGTAGCGCAGGGTCTGCCGCAGCGGCACCGCCTCCAACCAGGGGCTGTCGTCCGCGTCGTTTTGATCGGCCATCCAGCGGCTGATCGCGGTGTCGTACGACGCGGTGTGCTGGAAGGCTTCAAGGGCCAGTTGACGCCGCAGATCCGAAGACACGCTCCCACCCGATTCCGCCAGGGCGCTCAGCAGACGGTCGTATTGATCAGGGCTGGTGAGGACAGCCACATCGGCATGGTTTTTGGCGGCCGCCCGCACCATGGCGGGGCCACCGATGTCGATGTTCTCGATCGCCTGATCCCAGGTGACGTCAGGCCGCGCAATCGTTTCGCGGAAGGGATACAGGTTGACCACCACCACATCGATGGGGGCGATGTTCTGCTGCTCAAGATCGGCTTGATGGGACGCGTCATCACGCTTGGCCAGAATCCCGCCATGCACCCTTGGGTGAAGGGTTTTCACACGACCGCCCAGAATTTCGGGAGCCCCGGTGTGCTCCGAAACACGGGTCACCGGGAGACCCGCCTGCTCGAGCACCTTGGCCGTGCCTCCACTGGAAAGCAGCTGATAGCCATGGGTCCGATGCAGGGCCTCCGCCA
>JAYKHZ010000017.1:0-4272 GCA_035286165.1 Synechococcus sp.
GGCACCGGTTCCTAGGCGTTTGAGGGCTTGGGAGAGGAGTCGGCAGTGGATGACCCACTGCGGAGTTCCAGTGCGGTGCTGAGAATCACCGCAGGTTTGTAGATCAGAAATCCGATCAGTGCGGGCACCAGCTGGAACAGAGGCCAGCGCGATGACAGCAACACGAGCACCACTGGCACAAGCAACTGGGCTCGTCCCAGTTGCCGGCTCTGAGGTCCGAGCTTCGCCACCGAACGGGAGAGAAGCAGCAGATAGAGCAAGCCACTGATGCAGCCGATGGCGAAACTCATCACCGTGGGCCCGCTGAACCAAATCGCTGACAGCGGCACACTCCCAACACTGAGGGCGAGGGTGAACAGCAAGAACCGGCGCTGCGTGCGCCGGTAGTCAGCCATGGGATCAGAGATCACAGAAACAAGCTGCTGAGGTGGATAGAAATACAGAGACGAAAACTTCCGTGGCATTTGCCAAGAAGGTAGTCGCCGTCGGTATCACGATCGATTCAGCGGCCAAGGCCCGAGGAATTTATCACGTGCGCTCAATCGGCCTCGCCAAGCAGAAGCACCGCCTGAGCGAGGAGCTCGCGAGCCACAGCACAACGCTGCTGCTCACTCCAATCCAAGGGCAGCTGGGCCAGGCTCAAACCATGGGCTTCGGGCTGCTCCATCGCCTGCAGCAGAAGCATCTGATCAGGGCTGAGCTGCAGCGGTGCCATGTCGCGATTCAACAGCGCAGCACTGGGCCATCCCCACAGACAAACGCTGCGCTGAGGCCGGGCCGCCAGTAACGCGGCATCGCTGTGCCAAACCTGCCGCTGGATCGGTTGATTGGAGACAAAAAATTCGAGATGGCTGATCTCTGGGTCCAGCGATTCGATCAGGAGCCAACGCTCCCGTTCCGGCAGCTGCTGAGCCCGCTCCAGCAACTCACCCTTCAGGAGGCGGGCAGGATCCCACTGTTCGGGATTGCTGAAGCCAAGGAATTCCAGACCAGCGGCTTCCACGAACTGCCACAACCGCTTGAGGTCGTAGCTGGTTTCCTGCGGATGCAGATACATGTCTGCAAAGTTCGGATCTGGGGCTGTGTCGATAGCCCAACGCTGCTCATGGCGCAGGCGCAACCGGTTGTCAGCTGGCAAGTCCTCAAACAGCGCACGCCCCAGACGCAAGCCATCTCCATCGGTAGCGACCCCTAGCAGGGACAGGGCTCGCTGAATGCGATGGATCTCCCAACGCCCACCATCGGCATAGAGAAACAGATGAAACAGAGCACCGGGAGCCAACAGTGGCCCGAGAGCCTTGAGACCTGCCAGGGGGTCATCCAGGTGGTGCAGCACTCCAACGCTGTTAATCAGATCAAATGGCCCCTCGCCCGCTAGATCCAGAAGGCTGCGCTGTTCCAGCCGCACCGTGGCCTGCTCATGGGCGCCAGAGCGCCGCAAGCGTTCACGCGCCACCTCAAGGGTGCCTGCACTGATATCCACCGCCAGGATTTCGGCACCTGGATTGAGATGTGCCAGGTAATCGGTGCTGACACCGGTCCCGCAGCCTGCGTCCAGAATCCTGAGCGGTCGGCGGGGCTTGGGAGCACTGCCATGGCATTGGCTGTGCACATCGGCGTAGGACCAGCGCCAGTTGTATCCAGGCGGCGGACCGTCTTGAACTGGGTCGCCGGGATAGGGAAAGCGGTCGTAGAACGCGCTCACCACGGGAGTGGCGGCATCACTGGGCTGAGTCCCGGTTGTCAAAAGCTGCTCCGCGGCTTGGGAGCAAGAGCCTCTCACTGCAACACCGGCATCAAGCAACAGGCTGCAAACATTTGTTCAAAGCACGGCCTGCCGAGTTCGAGCCCGCCCTAACCTGACCCAGCCCCGGTTTTGGCCGGTTGCCAGAGGAGCTCCTTACATGTCTGTGACCGCCAGCAGCGGCAGCCCCAGGGTCAGCCCACAGCTGTACGACACCCTGCCTCTCTCCAGCGTTCGCCAGGCAGAACAACAGGACCGGTTCCCCGACAACGGGGAGCTGGACACACTCATCACGTTCTTCCAAAGCGGACGCAGCCGGGTGGAAGCCGCCGCCCGGATTACCGCCAATGCGGACGCCATCGTGGCGCGCGCTGCCAACAGGATTTTCGTTGGCGGCACGCCGCTCTCCTACCTCGATGGCCCGCTGGTGGATCGCAGCCCCGGCGCCCAGGGGAAAGTGCTGGCCACCGACCAGCAAGCCTTTGCCAGCTCGATTGAGACCTACGTCCAGGGCAATGAGGGCGGGGGCTTCTTCGGTCGCATTCTTGGTGGGTTCCAGGAAGCCGCCGATGTGCGGGTGGTCATCCCCTCCGGCTTCACCCCCATCAATGTGTCGCGCTACGGCAACGACAACATGCGCAAATCGCTGCGCGATTTGGGCTGGTTCCTGCGCTATGTGGGGTACGCCGTCGTAGCCGGCGATCCCAGCATCCTGCGGGTCAACACCCGCGGGTTGCGCGACGTCCTTGAAAAAGGCTGCTCTCTGCCGGCCACCAACCTGGCCCTGCAAGAGATGCGGGCAGCCGCTTCAGCCCTGTTTGACGCCGATTCGGAAGCACGCTCGCTCGTGATTTCCTGCTTCAACGTGCTGCTCGAAGAGCTTGCCGTTGCAACCCCCTCAACGCGTCAGCGACTGGGCAGCCCGCAGCAACAAGGCCTGCAGCTCCCGGCCATCTATGCACTGGCCGCCGAAGGGGCCCAGCGCTTTGTGATGAAACCAGGCCTCTCAGGCTCAGAAAAGGCTGAAATCATTCGCGCCGCCTACCGCCAGGTGTTCCAGCGGGACATCGGCAAGGCCTACTCCCAGGCCCCTGCTTCGGTGGAGGCATCCCAGGTGGTGCAGGGCCAAATCTCCATGCGCGAATTTGTTCGCGCCCTTGGCCGCAGCAAGGAGTATCGCCAGCAGTTCTACAGCCGCTTCTCCAACACCCGAGCCGTTGAACTGGCCTTCCGCCATTTCCTCGGTCGCGGCGTCAGCTCCATCGAGGAGTTCCGCCGCTACTTCGCGATCGTGAGCGCCCAGGGCCTCAACGGTCTGGTGGATTCCATGGTCAATTCCATGGAATATGCCCGCGTCTTTGGCGAGGAAACCGTTCCCTTCCTGAGGGATCTGGGCGAGGAAGCCCAGGAGAGTGCTGGCTGGGGATCTAACCGCAAGCTGTTCCGCTTCAGCGCTCCGTTTGATGGTTCGCCTCAATATCTGCCCCTTTACGCCTCCTATCGCCAGCCCCTGGCAGACCAGCACGCCTACGGCGGAGGCAATGATCCCCTGGCCCTGAGCTACGGAGCCATCTTCCCCTCAGCCACCGCATCGGTGCGCACCCGTCCGGCCCCCTTCGGCTACCGCACGCGCCGCCTCATGGTGGGCAATGGCCTGGAGCTTTCGGGTCAGATCAACAGTGCAGATTTCCGCAGCGCACGCCCACGCAGCGTTGGGCCCCGTGTGGTGCGGCTGCAGCAAATCGCCACTGGAGGCAACTCTGTTCCCACCCGTGGTGGCAAACCAAGTGTGCGCACCACTGAAGCGAGCACACAGGCGGTGATCAGAGCCGTTTACACCCAGGTGCTGGGCAATAGCGGCTACGAAGGGGAACAGCTCAGCTCGGCGGAAGCACGGCTTGAAAACGGCGATCTGAGCTTGCGTGATTTCATTCGCGCCGTGGCTCGCTCCAAGGCTTTCCAACGTCGCTATTGGAATGGGCTCTACATCACCAAAGCCATTGAGGTGATGCATCGGCGTTTGCTGGGCCGCCCCACCTTCGGCCGCTGGGAAATTGACGCCTACTTCGATACTGCAGCGCGCCATGGTTTCTATGGCCTTGTCGATGCCTTAATCAACAGCCAGGAATACAGCGAAGCCTTTGGTGATGACACCGTTCCATTCGAGCGTTTCATCACCCCATTTGATTTGAATGCCCGGCGGGTTCCGTCCTTCCGGTCTCCGCTGGATCTCAGCAAGATTCAGCAAACAGAAGCGCTGCAAGGTGGCCGTCGCCCTGAGGTGGAGCGAGGCGATCAGATGAATACGCCAGGCAGCCTCACCGTTCGCAACCTCACGCCTGCACCGGATGTGACATTCAGCTGGCGAGCTGATGTCAGCGGCGAGGATCGCAGCGCTGATCTCTCACCACGCAAGCCCAGCAGCTTCGGCCCCACCAGCCTGCGTCAACCAGGCCCAGGCCGCAGCTTCAAACGCGAAGCGGGCGGATTCAACCTCAACGTTCCCAGCCGAGTGGTTGGCGAAGCGG
>JAYKHZ010000018.1:0-14618 GCA_035286165.1 Synechococcus sp.
GGTAGCCACTGCTGATGCGGATCCCCCGCTGGCGCAGCTGCTGCACCCACTGCCGATGGGCGCTGATGGTGTCGCGCAGCTCCCCAGGGGGGACCAGGATCGTTTCCCGCTTGATGAACCAGGGCACCGGCTCAGCCCTGGGACCCGGCTTGCTCCAGCACCCCCTTGCTGCTGGGCACCTGGCCGGCGCGGCGGGGATCGATTTCAGTGGCCATGCGCAGCGCCCGCGCAAACGCCTTGAAGCAGGCTTCAACGATGTGGTGCGAGTTCACCCCATCGAGTTGGCGGATGTGCAGGGTGAGGCCGGCATTGTTGGCCACGGCCACGAAGAACTCCTTCACCAGTTCGGTGTCGTAGCTGCCGATCTTCTGGGCCGGGATCGTGAGCCCAAAACTCAGGTGGGGGCGGCCTGAGCAATCAAGTGCCACCTGCACCAGGGCCTCATCAAGCGGCGCCAGAAAGTGCCCGAAGCGGTGGATGCCCTTGCGATCGCCCAGAGCCTGACTCAAGGCCTGGCCCAGGGCGATCCCCACATCCTCATTGGTGTGGTGGTCATCGATGTGGGTGTCACCGCTGGCACTGATCTGCAGATCAAACAGCCCGTGGCTGCTGATCTGGTGGAGCATGTGATCGAGGAAGGGCACGCCTGTGCTCACCTGGCATTGGCCGCTGCCATCGAGCCCCACGCGCACCTGTACATCGGTTTCACCGGTGACCCGATGCACCTCTCCACTGCGCATGCCGATCTCCTGGATGCCCTGTTGATGCAGCAATCATCGCCAAGGGGCCAGCCCCAGCCAAGCGGCCGCTGTGGCGTTCAGGTGATCACCGGCCCTGGATGGGGACCAGTCCCTTGGCGGGCCAAGGGGTGCTGGGCTCCCAAGAGCTCAGCGGTGATCAGCCGGCAGAGCCGATCGAGCGGCAAGGCAAAGCGCTGATCTCGAAAGGGGTTTTCCAGGAATGTGCCGATCCTCTCGGCCATCAGCAGCACCAGGAAGGCCAACCAGCCCACCACAGCGGCGCTCAGATCACCGCTGGCATCGAGCTTGAGAAACACCAGATAGCCGTAACTCCAGCTGAGGGCGCGGATGCAGAAGGTGGATGAGGCCGGCAGCGGTTGCTGGTCGATGCGCTCAAGACCGCCGATGGCATTGCTGAGCTGTTGCTGCACGCGCACCAGTTCACGCCGGTCGATGGGGGTGAGCCATTGCTCTTCCACCAGCTCCCGCTGACAGCGGGACAGCTGCAGCTGCACTTGCAGCACCCGCGGCTGGTTGATGCCCATCTCCCGGGCGAGCGTCTCAACTGCCGCTGGGATCTGGAGGTGCTCCTCAGAACTGCGCAACTTGGCGTTGACGCACCAGATCAGCAGCACCTCCAGCTGCAACAGCTTGGTGTGAAGGGCCGCGGGAGCAGAGCGGGGCAGCAGGGCCGTGAGGGCATCGCGCCAGTTGCGGCTGTCGCTCACCAGCGCGCCCCAGAGGATCCGGGCTTCCCACCAGCGCTTGTAGGCCTGGTTGTAGCGAAAACCCAGAAACAACGACAGCAGGATGCCCAGCACATTCACCAGATCCCGGGGCAGCAGGAGCCCCGTGAGTGTGTCGTTCACCGGCAGGCTCACAATGCAGAGCCCGGTGGCGATCAGCAGGCTCCAGCGCTCATGCCAGAGCAGCCACCAGGCCAGTTGAACGTAGTGATGCAGTTTTCGGGGCTGGATCACATCCCATTCACGCAGTAGCCGGCATCGACATAGATGGTCTGACCGGAGATGCCGCTGGCCAGATCACTCAGCAGGAATGCGGCGGTGCCGCCCACCTCCATCTGGGTCACGGTGCGGCGCAGCGGGGCTTTCTCCTCCACGTTGTGGATCATGTCGAGGATGCCGCCGATGGCGGAGCTGGCGAGGGTGCGAATCGGGCCGGCGCTGATGGCATTCACGCGCACCTGCTTCTCGGGGCCGAGCTCAGCAGCCAGGTAGCGCACGGAGGCCTCCAGTGCCGCTTTGGCCACGCCCATCACGTTGTAGTTGGGGATGGCCCGCTCGGCACCCAGATAGGAGAGGGTGATCACACCGGCTTTCTCGCTGAACAGCGGTTTGGCGTGGGCGCAGAGCGGGGCGAGGGAGTAGGCGCTGATCTCCAGGGCGCGGGCGAAACCGGCGGCGGTGGTGGCGCTGTAGTCACCGATGAGCTCCTCCTTGCCGGCAAAGGCCAGGCAGTGCACCAGACCATCGAGCACGCCCCACTTCTCTTTGATCTCGCCGAACACCGCCTCCATCTGGGCGGGGTCCTGCACATTCAGGGGCAGGAACAGGCTGGGTTCGAGGGGGGCGGTGAGCTCGCGCACCTTTGCTTCAAAGCGGCCCTTGTCATCGGGCAGGTAGGTGATGCCCAGCTCGGCACCAGCCGCTTTGAGCTGCTGGGCGATGCCCCAAGCGATTGAGCGGTTGTTGGCGATGCCGGTGACGAGGATCTTTTTGCCGGTCAGATCAAGCAGCATCGGGCGCTCCTGCGGGGCTGAATGCGCGCGATTCTCCCGCACGCCCCGCCAAGATCAGCGCATTGCTGTTGTGCTCAGGCTGGTGCCCCGCTCCACTCCACCGCCAGATCCCCGTGATCTACCGCGTTCCTTCAAAAGCCGCTCAGAGCTCAATGCCCTGTTGCAGCAGGAGTTTCCCGAGGCGGAAGGGGAGCTCAGCCCCATTCAAGGCGGGCGCAAAGCAGCGGAGATGCGGCTCAGCAAGGTGGACCCCAGCCGCTATGGCCGCAGCCGAAACCATCTCAGCGGCGCGGTCACCCGTCTGTCGCCTTACATCCGCCATGGGGTGTTCACCCTGGCGGAAGTGCGTGATGCGGTGTTCCGCCGGCTGCGCAGCCGTGATGACGGCGCCAAGTTGATCAACGAGCTGGGCTGGCGTGACTTCTGGCAGCGCATGTGGCTGGATCTGGGCGATGACATCCACGAGGACCAGGAGGACTACAAAACCGGTCATGCCGCCTCCGCTTATCAGCGTGAGCTGCCCGATGACCTGCGCCAGGGCCGCACTGGCCTGGCCTGCATGGATGGCTTCCGCGAGGAGCTGGTGACCACCGGTTGGCTGCACAACCATGCCCGCATGTGGCTGGCGGCCTACGTGGTGCATTGGCGCCGGGTGCACTGGCGGGCTGGCGCCGAGTGGTTTCTGGAGCATCTGCTCGATGGTGATCCGGCCAGCAATCACCTCAGCTGGCAATGGGTGGCCAGTTGTTTCAGCCACAAGCCCTACTTCTTCAACCGCGACAACCTCGAGCGCTACAGCAACGGCAGCTACTGCCGTGAGTGCAGCCATGCCAACCGCTGCCCCTTCGAGGGCAGCTATGAGCAACTGGAAAATCAGCTCTTCGCCGTGACGGCCCCTGTTCGCAACGTTCCCGCCCGGAGGCGCCGCTGATGGATTTGCGCAATCCGATCGTTTGGGTGCATGAGGAAGCCCTGGGCCCCGCCAATCCGGCCCTGCAGGACTGCCCTGGGGCACCGGCCCTGTTCGTGTTTGATCAGGCCTGGATCGAGCAGCAGCGCCTCAGTCGCAAGCGCCTGGGCTTTCTCTACGAGTGCGCCATGGAGCTGCCGCTGATCCTGCGCCGCGGTGATGTGGTGGAGGAGGTGGTGGCCTTTGCCAACCGTTGTGGCGCCGATGGGGTGGTCACCAGTGGGGCGGTGGACCCCCGGCTGCAGCGCTACGCCTCCCGCATCAACAAGCAGCTGCCGCTTTGGATCCTCGATCCAGATCCCTTCGTGGAGCTGCCCCAGCCGCCGCGTTTGGGACGCTTCAGCCGCTATTGGCGCGCGGCTGAACCGGTGGTGTGGGAGAGCTTCAGGGGGTAGTCCCCGATTCGCTTTGCAGCATGCGCTGCTCTTCGCGGCGCAGGCTGCTGGGGTCGGGCAGGAGATCATTGCCTTCAAGGGGGGGTAGCGGCTCCACCTGCACCTCGCTCTCCTGGCGCGGTGGTTCACTCCAACTGAAGCTGGCGCGGGGGGCCCGTGCCTTGCAGAGCGCTTCGCTCTCCCGTTTGAGCTGCTTGTTCACGCGACCGTTGCGCACCGCCTGGAAGAACTCCTGGCGGCTGGCCAGGCCTGAGCTGAATGGGGCGCTGCCATTGCCGTTGAACAGGCGGGCGGCATCGGCGTTCCAGCGGGGCCGGCAGAGGCCCTGTTGGCTGGTGTCGGTGTCGATCCAGATGTGCAGTCCATAGCCATCGGGCTGGTTCACCACCGCCAGGCCGTCGTGGGGTTCTCGGCGGCTGAGGGGGTACACCTTCATCGCTGGTGTGGCGTGCTGGCAGGCGCTGAGCAGCAGCAGAGCGGCTCCGAGCAGGGGAGCCGAAAACCGCAGAGGAACCATGCCAAGCGATGGGATAGGTGCCCTAGCTTGCCGGCCTTGGACCCATCTGGCTGTGGCTCGTACCAGTTCCACCATGCTGCCGCTGGGCACGGCGCTGCCGAGCTTCGCGTTGCCCACCGTGGAGGGGGAGCGCTGGAGCACAACGCAGCTGGATGACCGCCCGCTGCTGGTGCTGTTCATCTGTGCCCACTGCCCCTTTGTGAAGCACGTGGAACCCAGCCTCACGGCCCTGGCCGAGGCGTGGGCGTCCGAGCTGCAGATCGTGGCGATCAGCAGCAATAGCGTGATCAGCCATCCCCAGGATGCTCCGGATCAGTTGTTGGCTCAAAAACAACGCTGCGGCTGGGCCTTCCCCTACCTCCACGACCATGAACAAACCGTGGCGCGGGCGTTGCAGGCTGCGTGCACCCCGGATTCGTTTCTGTTTGATCGGCAGCGCCGCTTGGTGTATCGCGGCCAGCTCGATGGCAGCCGCCCTGGCGGTGATCAATTGAGCGATTGCGCTGATCTGCTCAAGGCGTTGGAGGCTCTGCGCCAAGGCGCTGCGCCGCTGGCATCCCAGCGCCCATCCATCGGCTGCGGCATTAAGTGGCATCAAGAAAGCCCTTAAGCTTTCTGTTATGAACGTTCCCCCCTTCGACCTCTCCGTTCAGCTGGCCGATCTAGGGGACGACCTGGACCAGGCGGTGCTGGAGGTGCTGCGCAGCGGCCGCTACATCGGTGGTCCGGTGATTGAGGAATTTGAAGCTGCGTTTGCCAGCTTCTGCGGCAGCCCCCACGCCATTGGCTGCAACAGCGGCACCGATGCCTTGATCTTGGCCCTGCGGGGCCTGGGCATTGGTCCTGGTGATGAGGTGATCACCAGCTCCTTCAGTTTTTTTGCCACCGCTGAGGCCATCAGTGCGGTGGGGGCAACCCCGGTGTTTGTGGATGTTGATCCCGCCACCTATCTGATTGATCTCGACCAGATCGGTGCAGCGATCAGCTTGGCCACCCGTGCCTTGATGCCAGTGCATCTTTTTGGCCGCCCGGTGGACATGGACCGGCTGATGGCGATTGCCAATCAGCACGGCCTGGCGGTGATTGAGGATTGTGCCCAGGCCACAGGGGCCAGCTGGAACGGCCGCTCGGTGGGCAGTTTTGGTGATGCCGGTTGCTTCAGTTTCTTCCCCACCAAGAATCTCGGTGCCGCCGGTGATGGCGGTGCGGTGACCTGCCGCGATGCAGCTGTGGCCCAACGGGTGCGAGAGCTGGCGGTGCACGGCATGCCTCGCCGCTATCTGCACACCAGCCTTGGCTACAACAGCCGCCTCGATGCTCTGCAGGCAGCGGTGCTGAATGTGAAGCTGCCGCGGCTGAGCGGTTGGCTGGAGCGGCGCCGTGGCGTGGCCCAGCGTTACCTGCAAGGGCTCAATGGGGTTGCTGGATTGCAGCTCCCGGATCCAGGCCCTGCGGGGCACAGCTGGAACCAGTTCGTGGTGCGCATTGCCGCTTGCCCGCAAGGGCAACCCGCCTGCGGAGGCAGCTGTTCCCCCTGCGCCAACAGCGCGGATCATGACCTGCCGGAAGCCCGTTGCCGTAACTGGTTCCAGGAGGATCTACGCCAGCGGGGCGTGAACACGATCATTTATTACCCGATCCCCATCCACCGCCAACCCGCCTACGCGGACCTGGGTTATGGCCGCGGCAGCCTGCCGGTGACCGAGCAGCTCGCTGTTGAAGTGTTGAGCTTGCCGATCTTCCCGGAGCTCAGCTCCGCCCTGCAGGCCCATGTTCTCCAGGCCCTTGGTGGCAACGAGGCAACGGTGATTCAGCTCGGTGGCGACACCAGCGCCGCTCAGGCTGCCTGAGGTTGGTCTTGCAGGATCAGTTCCGTGTCATCCACCAGGGTCACCAGGGTGAAATCGTTGTCCTGCAGGCCGAATAGATCCGCATAGGCCAGACAGGAGGCCCGATCGGCTCCCGAGAAGCGCAGGACCCCCTGATTGTCGTAGAGACCGGTTGTCATCAGAGGGCGCGGGGGATCCGAAACAGCATCCCACAATCTTAAGAGAATCAGTGGATTTTTGGGCTGCTTGCTCAGCGCTCGGACCAGGGACGTTCCGCCAGAGCGGCATTGCTGAGGTCGCCCCGGGCCGTGATCTCATCGCCGCACCAGCTGGGAAGGTGCAGGGGGCTCTCCACACTTGGCCGTTCCACCTCGGCAATCACCAGCGGGGCATTGCGGCCACTGAATTCATCCACCACCCAGTCGCCCCCGGCCAGGTTCAGGTGATGGCGGGTCTTCTGCACCCGCCGGGGGGTGAGGGCTAGCAAGCCGCTGGCATCGGCGCTGGGGATGGGGTATTCGAATTCTTGGCGCACCTCGGGATCATCCGTGGCTGCCTTGAGGGTGAGCCAGGCCCGATCGCCAGCGCTGCGCACCCGCACGGTGACCCCCTGGCCCCCCTGGCTGAGGTAGCCCTGATCGAGCTGCTCACTGCGTGTCACCAGCGCACGCCAGGCATCTGAGGACACAAAGAAGCGACGTTCAATCTCAAGGGCCATGGGTGTTCAGTTCTGCGAGGGCATGGCATCGGTGAGGCTGCCGGCCCAGTGCAGCTTGCGGGTGAGATTGCGGAAATAGGAGGGTTGTTGCTCCAGGGCCACCAGCAGGGCGTGGTGATCGGCCTGTTGCACGATGCAGCGATCGCCCGGTTGCAGTTCGGTGGCCAGGGCACCATCGTTCCAGAGCTTCACCCGGCGCGCCGCATCCCCCACGGGCCAGATGGCCAGCACGGAGCGAGGAGGCACCACCACTGGCCTGCTGGAAAGGCTCATGGGACAGATTGGATTGACCACGATCGCATCGATGGCTGGGTGCAGGATCGGCCCGCCAGCGGCCATCGCGTAGCCGGTGGAGCCGGTGGGGGAAGCCACGATCAGGCCATCACCCTGGTACTGACCCACCACCTCGCCATCGATTTCCAGCTCGAGCCTGCAGGTGGGGGAGGCCTCCTCCTGGGCCGGCCTCAAATAGAAGTCGTTGAGCGCCAGATGGCAGAGCTGCCCCTGTTTGTTGCGGTGATGACCGCTGTCGGGGATGCCATCGCCGCGGTCGACACACGCCTGCAGCATCAAGCGTTGCTCCAGGGCGTAGTGCTGACTCTGCAGCCGGTCCCAGAGGGCTTCTCCATCACCGCTGAGGAGTTGCTCCAACAGCATGGATTCGTGGGTGAGAAAGCCCAGGTGCCCCCCCACGTTGAAGCTCAGGATGGGCACATCCAGAGGGCCCAGGTAGCGGGCCGCACTCAGCACGGTGCCATCACCGCCCAGCACGATCACCAGATCGGGAAGGCGCTCATCAGCCAGCAGGCCTGGGTAGGGGTTGGCATTGAGCCCGCTGGTGCTGACGTCCACCTCAGCGTGACGGCTCCTGAGCTGCTCAGCGATGCGCTCACCCGTGCGTCTGGCGCTCTGGCTGCCGCTGCGGCAGATCACCCAGACCCGCGACAGGTCCATGGCGGACTTACCAGCGCAGCAGGTTGAAGCGCTCCATGTCCACCGTGTCGCGGTTGCGATAGAGGGAGAGCAGGATCGCTAGGCCCACAGCGGCTTCAGCAGCAGCCACGGTGATCACGAAAATGGCGTAGACCTGGCCGCGAATTTCAGTGCCATCGAGATAGCTGGAGAACGCCATCAGATTGATGTTCACAGCGTTGAGCATCAGTTCGATGCTCATCAGCACGCGCACGGCGTTGCGGCTGTTGATCAGGCCCCACACGCCGATGCAGAACAGGGCAGCGGCCACGGTGAGGTAAGCCTCGAGCGGAACGGAAATGCTGGTCATTGGGACGTCTTCTCCAGCAGCAGGGGGGTGCGGGCCTTTTCGATCAGCCCTTGATCCACGGCTTCACCCGTGGCGATGTCGGTGTTGAACACATCGCGGCGGGCCAGCACGATGGCGCCGATCATGGCCATCAGCAGCAGCACTGAGGCCAACTCAAACGGCAGCAGGTAATCGCTGAAGAAGTGTTCTCCAAGGCGGATCACGGCGTCTTCACCGATGGCTTCAGGACCTGGCGTGGCCCAGGGGGTGGTGAAGGCAACCCGCAGCAGCAACCACAGCAGGCCTGCGCAGACGCCACTGGAGAGCAGTCTGCGCAGGGCCACGCCAGGGGCATCAGCCATGGCTTCCCGCTTGTTCACGAGCATGATCGCGAACAGGATCAGCACATTCACAGCCCCCACGTACACCAGCACCTGGGCGGCGGCGATGAAGCTGGCATTGAGCATCAGATAGAGCCCCGCCACCGAGAGGAACACGCCCCCCAGCAAGAAGGCTGAGTAGACGATGTTGGGCAGGATCACCACGCCCAGGGCGCCGATCACCACACCGGCGGCCAGCAGGGCAAAGACGATCAGTTGCGTGAGTTCAGCAAGGGGCGGCATCAGGATTGCTTCTCCTCAGGCTTGGGCAGGGTCTCGAGCACTTGTTCCGGCAGTTTGCCCGCCCGCGGGCGGCTGGGGTCAACGCCGTGGGGGTCCATTTCCCCTTTGGGCAGGTAGGCCAGCTCCCGCAGGGCGATCACAGAGGGATCGGTGGTCACGCTGGTGGGCAGGCGTCCCAGGGCCACGTTGTCGTAATTGAGGCTGTGGCGATCAAAGGCCGCCAGCTCGTATTCCTCCGTCATCGAGAGGCAATTGGTGGGGCAGTACTCCACGCAGTTGCCACAGAAGATGCACACTCCGAAATCGATCGAATAGTTGCGCAGCTCCTTTTTCTTGGTGGCCTTGTTCATCACCCAATCCACCACCGGGAGGTTGATGGGGCACACCCGCACACACACCTCACAGGCGATGCACTTGTCGAACTCGTAGTGGATGCGCCCGCGGTAGCGCTCCGAGGGAATCAGCTTCTCGTAGGGGTACTGCACCGTGACCGGGCGGCGGCGCAGGTGATCGAAGGTGACCGAAAGGCCACGCGCGATGTTCTGGGTCGCGCTAACGGCATCTTTGGTGTAGTCACCAACCTGCTTGAGGAACCCGAACATGGAGGCGGAAGGAAGCGTTGCGGAATAGCGGTGGGTCAATCATGACCCGAATGGGCGGAATCGTGCTTAGCCGCCGAACACGGCTGGGAAGGCCAGCTTGAGGGCGGCGGTCACCAGCAGGTTCACCAGGGCGATCGGCAGCAGGAACTTCCAGCCGAAATCCAGCAGTTGGTCGATGCGCACCCGCGGCACGGTCCAGCGCAGCAGGATCGCGATGAACACCAGGGCATAGGCCTTCAGCACGGTCATCACGATGCCCACCGAGCCGGTGATCACTTGCACCAGCGGTGCATCGATCGGTTGATTGAGCCAACCCGCCAGGGTTTCGACAGGCAGTGGGAAGCCCCAGCCCCCCAGGTAGAGCACGGCCACCAGCAGGGCGGAGAGCACCAGGTTGATGTAACTGCCCAGATAGAAGAGGGCAAATTTCATGCCGGCGTACTCGGTCTGGTAACCGGCCACCAGCTCCTCTTCCGCCTCGGGCAAGTCGAAGGGCAAGCGCTCGCACTCGGCCAGGGCACAGATCCAGAAGATCAGGAAGCCCACCGGCTGACGCCAGATGTTCCAGCTCAAGATGCCAGAACCGTTCTGCTGGTTAACGATGTCAACGGTGGAGAGGGAGTTGCTCATCATCACCACCGCCAGCACAGCCAGGGCCAGGGGGATCTCGTAACTGATCGACTGGGCCGCCGCGCGCAGGCCTCCCAGCAGGGAATATTTGTTGTTGCTGGCGTAGCCGCTCATCAGCAGGCCGATGGGCTGAATGCTGCTGAGGGCCACCCAGAGGAAGATGCCCACCCCTACGTTGCTGATCAGCAGGTTCTGACCGAAGGGCACAATCAGCCAGGACAGGATCACTGGCACCACCACGAGCACTGGGCCCACGGTGAACAGCAGGCCGTCGGCTCGGGCGGGGATGACATCTTCTTTGACCAGCAGCTTGAGGCCATCGGCCAGGGGCTGCAGGATGCCGAGGGCACCGGCGTATTCCGGGCCAATGCGCTGTTGGGCAGCAGCGGAGATCTTGCGCTCCAGCCACACCGTGACCAGCACGCCCACCACTGCAGCCACCAGCACCAGCAGCATCGGCAGGGGCAGCCAGATCAGGCGGCTAACCCCCGCACTGACCCCGCCGGCTTCCAGTAGGCCACGAAAGCCTGCTTCAAGATCAAGGGTGAACGTCGAGCTCATCGCCATGGACCGATTGGGGCAACTTACCCAGTCGGGCCATCATTGTCGCCGGAACGCTGCTCCAGCGGAAGCCAATCCCGTTCGGCCGCGCCGGTGTACAGCTGGGTGGGGCGATAGATGCGGTTGGCCCCCAGCTGTTCCTTCCAGTGGGCAAGCCAGCCTGCTGCGCGGGAGAGGGCAAACACCGGTGTGAACAGATCGGTGGGGATGCCCAGCTTTCGGTACACGAGCCCGGAATAGAAATCCACATTGGGGTAGATCCCCTTGGGGCCCAGCCGTTCGGCCGCCACGCTCTCCAGCTTGCGGGCCACGTCGTACATGCGGTCGTGGCCAAAGCGGTCGAACAGGGTTTCGGCCAGGCCCTGGAGGATCGTGGCGCGCGGATCCTTGACCTTGTACTCACGGTGACCGAAGCCCATCACCTTGCGCTTGGCTCGGATCGCTTCATCGAGGAAGGGTTCCACCCGGTCTTCACTGCCGATCTCCTCGAGCATCAGCAGCACATCTTCATTAGCGCCGCCATGCAACGGGCCGGCCAGGGTGCCCACCGCTGAGGCCACCACGGCGTAGGGATCGGTGAGCGTGCTGGCGGTCACCCGGGCGCTGAAGGTGCTGGCGTTGAGGGTGTGCTCGGCATGCAGCACCAGGCAGGCGTCGAAGATGCGCGCTGCCAGCGGGTCGGGTTCCCGCTCGGTGAGCATGTAGAGGAAGTTGGAGGCGTAGGGCAGGTCGTCCCGTGGCTGGATCGGATCCTGGCCCCGGCGGATCATGTGAAAGGCCGCCAGCATCGTGGGGATCTTGGCCAGCAGGCGCATCACAGCACCGCGGATGTAGTCCTCGTCATCGAGGGCGCGGTTGCCATAAAAGAGCCCGAGGGAGGCGGCACTGGCCTGCAGCGCATCCATCGGGTGGCCGCCGGCGGGAAAGCACTTGAGCATGTCCCGGATGCGGAAGCTCACCCGGCGGTGCATCTGCACGTCGTACTGGAACCGGCGCAGGTTCTCCGGGTCGGGAAGCTCCCCCCAGATCAGCAGATAGGCGGTTTCCAGGAAGCTGCTTTGGGCCGCCAGGTCCTGAATGCGGTAACCGCGATAGCTGAGGATGCCGCGCTGGCCATCGATGTTGCTGATGGCTGACTGGGTGGCGGGCACGCCCTCAAGCCCAGGACGAAAACTGGAAAGGGCCTCGCTCATCGATCCGGCGACGACTGCAGGTGATGCAGCGAGGCTACGTGGCAGATCAGCTCAGCCTTTGCCCAGCAGCAGCACCTTGGGGCTGAGCAGCAGCCGCAGGCGAGCGCAGCCCGGTTGCAGATCCTCCGTGTCCAGCTCAAGCAGGGCTGCTCCGGCCTTCTTCAGCTGCACGCTGTTGGTGCTGCAGCCCAGCAGGTGGCTGGCCAGTTGGCTGAGGTCGGGTTCATGGCCGAACAGGCCCAGCCGTTGCCATGGATCCTCCAGCACCTCCCGCAGCAGGGGCAGGGGATCTTGGCCCGGGGTGAGGGCATCACTGAAGCTCAGGGTGTCCCCCAGGCCCAGCTGCAAGGCCAGTTCGGCTGTTTGCCGTGCCCGCATGAAGGGGCTGCTCACCAGCGGACCGCAGGCCAGGTCAAGCCGTTCCAATTGCTGCAGCACCCGGCGGGTGCGTGCTCGGCCCTCGGAGGTGAGGGCCCGTTCAGCATCGGTGGCGGTGCTGCCCCGCTCCACGGCGATGCCGTGGCGGATCAGCAGCAGGTCTCGCGTCATGGCTTAACGAAGGTTGAGCTGGGCTTGCAGTGAGGCCCGCTGTTGATCTTGCTCCAGGGTGATGGCCATCCCCTGCAGGGATGGGGCTAGTGGCTGACCTGCCAGGAGCTGCAGTCCCCGCCAGAGCGGCCAGCGCCCCAGCAACTGGCGCGCCCCGTTGCCATCGAGGGCCAGGAGCGCTTGGGCCTTCAGCTCTGGATCGAGCTTGCGCAGCTGCTGTTTGAGCGCTCCTTTCTGATTGCGTCCCTTGAGCTGGGCGCGCAGGGAATCGAGGTTGTTGCTCCACCAGCGCAGTCCCCCATCCCGTCCGGAGCCGCCCGCCAGGCTTGCCTTCAGCTGCCCGTCTTTGTTGGTTTCCGCGGTGAGGTGGGTCCACACCCGCAGCTCGCCGAGGCTGGCGGCATCAAAGCCAGCCTGTTCCAGCTGGGCATCGAGGGCGGCGGTGGGGGGGTGATCCGGCCGGCTGCCCGCCAGCCAGGCGTCAGCACCGCTGAGCTGGGCCTGCAGCAAGGGACCATCGCGGTGCTCGAGCAGGGCGGGCAGAAGCTCGCCGCTCGCCGGCAGGTTGAACAGCTGCGGCAGGGCGCCGCCTGGTTGCGAAAGGCTCAGGCGCTGTGCCGGGAGATGCAGTTGCTCGAGCAGGGCATCGCCATCGCTGCCCAGGGGAGCGATGGCCGCACCAGGACTCGTTTGCAGCACAGCATTGAGTTGCAGTCCATCGCGACGCAGCGCCAGGCTGCCCACCAGCTGCTCGATCCCTTGCTCAGGTTGCAGCTCGGCAGGAAGTCCCAGCAGTTGCTCCAACCCGGTGGCATCACTGCGCAGCAGCGCCACCCCCGTGGGCTGGGTGTTCAGCCAGTCCTGCAGCAGCGGTTCCCCGGCCTGGTTGAGGGCGTCGTCCTGGGAGGCGTCGAGGGCGTCTTCGAGGGCGCTGCGGCTGGAGGCCAGCAGCACCAGTTGGTCATTGACCAACGCACTGGCCAATGGCGGGCTGCTGCTGTCCTTGGGGCTCCTGCTGCGGGAGCCGCGGCTGCTCACCAGCCCCAGGCCGCGATAGCGGGCAATCTCCAGATCGCTGCCAGCCAGGCTGCGGCTCTGCCAGAAGCGCTGCAGGAATTGGCGGCCGCCATCCTCCGTGCGGCTGGTGAGCGCCAGCACCCAGCCGGGCGCTTGGCCTGGCGCTGATGCTGCTTTCAGCGCAAGGGCGTTCTCCTCACCCAGCCACTCGGCCAGTTCGGTGGTGTAGTCGAGGCCGGCTGAGGCGAACAGGCCATCGCGCAGCTGTTCCAGCCGGGCGGCGGTGGTGCTGCGTTGCTTCGCCGGGGCCACCGCGCGGCCATAGGCCGGCAGCAGGGCGGGATCCAGTTCCAGCACCACGCTGAGGTTGGCGCTGCGGGGCAGGAAGCGGCTGGTGATCGGGGCCTTGAGGCTTTGGTGCTGCAGCTGCAATGGGCTCTGGCGCTGCAGCCACCACCAGCCCCCGATTCCCAGGGCCACCAGGGTGATGGCGATCGCCAGCAGCACCGCCAGCGGCGGGCGGAACTTGTTCACTCCCCGGCCCTCCATGCCGTGATGCATCGATCATCCTTGGGGATTGATGCCGTGGCCAGCCGTGCCCCAGCCGATTTCAATCTCCGCAGCGGAATTGCAACGCTGGTTGCAGGGGGCAACGCCTCCCCAGCTGGTGGATGTGCGCGAGGCCCAGGAGCTGGCGTTGGCGGCGTTGCCGGGGGTGGTGCATCTGCCCTTGAGTGAGTCGCAGCGCTGGCTGCCCCAGCTCTGGGAGCGGTTGGAGCCCGGCCGTGATCTGGTGGTGCTCTGCCATGCCGGCATTCGCAGCTGGCAATTTGCCTCGTGGTTGCTTGAGACCCAAGGGCTGGAGCGGGTGTGGAACCTCGAGGGGGGCATTGATGCCTGGAGTGTGGCGGTGGATCCTTCGGTGCCTCGCTACTGAGTCACTGGCCCTGGCCGGAGCTTCGTACGATCCAGGTGTTTTCCTCTCTGCACCGTGCTTCGTTTGCCCCAACGCCAGCAGCAGGTGTTGCAGGCCACGGTGCAGCACTACGTGGACACGGTGGAGCCGGTGGGCAGTCGCACCCTGGTGCGGCGCTTTGGCTTGGATGCCTCCCCGGCCACGGTGCGCTACGCCATGGGAGCGCTCGAGCAGAAGGGCCTGCTCACCCAGCCCCACACGTCCGCCGGGCGGGTGCCGAGCGCCAAGGGCTATCGCCATTACGTGGATTGCCTACTGCCGGATCCAGGGGCTGCAGC
>JAYKHZ010000019.1:0-3945 GCA_035286165.1 Synechococcus sp.
TCGTTCCCAGACCCTCAATCCGGCGGCGGAAGATCGGGTTGTTGGTGATCAGCTTTTCGTATTCATCGATCTTGGGGCCGAACCAGTCGCAGAAATCGCGGCACTTTTCCAGCCAGCCCCAGGGCAGGTCTGCGGCGACGCCGCCGATGCGGAAATAGTTGTTGTTGATCAGCCGCTGGCCGGTGGCGGCTTCCCAGAGGTCGTAGATCATCTCCCGCTCGCGGAAGATGTAGAAGAAAGGCGTCTGGGCTCCCACGTCTGCGAGGAAGGGTCCAAGCCAGAGCAGGTGGTTGGCGATGCGGTTCAGCTCCAGCATCAGCACCCGGATGTAGCTGGCCCGCTTGGGCACTGGGATGTCGGCCAGTTTTTCCGGGGCGTTCACCACGATCGCCTCGTAGAACATCCCCGCCGCGTAGTCCATGCGGCTCACATAGGGCACGAACATCACGTTCGTGCGGTTCTCGGCGATCTTCTCCATGCCGCGATGGAGGTAACCGATCACCGGTTCGCAGTCGACCACGTCTTCACCGTCAAGGGTGACCACGAGCCGCAGCACCCCGTGCATGGAGGGATGGTGGGGCCCGAAGTTCACCACCATGGGCTCCGTGCGCGTTTCCAGCTGCGTCATGGGAGCGGTGGTGAGCGGAAGTACCAGTGATCTTACGAAGACCCTGATGGACTAGGGGGACGTCCTTAGAGCAGGGGATTCATCGGCCCGATCGATGGAGTGGTCACGGGGTCGGCCAGGCCGATCGCCTGGAACACGCTGTGCTGCCCGAACAATTGGGCATCTGCGTTGTAGTTGTTGGCGACCCAGAGGTTCCCAGCGCTGTCCACCTCAAGCCCGGTGGGTCGCATGATCGTCCCGTCGAAGTCATAGCCGCCTTCGGGGGAGAGAGCGCCACCCTGAGCCACGCCTCCAGGACAGCCTGTTGCGGTTCCACAGAGCTTGGAGAAGGACAGCCCCTGGAAGTTGGAGACATAGACGTTGTTGGAGCCATCCAGGTTGATTCCCCACGGTCCGGTGAAGACCTCGGCATTGATGTCGAATGACTGCACCCGACCTGTTAGGGGATCGATGCGGCTGACGCTCTTGGAGCGATAAAGGGGGCTACCGCCATTGTTCGAGACCCAGACGCTTCCATCGGAACCGGTGGCAATGCCGAAGGGAACGTTGAGTTTTTTCGACTGAACCGTGTTGATGGCCTTGATGCCGTCGTTGGTATCAAAGCTGAGTTGAACGACTCCGCCCGTGCCGTGGCGGCCCCCGGATTTGAAACTCACCCAGGCATCACCTTCGGAGTCGATGGCAATGGCGAACGGTGAGCTGAGTTTTGGGTGTTCGTAGCTCACGAAGTCGTCTGGATTGCCCTCCGGGTAGAGCACAACCTTGCTTGGTGTCGTTTTGGTGTCGCGAAAGCTGGCGATCCAGATGTTGCCCTGCTGGTCGCTGACAACACCTTGCACGCCCAGCAGGTCACCCTGGGTGAAGCCTCCTGAAGGGCTGCGGGAAGGACGTTCGGAACTGTCGGGTGAGAGTGGTTCTCCTTTCTTGGAAAACAGAGAGACGCTGTTTCCATTGCCCCGCAGTGGAATTTTCGAAGCGCCGAAGCCGAAATTACCGACCCACACCTGATCGCTGGGGTCGATTCCTATCCCGAATCCGGAGCCGTAGATGCCGCCGCCCGTCAGAGGAGCGCCCCCGGTTAATCGACCATTGGGCTTCATCCGCAGCAGCGTGACGCTGGCATAGGGGGGATTTTCGTTTTCTGTCCCTGGCCGGAAGTTGTTGGTAATCCAAAGGTCGCCACGGCGATCCAAGGCAATGTTTCCTGGTCCGAAAAAGACGGAGTCATCCGCATCGGGGGCGCCAAAGTGTTCGAAATAGAGAAGCCAGGATCGGCGGTCGCTAATCGCCTGATCATTGGTGGAGTAGACGGCTGGGGCTGATTCCGCCAGCTCAAAAATCTTCTCCGCGTTGTGGGATGGATCCCGGCCGATGGCCGCAATCGCTTCCAGCGTTGTTTGTGCTGGATCTCCTCCCGGTGCTGCGGCCAGTTTGAATAATTTCCTTTGGGTGGAGGGATCAGAGATGGCAGCGGCTGTGAGATTGGAAAGAAGATTGACCCGCTCGGCTGTTGCCGCATTTCTGCGGGCAAGACCTGCCGTTGATCCGTTGGTTCGCACCAGATTGCGGTAGGTCATCCATCCTGCACGGCTGGATGATCGGTTGCCGCTGATCTGCTGTCCATTGAGGAAATGATTGAAGACGTAACTCGCAGCCACGGTGCTGCGATCATTGATCACCAGCCCTTTGTGGGTGTCTTTCTTTAGAAGGGCTGTAAGGATTGATGATTGTTTTTTCGCCGTGATGTAATAAGTTTTTTTTGGATTAAGCGTGATGTTTTTGAACGAGAAATTTCCGTTTTCCTTGCTTTGTGTGGAGGCAAGTTTGCGGGGTCTCTGGTCAATCAGGTTGGTGATCTCAAAGAGTGAGACGTTGTTACTTTTGAATGCGGATCCGCCTGACTGAACAGTGCCTCTGATTGTTGCCATTGCTGGTGATCAAGATCCGTTTCTCTATGATGGAGGCAATGGACTTGGCTCCGCAAATTTCATCTTTTTTTCATCAACCTGTCCTGGCTGCGGCCGTTCTTGAGGCCAGTGAGCAACTTCCGCGCGCAGACGGTTTGTTGATCGACGCCACCCTTGGTGGTGGAGGTCATAGTGCCCTGTTGCTGGACCAGCATCCCGGCCTGCGTTTGATCGGACTCGACCAGGACGCCACGGCCCGGGCGGCGGCGGCGGAGCGCCTGGCCCCCTTTGGTGAGCGGGTTTCGATCGTGGCCACCAACTTTGCCGATTACGTGCCGCCGGAGCCCGCCGTGATGGTGCTGGCGGATCTGGGGGTGAGCAGCCCGCAGCTGGATGTGGCGGAGCGGGGCTTCAGTTTTCGCTTGGATGGTCCGTTGGACATGCGGATGAACGCCAGCGGCGAGGGGGAGACCGCGGCCGAGCTGATCGATCGCCTGGAGGAGAACGAACTGGCGGATCTGATCTACGGCTATGGGGAGGAGCGGCTCTCCCGTCGCATCGCCCGGCGGATCAAGGCCGACCTCAAGGACAAAGGCGCCTACGAGGGCACGGCGGCCTTGGCCTATGCCGTGGCCGGTTGCTATCCCCCCAAGGCGCGGCGCGGGCGGATTCACCGCGCCACCCGCACCTTCCAGGCCCTGCGGATTGCCGTGAATGATGAGCTGGGGGTGCTCGATCGCCTGGAGGAGAACGAGCTGGCGGATCTGATCTATGGCTATGGGGAGGAGCGGCTTTCCCGTCGCATCGCCCGGCGGATCAAAGCCGACCTCAAGGAGAGAGGCGCTTATGACGGCACGGCCGCCTTGGCCTATGCCGTGGCCGGTTGCTATCCCCCCAAAGCACGGCGCGGGCGGATTCACCCCGCCACCCGCACCTTCCAGGCCCTGCGGATTGCCGTGAACGATGAGCTGGGGGTGCTGGATCGCCTGCTGCAACAGGCCCCCGACTGGCTGGAGCCCGAGGGTCTGCTGGGGATCATCAGCTTCCATTCGCTGGAAGACCGTCGCGTCAAGACCGCCTTCCTGCGGGATGAACGCTTGCAACGGATCACCCGCAAGCCGGTGGTGGCCACCGAGCAGGAGCAAGAGGCCAATCCCCGCAGCCGCAGCGCCAAATGGCGCCTGGCCCAGCGTTTGGCGGCTGCTTAGCGGCCGCTAAGGAACCCGGCGGCATCGTCATCGCCGAACAACTGGCGGTAGGCGGAAGCGGTGATGCCCGACACCACGGGAACGGCGGCCAGAAGGCCAAAGCCGCAGGCCACAAAGCCCAGCGCCAAGACGCCCAGTTGCAACACCAGCAGGCCAAGCACCGTCCACCAGTGCTGTTGCACCGTGGTGAAACCCACTTGCA
>JAYKHZ010000020.1:0-6334 GCA_035286165.1 Synechococcus sp.
GCCAGCGCCACGTTCTCAGGCAGCCAGAGGATCTTCAGCATGAAGCGACCTTCATCGGCCTTGGGGGTGTAGCCGGAGGGCACACCATCGGCATCCACAGTGGAGCGGGCCAGGTGATCGCTGGCGCTCTTCATGCCGCTGTTCGCGGTGCCAGCTTCCGTGGCAGGAGCATCGCTCTCAACAGCAGTGCTTGTCTCAGCAGCAGCGCTGTTCTCCACAGCAGTGCCGGACTCAACAGCAGCGTCCTCGCTCGCCACAGCGGCGGTTTCGGTTTCTGTCACGGGACTCGTTTCGGTGCTCAAGGGGCGTACGGAAGCAGACCTGGCGGCGCAGGCAAACGACTAACCTACCAGCCCCGTGGTACAGGTCCATTTCAAGCTCCCCTCTGCTGCTCTTCGATATCGATGGCGTCATCCGCGATGTAGCGGGCAGCTACCGGCGAGCTCTTGTGGAAACCGTGCATCACTACAGCGGCTGGCGCCCCGAAGCCGCCGTGGTGGATGCCCTCAAAGGGGAAGGACTCTGGAACAATGACTGGGACGCCAGCCTTGAACTGCTGCGCCGGCATGGCACCGCCCTGCCCGAACGGGATGCCCTGATCACGGTGTTCAGCAATTTTTATTTCGGCGGCGATCCCGAGGGTGACCCCAGCCAGTGGCGAGGCTTCATCGGTGATGAACCCCTTCTGGTGCAGCAGGACTTTTTCAGCGCTCTGAGCGCCCAGGGCTGGGGCTGGGGATTTGTGAGTGGGGCTGAGCCCCCCTCGGCCCGCTATGTGCTCGAGGAGCGCCTGGGACTGCAGCAACCGCCGCTCATCGCCATGGGGGATGCACCCGACAAACCCGACCCCACGGGCCTGCTGAGCCTGACTCAGCAGTTGCAAGCCAACCCAAACGGCAGCGTGGCCTACCTGGGCGACACGGTGGCGGATGTGCACACGGTGCTCAATGCCCGGGCGCGCGATCCCCAGCGGCACTGGATCAGCCTCGCTGTGGCTCCTCCCCATCTGTGGCACGCACCGGAGGCTCGCTCCGCCTACGAACAGCAGTTGCACCAGGCCGGTGCTGACCACATCCTGAGCAGCACCAGTGATGCTCTGGCCCTGCTCCCCAAGCTGCAATGACCTCGCCCACAACGCTGAGCTTTGATCAGCGGCTGAAACTGATCATGCCTGATCTGCTGCGAATCGGCGCCGGTGCGGTGGTGATGGCCGTGCTGCAGTTCAGTGGTGTCCTGGGGTGGCTCCTGAGCCAGGGAAGCAACACCATCCTGGGCGGGCTCGCCCTGCTGGCGGGGGTGGTGTTGCTGCTGTCGATGCAGGTGGCCAACCAAGCCGAACTGCTCGCCGAAGAGCTGGGGGAGCCCTACGGCACGCTTGTGCTCACGGGCTCAGTGATCGTGATTGAGCTGGCCCTGATTGGCAGCACCATGCTCTCGGGGGAGTCCAATCCCACTCTCGCCCGGGATTCCATGTTCTCGGTGCTGATGATCGCCCTCACCGGTATCACCGGGCTGTGCATGATCATCACCTCGAGCATGCAAAAGCAGAAGCGCAGTGCGCCGATGCGGGTGGAAGACCTTGCCGCTCCCAACCTGCCGGGTTCGATGGTCTATTACAACCTCATCAGCACCATGAGCGTGTTGGTGCTGGTGATTCCCAACTTCAGCAACGACAGCAATCAGGCCAACTTCAGCCTGCCCCTCAACATCGTGCTGTCGGTGGTTGCCCTGGTGGTCTACGGCCTGTTTCTGGTGAATCAGGTGGGCCCCTACCGCGATTTCTTCGTGGAGCCGTTGAATCTCGATGATCCCCAACAGGCAGAACGGCACGCCGCCGAACTGCAGGGGGGGCCGTGGCAAGCGGGGCTGCTGCTGGCGAGCTCGCTGGCGGTGGTGGTGGTCATCGCCGAATCCATGGGCCAGCTGATCGAGCAGGGGGTCAACCAACTCCACCTGCCCAGCTCCCTGGCGGGGATTTTGGTGGCTGCCCTGATCTTGATCCCAGAAGCGCTCAATGCCTTCCAAGCCACCCGCAAAGGCCAATTGCAGCGGGCCCTCAACACCCTCTACGGCTCGGTGCTCTCCACCATCAGCCTCACCGTGCCGGCGGTGCTGTTGCTGGGTGAGATCACCGGCACTGAGGTGATTCTGGGTCTGGAGCCCTACGCCATGGTGCTGCTGACGCTCACCCTGCTCTTGCTGCGCCCCCACAACCGGGTGCTGGGTAGCGAAGGCCTGATGCTGCTGGTGGTGTTCCTGTTCTGGTTCGTGCTGGAACTGGTGTGAGGCTCAGCGCTCCATGGCGTCCACGCTCTTGAGCGCCGCGGCCGTGAGCACCTCAAAGCCATCGGAGCTGACGGCCACATCGTCTTCAATGCGGATGCCAATCCCTTTCCAACGCTCATCGATGCTGGGCTGACCAGCGGGTGGCTGCAGGCGATCGCTGATGTAGAGGCCTGGCTCAACGGTGAGCACCATGCCCTCCTCGAGGCTGACCGGGTGATCCCCCAGGCGGTAAGCACCCACATCGTGCACATCCAGGCCGAGCCAGTGCCCGGTGCGATGCATGTAGAGATGCCGGTAAGCGCCCTGTTCGATCAGCCCATCCAGCTCCCCTTGCAACAGACCGAGCTGCCTCAGCCCATCCACCAGCACCCGAACGGCGCGATCATGCACCGCCTCAGCGGTGGAGCCAGGGCGCACCTCGGCAATCGCAGCTTCCTGGGCGGCAAGCACCAGTGAATACAGCTCCCGCTGTTCGCCACTGAAGCGGCCATTGATCGGGAAGGTGCGCGTGATGTCGCCGTTGTAGTAATCGCTGAGCGAACAACCGGCGTCGATCAGCAGCAGATCGCCATCCCGCAGGGGAGCGTTGTTGGCGGTGTAGTGCAGGATGCAGGCGTTATCGCCACCGGCCACGATGGAGGGGTAGGCAAAGCCGCGGCTGCCACTGGCAAGGAAATGCTGGTCGAGCACGGCGCGCACCTCAGCCTCGTTCTGGCCAGGGCGGGTAAAGGCACGGGCTAACTCATGGGCTTCGGCGCTGATGCGTGCCGCCAGGCGAAGCCGCTCCAGCTCTTCGGGCTCCTTGCGCAGGCGCAGGGCATGCAGGATCGGACATGGGGCTGTGAGCTGCCGCGGTGCCTGGCCGGAGCGCGATGCCCGATCCAACTGCTGGGCCCAGCAGCGCAGCACCAGCGGCTCCACTGCGGTGTGGCGTCCGACGCGAAAACAGATGCCATCGGCACCCTCGAGATAGCCGGGCAGCAGGGCCTCCAGCTGATCGAGGGGATGGGCCAGATCGGCACCAAACTGCTCGATCGCCCCCTCGGTGCCCCAGCGAAAGCCCTCCCACACCTCAGCGGTGGCGTCTTTGGGGGGGACAAACAGAACGAATGGATTTTCGGGGCGATGGGGCAGGAACAGCGCCACCGCACCGGGTTCGTCAAAACCGGTGAGATACCAGAAATCACTGTTTTGCCGGAAGGGGAACTCCACGTCGGCGTGATGCTGCATCTGCTGAGCAGCGGGAATCACGGCGGCTTGACCCTCGAGGGCATCGAGGAACAGCTGACGCCGGGCGGCGTGGGAGATCGTCACGGGGTCTGACAGCCCTTGAGCTAGGCGGTTAAATGAGTGTGTCAGGTTGGCCCGTCGCCCGGGTTTTCGTGAGCGATTTCCTCGTTTTGGCCGGCCTTGTGGTCGTATTACTGGCGGGTTCAGCCCTGTGCTCCGGCGCCGAGGCGGCTCTGCTGGCGGTGAACCCCCTGCGGGTGCACGACATGGTGGCCCGCGGCGTGGCGGGTGCCCAACTGCTGGAAAAGCTCAAAGGGCGCCTTGGGCGGGTGCTGGTGGTGTTGGTGGTGATCAACAACCTGTTCAACATTTTCGGCAGCTTGATGCTGGGGGCCCTGGCCGCCGATGTGTTTCACAAATACGGACTGGAGGGAGCGGCCCTGGCGGTGTTCTCGATCAGCTTCACCGTGCTGGTGATCCTGTTGGGGGAAATCCTGCCGAAGGCCTTTGGCACCCGCATGGCCGCCAGCACGGCTCTGTTGGCAGCCCCCGCCCTGGCCCTGCTCACCCGCCTCGGCACCCCCCTGGTGCTGCTGTTGGAGCAATTGATGCCCAGCCTCAGCGAAACCAGCGAAATGACCACCAATGAACGAGACATCCGGCTGATGGCACGGCTGGGGTCCCAGACCGGCCGCATCGAAGCCGATGAAGCGGCCATGATCGCCAAGGTGTTTCAGCTCAACGACCTCACAGCAAGGGATTTGATGCTGCCGCGGGTGTCGGCACCCACATTGCGGGGCCAGGCGGCGCTCAATGATCTGCGCGACACCCTGCTCACCGAAGAGGATTCCTGGTGGGTGGTGCTCGGCCAGGAGGTGGATGAGGTGCTGGGTGTCGCCAGCCGCACCACCCTGCTCACGGCGCTGCTGCAAGGTCGCGGCCATGCAACGGCAGCCAGCCTTTGCGAACCGGTGCAATTCGTGCCCGAGATGATCCGAGCCGATCGCCTGCTCACCAGCTTTCGCCGCGACACCGATTCCGTGCGCGTGGTGGTGGATGAATTCGGTGCCTTCGTAGGGCTGGTGGGGGCCGATGTGGTGCTGGCGGTGCTGGCAGGCTGGAAACGCCCACGAGCTGAACCCCAACGTTGATGGCGATGCAGCGCCAGCGCACCGACAGCATCACCCGGGCACTGCAGCAGTGGCGCGATGGGCTGCGGCTCAGCCGCCGTGAACAGGCTCTGCTGGGACCGGAACTGCGCAGCCTGGATCGCCAGTTGCAACGGCTGGAACACCGTCAGCTGCGCCTGGCCGTGTTCGGCCGCGTGGGGGTGGGTAAGAGCAGCCTGCTCAATGCCCTGCTGGGACGCGATCAGTTCGCCACTGATGTGGCCAACGGCTGCACCCGCAGGCAGGCGACCGCCGCCTGGGAACGCCCCTGGGGCGATCAGGGGCAGTTGGAACTGGTGGACACCCCTGGCATTGATGACATCGCCACCGCAGCGCGGCAACGGCTGGCCAGTCGCGTGGCCAACGGCAGCGATCTGGTGTTGATGGTGCTCGATGGCGACATCAGCGCACCGGAACTCGAGGCCCTCAACACCCTGCGAGCCAGCGGCAAACCGGTGCTGGTGGTGGCCAACCGCGCTGATGTGTTCAGCCCCGCACAGCGGCGGGAGTTAGCCGCAGCCATCAATCACCGCAGCGGCAGTGATGAGGGACTGGTGTGGGTCGCGGCAGCACCACGCCAACGGCAGATGCGCCCCGATGGCCGGGTGCGCAGCGTGGCTGCCCCCCCACGGATCGAACCTCTGCTGGTGCAGCTCGATCAGCTGCTGGCTCAACACGGCGAACTGCTGCTGTCGCTCAACAGCCTGCGGGCCGCCGATGGCTTCAGTGCGCGGCTGCTGCACTGGCGCCTGGGCCAACGGCGCCAGGCAGCGCAGGCCCTGATTGGCCGTTGCGCCAGTGTGAAAGCGGCTGGGCTGGCTGCTAATCCATTGGTGCTGTTGGATCTGGCCGGCAGCGCTGCCATCGACAGCACCTTGATCGTGCAGTTGGCCCAGCTCTACGACGTGCCCCTGAGGGGTCCACTGGCCCGCAGGCTGCTGCGCCGCATCGGCGGCCAAAGCCTGGTGATCGGCGGGGTGCAATGGGGGCTGCAAGGGGGCCTGGGGGTGCTGAAGCAACTGCTGCTGCTGGCGGCTCCCCTGAGCGGGGGGCTGAGCTTGGCGCCTGCGGCGCCGGTGGCCCTTGCCCAGGCAGCCCTGGCGGTGCATGGCACCCGCCTTACCGGCCGGGAGGCCGCACGCCAATTGCTGTTGAGCGTGCACCGCGGCCCGGCGCGGCCGGCCAGCCTGCTGCGCCGCCTGCAACGGCTTGATCCCCAGGCCAACCACTGGCTGCGGCATCACAAACCCTGGACTCCCGAGGTGGGGTTGCCATGAGCCCCAGCCTCGCCCTGTTTGGCACCAGCGCCGACCCGCCCACCGTGGGGCACCAGGCCGTGCTGCGCGGCTTGATGACGCTCTATCCAACGGTGTGCACCTGGGCAAGCGATAACCCCTTCAAGCAACACGGCGCCCCCCTGAACGTGCGGGCGGCCCTGCTTGGTGCCGTGGTGGACAGCCTGCACAATCCTGGCGATCCCCAGCACTTGCAACTGCGCCAGGAACTCAGCAGCCGCCGGGCGATCGACAGCCTCGAGGCAGCACGCCAACGGTTCCCGCAGCATGAACTGGTGTTTGTGGTGGGCACCGATCTGGTGATGCAAATTCCCAGCTGGTATGCCGCTGATCAATGGCTGCCCAGTTGCCGCC
>JAYKHZ010000021.1:0-2573 GCA_035286165.1 Synechococcus sp.
TCAACGAACTGCTGGTGGTGGAGTACTACTCCAGAAAGGTCTGATCCAGATCCACAGTTCACACACCCACGATGCGCAACCCTGGGTTCAGGGTTGCGTTTTTTTTTGGCTGATCCTGAGGCACTGCAGTCGCTCACCGGCCACGACTGGCTGGGGCTTATTCACCCCGTGCTGATGATCTTGTTTGTCTACCCGGTGGTGGGCGCCACGATCCGTCTGGGAATCCTGGCGCGGGAGAAGAGGTTGGAGATCAACCCGATCGCCGACACCGTGCCCGTGGAGCACGCGCAGCATGGGGCCTGGGTCACCGGCGGGGTGCTGGTGGCGGTGCTGATCGGCCTGAGCCACAGCCTTTGGACCACTCACCCCCTGGGTCTGGTGCTCACCGGAAGCGCTGTGCTGTTCAGCTTCAGACGTTTGCTGGCGACCCGGAAGGTCTGGCAGCGCTTTCTCTGGGCTGCCGCCAGCGCGGGCGGCCTGGTTCTGCTGGGGCTACAACCCGCCGTGGAGCGGTTCAGCGATCTTCCCTGGAGCCCCCTGTTCTGGCAGTCGCATTTCTGGATGGGCCTGCTGCTCACCGCCCTGTTGCTGAGCTCAACGGCGCTACAGCCGTTGATTGGTCATTCCGTGCAGGCCAGGCGCATTCACATCAGCAGCAATCTGCTGGTGGCTTTGTTGCTGGCCATGCAAGCGATCTCTGGCACCAGAAACCTGCTGCTGAGCTAAGCCAAAGCCGAAAGCTGCTGTCGCAACCAAGGAAGGCTCAGGCCGATCACGTTGGAATAACAACCATCCAGGCCATCAATGCAGAGGCCGCCACGGCCCTCCAGGGCAAAACCACCGGCACATTGCAGTGGTTCTCCACTGGCCACATAGGCCTCGATCTCGGCCAGGCTCAGCGGCGCAAAGCGCACGACCGTCTCCACGCAAGCCAACACCTCAGGCTGGCCTCGACGGATCAGGCAATGGCCCGTCAGCAGAGATCCACTGCGACCCGCCATCCGCTGCCAGCGCTCGATCGCTTCCACAGGGCTCGAGGGCTTACCGAACACCTGGCCTTGAAAACTGAGCACGGAATCACAGCCCAGCACGGCCGTGATCTCGACATCTCCCACAGGATCAAGCTCCTGGGCAACAGCAGTGGCCTTGGCCTCAGCCAGCAACTGCACCAGCTCTGCTGGCTCGGCATGCTGGATCTGGTGTTCATCCACACCGCTAACGCGCACGCGGTGTGGAACTCCCGCTTGCTCCAGCAAGCGGCGACGCGCCGGCGAGGCAGAAGCAAGCAAGAGCACAGGAACACAACGCAGATCAACGCTCCGTAGGCTGCCAGGGACGGGAGGCTTCGCCATCGCTCACCCCACCGACCTGCTGGATCGACGCAGCCGTGACCGGGCCTGCCGGGCCATGGGATGCCTGCCCTTCTCTGAGGCCCTCTACCGGGATCTTCAGCAGCAGGGCCTGGATGCCGGCGACCTCTGGAGCGAGCCCAACCGCTACAGCCGCAAGACACGCTGGTTCCGCAACAGCGAAGCCCTTGAGGACGATCTGCGTTGGCTGATCAGCGTGGGCGTGCTGCGCCGGGAGGTGGATGGACAGGGGCTGACCAGCCGCTTCAGGCTCACCCCCCTGGGTCGCCAACTTCTCGATGACGACCCTGAACTCCTGCAGCGCTCGATCCCGCTGTTGGATCGGCTGCGTCACAGCCTGCGTCGGCACTGGCCGCTGTGATCCGCACCAGTCCGCGACCCCTGATGGTGCTAGGGACCTCCAGCGGTGCCGGCAAATCGCTGATGACAGCAGCGTTGTGCCGGGTGCTCCAACGCCGTGGGGAACAGCCGCTGCCCTGCAAGGGCCAGAACATGAGCAACAACGCCTGGGTGGATGCCGAGGGCGGCGAAATGGCCTATTCCCAGGCCATGCAGGCCTGGGCGGCGGGCCTTGAGCCCCGCTGCGCCATGAATCCCGTGCTGCTGAAACCCAGAGGAGACAGCACCAGTGAGGTGATCCATGGGGGCCAAAGCGTGGGAATCGCCCGGGCCGAGCACTACTACCGCGACTGGTTCCGGTCGGGTTGGCAGGCGATCCGCACCGGACTGATGCAGCTCCAGCAGCAATGGCCCCAAGGCCGGCTGGTGCTGGAGGGGGCGGGCAGCCCTGTGGAAGTGAATCTGCAGCGGCGCGACCTCACCAATCTGCGCCTGGCCCAGTACCTGCGGGCCAACTGCCTGCTGGTGGCCGACATTGAGCGCGGCGGCGTCTTTGCCCAGATCGTCGGGACGCTGGCTTTGCTACGACCGGTGGAGCGCCCTCTGATCAAAGGAATCCTGATCAACCGCTTCCGCGGACGGCGGGAGCTGTTTGATGAGGGGCGCAGCTGGCTGGAAGCCAACACCGGAGTGCCGGTGCTGGGGGTGATGCCCTGGCTCAACGAGCTGTTTCCACCAGAAGACTCCCTCGATCTTCTGGAACGCAAACCCACCCGGGGAGCCACCGATCTGGAGATCGCGGTGCTGCGCTTGCCCTCCTTGAGCAACTTTTCCGATCTCGATCCGCTCGAGGCAGAAGCCAGC
>JAYKHZ010000022.1:0-4048 GCA_035286165.1 Synechococcus sp.
TCAGCAGCGGCTCGGTGTCCCACAGGCGGATGTTGTCCAGCGTTCCTTCGGAGATGTCGAGATCGTTGCCCGTTAAGCGTTCATTGGGATCAAGGGTGCTCAGGTGCACCGCTTCCAGTCCAAACGCCTGGCGTGTGGCTGCGATCGTGCGCCTGAGGTAGGGGTATTCCATCTGCAGTTCCCGTGGTTGCACCAGCAGCCGCTGAATCACAGGGGTGAGCACCACATCCATCAGGGGCAGGGCCAGGGCCAGGCCAGCTGGAGGGATCAACAGATCACGGCGGCGCCAGCGCATCGGCGTGGGGACCACCAGCCCAACGCTCACCAACAGCAACACCGCGCAGAGCAGCAGTTTCAGGGGGAGCCGCACATGCAGGGCCACCCAGCCGGCACCGGCCACCACCCCATTGCTCTGCACCATCAGCTCAAAGGGGGCCATGGCGGCCATGGCCGCCGCAACCAGGCTCAAAATCGCCAGCTGGGGCCGCAGCACCGCTTGTTGCTGGTGGCTCAAACCACAGAAGCGCCAATCGGAAAAGCTGGTGCCCTGGCCCACGCTGAGCCAGAGGCAGGCGGCCAGCCCCACCAGGCCCTGGGCCATCAACACACTGAGCACGAGCAACACCGCTGGCATGCGCAGCACCGTGAAACTCAGGTCCAGGCCTGTTACAGGATCGGCTTGGCCAAAGGGGGAGGCCAGCAGGGCCGGGAGCCAGAAGCTCCAGCTGCGGGCCAAGGCAGTGGCTGAGGCCACGATGGCTGCTGTGAGCACAACGCGCAGGGTGTTCAGGGGCCAGCGCAGCAGTGGCAGCAGCAGTCCGAGTCCGAGGCCAATCAGCAGCTGCAGGGGAAGCTCCCCCAGCACTGGGAAACTGCTGAGGGCCACGCCGCTGAAGGGCTCATCAATCAAGCCGCGGGCTTGCACCAGCAGATAGCTGAATGCACTGCTCAGCAGGCTCAACAGCAGCACCACTGCCAGGGCCAGGCTCCAGCCGCGCAGGGGCAGCAACACGCTTTCGCCGCGCTGGGCTGGTCCATTTCTGCGCAACTTCCAGCATCGGTTCAGTTGCTGCAGCTGCACTGGAATCCCAATTCCCAGCACCAAGGAGAGGGCCAGAACTTGCAAGCCGATGCGCCGCAGCAGAACAACTCCAAGGGAGAACTGTTCAAACCAGTTCCATTCGATCCAAAGCCGCGGCAGCACCACAACCGCTAAGAGGCAGCCGATGCAGCTTCCCAGGAACCAGCGACTGCGGAGGTTGGACAAAATCATGGGCAGAGGCTAGGCAGGGACAGGCCTGTAGCCCAACGACTTCAAAACTTGACTCTGGCGGTCGGGATTTAAAGGGTGCTTTTGTTGTCGCTGCTACGGTTCCTCTATCCGCTTTATCGGTGTGACTTCAGTACTCGCGTCGCGCACGTTTTCCGGTCTGCGCTGCAAGGAATGTGGCCATGCCTATGAACCAACTGCGCGCCACGTCTGTGAAGACGTTTGCTTTGGTCCGCTTGAGGTGGTCTATGACTACGACGCCATCAAGGCGCGCACCAGCCGCGCCTCGATCGAAGCCGGTCCGGCTTCAATCTGGCGCTATCGGGATTTTCTGCCCATTGAGGGTGAGCCCATCGATGTGGGCACTGGCTTCACCCCTCTGCTCAAGGCCAACCGCCTGGCCCGGCGCCTTGGCCTCAAGGAGCTTTACATCAAGAACGATGGGGTGAACATGCCCACCCTCTCCTTCAAGGATCGGGTGGTGAGTGTGGCCCTCACCCGTGCCCGCGAGCTCGGTTTTTCCACCGTGAGCTGCGCCAGCACCGGCAACCTTGCCAATTCCACAGCCGCCATCGCCGCCCACGCCGGGCTCGAGTGTTGTGTGTTTATCCCCGCCGATCTGGAGGCCGGCAAGGTGCTGGGCACCTTGATCTACAACCCCACCTTGATGGCGGTGCGCGGCAATTATGACCAAGTGAACAAGCTCTGTTCCGAAGTGGCCAACACCTTTGGTTGGGGCTTTGTGAACATCAATCTGCGCCCCTATTACTCCGAAGGCTCAAAAACCCTGGGGTATGAGGTGATCGAGCAGCTGGGCTGGCGCCTCCCCGATCACATCGTTGCCCCCCTTGCGTCCGGTTCCCTATTCACCAAGATCCGCAAGGGTTTCGATGAATTCATGAAAGTGGGTCTGGTGGAGGAGAAAGCCGTGCGCTTCAGCGGCGCCCAGGCTGAGGGTTGCTCCCCCATCGCTCAGGCTTTTGCGGAGGGCCGTGATTTCATCACACCGGTGAAGCCCAACACCATCGCCAAATCGATTGCGATCGGCAATCCGGCTGATGGCCCCTATGCCCTTGATATCGCCTCCCGCACCAATGGCTCCATTGCTGCGGTCAATGACGAGGAGATTGTGGAAGGCATTCAGCTGCTGGCTGAAACCGAAGGGGTGTTCACCGAAACAGCCGGTGGTACCACCATCGCTGTGCTGAAGAAGCTGGTGGAGCAGGGCAAGATTGATCCTTCCGAATCCACCGTGGCCTACATCACTGGCAATGGTCTCAAGACCACCGAGGCTGTGAGCTCCGCTGTGGGTCAACCACTCACCATCGATCCCAAATTGGCTGAATTCCAGGCCGCCTGGGAGCGGGCTCAGTCGCTCCAACGCGCCACCTGGGAATCCGTGGGCGTCTGAATGCCTTGAACGCGTTGACTGTCTCGCGTTGTCTGTTTCTCCAAAAAACCTCTATTTTTCAGTTCTCCATGTCTGTTCAGGTTCTGATTCCCACCCCTCTGCAGAAATACACCTCTGATCAGGCCAGCGTGAACCTTGAGGCCGGCAGTGTTGATGAGTTGATCAAGGCCCTGGATGCTGCCTTTCCCGGGCTCGGCAATCGCCTCTGCGATGAGCAGGGCAAACTGCGTCGCTTCCTCAACATCTATGTGAACAGCGAGGACATTCGCTTTCTGGATAATCAGGCCACCGCTCTGGCTGATGGGGATGAGGTCAGCATCGTTCCAGCCGTTGCTGGCGGCTGATCAGCGGCTCACGGCCATGGTCTGCGGGTGGCTTGCTTCGTAGCGGTTCACCCGTTCCCTGAATTCTTCACCGCCGATGGTTTCCTGCTCGATGAGCAGCACCACGAGTTCATCCAGCAGGTCTCTGCGGCAGCGCAGCAACTCCTGGGCCTGCTGCAGCGCTGAGCGGGCCAGCAGCTGCACCTGCTCATCGATGGCTTTGCCGGTGCTGGAGGAATACTCGTGCTCCGGGCGGGTCCAATCGCGCCCGAGGAACACTTCACCTCCATCCCGCTCATAGGCCACAGGGCCAAGCACGGAGAAGCCGTAACGGGTCACCATTTCCCGTGCGATCTGGGTCACCATCTGCAGATCACTGCTGGCGCCCTGGGTGACTTCAGCGGGGCCAAACACCACCACTTCGGCGGCTCGGCCGCCCATGGCCATCACCAGCCGTGCCTCTAGATAGGCGCGGCTGATCAGGCCACTATCGAGAATTTCTTCCTCGGGAGTGGTGCGGGCAAATCCACCCACACCGCCTGCGCGGGGCAGGATGGTCACCTTGTCGAGATCATCGGCTGCTGGGAGCAGGGTGGTGATCAGGGCATGACCGATTTCGTGATAAGCAATCAGCCGTTTTTTGGCGCTGTCCTGGAGTGGATTGGCCCCCAGTCCCATGGTCACGCGCTCGTAGGCATCGTGCATGGCCGCTTCATCGATGAAGGTGCGTTCTCGGCGGGCCGTGAGGATGGCCGCCTCGTTCATCAAATTGGCCAGCTCAGCGCCTGAAAAGCCCGGGGTGCGGCGCGCCCACATCTCCAGGGACACCTCATCACCGAGCGGTCGCGTGCGGGCATGCACGCCAAGGATGGCTTCGCGCCCCCGACGGTCGGGCAGTTCCACCATGATCTGGCGATCGAAGCGACCAGGCCGCAGCAGGGCTGTATCCAGCACATCAGCCCTGTTGGTCGCTGCCAGCAGGATCACGCCTGAGTTTTCCTCGAAGCCATCCATTTCGGTGAGCAGCTGATTGAGGGTCTGCTC
>JAYKHZ010000023.1:0-3080 GCA_035286165.1 Synechococcus sp.
TGAAGCACCCCTGTGTGGATGCCAGATCCAGCCAGCCACTGATTGAGCTGCGGATCAAGCCGTGTGAACCCTTCACCTGCAGTACGCACCTGCAGCTCATGCACCAGCTGATGGCTGAGCGGCGTCGCCGAGCCAGGTTGCATCAGCCCAGTGGGCCCTGAGGTCGAGAGAGATCCTCGCAACTGCACTCCAACAGGCCTTCAGCCAGAGGGTCCTGGGCACCCAATCGGGCCAGGATCCGTTGCTGATCAACCGGAGAAAGTTCACCGTCAGCCCCCCACTTGAGGCTGGTGTCGTCGTGGCGGATGGGTTCCATGTCAGGAATCGCTGACAGCGGAAGTTTAATGCTCAGGGGTTGAGCCGGCATTCGCGCCAACCATCGGCAGCCCGCCAGAGAGTGCGCCGATGGGGATGGCAGCCGAGATCCAGCCATTCCACCCGCTCAATCGCAACACGCAGCAGTTCGAAATGGGGCGGTGGTGGATGCTGCTCGGGCAGCTCCTCAGGCCAGGTTGCGTCGCTGCTGTAGGGCTCACCGGGGGCTGGCCAACCCCAGAGCGCTCGCCCCTGGGGCGTGAGCTGCTGCCAATGGTGAGCAAGGGCGGCATCCGCCTGCACCAGTGGTTGCACCACACCACGCAGGCGGCACTGCACCTTGGCTTTCGGCAACAGCCAGCACACCTCCACCGCAGGATTAAGGCGCAGTTCAGCGGCCTTGGCGCTGCGACCATCGGTGAGTAAATCCAAGCTGGCCGCCGCCGACCAGCCGCGGAACACCAAGGTGCGCACCCGCGGACTGCCATCGGCCGCCACGGTGGCCAACTGCAACCAGCGGGCGGATGGTGAGCGGCCCTCCCGCTTGCGAGCCCCCTGCAGCAGCTGACGCCAGGGGGGCAGTGCGCCATTGGGATCGTCTGCCATCAGCCACCGCTGCCCAACCGAGCAGCTGCCTCCAGAAGACCTGCATCCTGGCCCCTGGCAGCCACAAGACCAAGCCCCACAGGGGCACCATCGATGGTCACCAGTGGCATCACCAGCTCGGGCAATCCAGCAAGACCAGCCACCGCGTTCAAGGTGAGGCAGCGGGGAATCACGCGGCACGTCTGGCGATCAAGCACGAGACTGCCCCGTTGTGGGGCAATCCCGGGGGTGACGGGCATCAAAATCCAGCTGTCCTGCAACGCTGAAGCGAGCTCAGCATTGAGATAACGCCGGCGCTGCTGCGCCCATGACAAACGGCTGGCATCACGCTCAGCCACCAACGCGCGGTTGGCCCGCAGCGTTGGCCCCATCGGCAGATCATCTGGCAAACCCGCCAAAGCGATGGCAATTTCAGACCATTGCAATGCACTGAACACGGCCAGCAACTCATCACTGCTGGCCAGCCCAAGGCGCTTGAGCGGCAGGGTTTGCAGATCCAAGCCAAGCCTGGATGCACAGCGAGGGATCTCGGCCTCCAGCAATGGCAATACCTCGGGATCCAGCAACTGCCAAAGCTCAGGAATCACCAGCAAGCGCTTCACGGTGTGAGCAGGCGGTAATTCAGCGGCCATCACAGGCGCCAAACGCCGCAGAGTTTGAACATCATTGGCGAGCAGACCCACCACATCGAGGGAAGGGGCCAGCGGCACAACGCCAGCGGTTGGCACCACCCCATGGCTGGGGCGCCAACCCCATAGGCCACACCAACTGGCGGGAACGCGCACTGATCCACCGGTGTCTGTTCCAAGTGCCGCTGGAACCGCTGCACTGGCCACCGCAGCGGCACTTCCGCTGCTGGACCCCCCAACGATGGCCCCCTCCACACGGGGATTGGGCGGTGAACCACTCCAGTGGTTCTCCCCCGCCAGACCAAAGGCAAATTCATCCATCCAGGTGATGCCGCTGCAGCTGGCACCAGCAGCGAGCAACCGTTGCACCACAGGTGCGTGACTGAGCTCAACCACCCCCGAGCTGGCCCAGGCTGGGTTACCGCAGCCACTCACAAAGCCAGCCACAGCGATGTTGTCTTTCACCGCAAAGCTCAAACCATTGAGGGGTTGAGCCGGCGCACCTTGCAAGGCCAGGCGCTCCACCCAGATCGGATCCATCGTGTTCAGTTTGCCTATGGCAGTCAGGGGTATTTTTGCCAACAAGAAGCCACGCAAGAGCGTCTAAGACTTCGACAAATAGAACCTGATCATCCTGTTTGGCGAGGTGGAGAGATGACCATTCGAGCCACCATAAAAGTATCAAAAGAGGACAATCCCGGAGACTTCCTCTCACTACAACCAAACAAATGACCAGCTGTGTCCTGGCGTGGTGCTTGGTGATTCTGTTTCTACCTGTAGTCGCTCTTCTCTGGGCAACTGAATCACGCAGAACCCGCATCAATCGTCTGCGCCGCAATGGCGCCACCTGGACCGCAATCGCTACCCGTTTTGGGGTTTCACCCAGCACGGTGAGGAGGTGGGCGGCCGTCTGAAGTCACTCTGACTAAATATTTACGCCACGTCGCTAACTAACAAACTGCGACATTAGTAGGCATCGGAAGTCGTTTAAGGCTGCTTTAGGCAATGAAAAAACCTACAACTGCAGGGGCTCTGGGGGATAAGCTAAAAAAGTGATCAAGCACCAAAGTTAACAGGCGAGCATTTGGTTATTAACTAAGGTGTGAGGTGCGTCACAACAGCTCACAGTTAGTGGTATTGAGTAACATCGGAAACCCCCAGCCACACCCTCCAGCTCCTCGTCTGAAACTTCTGCCTGAGCTTGCTTGAGATCATCAGCGGAAATCACAAAACCAGCAGTCTTGGCAATCGCCACTACAGCATCAGCATCGGCAGCTGCTTTGAACTGTTCTTGAAGACCAGCTTTTGCCTTGACGGCTTCCAGAAATGCTTTGAGTTGATCTTCGGACATTGGCTACCCAGCCAGTGACCTTTTGGTTATAGCCACGCCAGCAGCAGCGGTCATCACCCAGTCACAGCAAGGCTTTTCAGCTCACCCGCTCCTCACCAGAACACTGAGCCACCCTCACCACTGCTGCTTCTGGTGCTCACCAGAACCGCTGAGATCTTGAAGGAGTCGAGGGGGCAACA
>JAYKHZ010000024.1:0-24596 GCA_035286165.1 Synechococcus sp.
TCGCCGTGATGGGTTGCATCGTCAATGGCCCTGGCGAAATGGCTGATGCCGACTACGGCTATGTCGGCAAAACACCGGGCATCATTTCCCTCTATCGCGGCCGCGACGAGATCCGCCGCGTGCCGGAAGCGGAAGGGGTTCAAGCCTTGATTGAGCTGATCAAGGAAGACGGTCGCTGGGTGGAACCCGCCTAAAAGGCACATCCAGACACAACGTGGCCGCCCAAAAGCCTGTGCGGATCGGGGGGATGACGTTACGGTGATCTGACATTCACCGTTGCCATGGGTCGCACGCCTCTGCGTCGAGTTGTTGTTGCCACCGTTGCAGGCGTCGGCAGCTTCGCCGGTGCAATGGTTTTGGCAAGCGATCTGGTGCTCCGCAGCAGCACGGCAGCCATCATTTCCGATAGCCCCAAGGAGGTGATGGATGAGGCCTGGCAAATCGTTTTCCGCGATTACCTCGACACCAACGGCCTCTACAACGAAACAGATTGGAAGGGGCTCCGCCGCGATGTGCTCACCAAGAGCTACGGCAGCACCAAAGATGCCTATGAGGCCATTCGGGGAATGCTCAGCTCCCTGGATGATCCCTACACCCGCTTCATGGATCCGCGGGAATTCAAGGAGATGGAGATCGACACCTCCGGAGAACTCTCCGGTGTCGGGATCCAACTGAGCGTTGATAAAGACACCAAACAACTGGTGGTGGTCTCTCCGATTGATGGCTCCCCGGCCTCACGGGCTGGTGTGCAGCCCAAGGATGTGATCACGGCGATCGACGGCACAAGCACCCGCGGCATGACCACCGAAGACGCGGTCAAGCTCATCCGCGGTCCAGTGGGTACCAAGGTCACTTTGCAACTGCAGCGCAGCTCAGGCGCAGTGGTGAGCGTGGATCTGATCCGCGATCGCATTGAGCTGCATGCCGTTGATAGCCGCCTCAACACCGCCCCCGACGGCCGCAAGGTGGGCTACATCCGCCTGAAGCAGTTCAACGCCAATGCGGCGAAGGACATGCGAAAAGCCATCACCGATCTGAAAGAGCAAGGTGCTGAGGGCTTTGTTCTTGATCTGCGCAGCAATCCCGGCGGCCTGCTGATGGCCAGCGTTGAGATTGCGCGCCAATGGCTTGATGAAGGCGTGATCGTTTCATCGCAAACGCGCGATGGCGTGAACGATGTGAAAAAAGCCAGTGGCCGCGCACTCACAGAAGCGCCACTGGTGGTGCTGGTGAATGAAGGCTCCGCCAGTGCCAGCGAGATCCTCTCGGGTGCGATTCAGGACAACAACCGCGGCACGATTGTGGGTAAAACCACGTTCGGCAAGGGCTTGATTCAATCGGTGCGGCCGCTGTCCGATGGCTCGGGCATGACCGTCACCATTGCCAAATACCTCACGCCCAACGGTCGCGACATCCACAAGAACGGCATCAAGCCGGATGTGATCGCCGGATTGAGCGAAGCCCAGGCCCGCTCCTTGAAGTTTGAAGAGCTGGGAACGCGCAGCGATCCCCAGTACAAAGTGGCTGAAACCGAGCTGTCCAAACTGCTGCGGGCTGCCAAACAATCCCCCAAGGTGAGCTACGACCCCAACAACAAAGTCCCCGCCTTGATAGGGCAGTAAGGCGGTAGCCGATTTAGTGGCATAAAAAAGGGCCGCATTGCGGCCCTTTTTTATGGGCTGAGATTGTTCAGCCAGCGGAGCTGAGCGTTTCAGGCCACGGGCTGCATCAGGCCGCCGCCGGTGTTGGAGTCGTCATCATCGTTGCTTTCATCGTTCTGCCAAAGAGCAAAGAAGCCCAGAGCCAGAGCACCCAGCACCGAACTGAACAGGCTGAAAGGAAAGCTGCCGCCGCCAGCGAACACTGCCCCCAGGCCGTCATTCAGCTCAACGATGGCGTTCATGCTTCGTTACCAAGTGCCCAGAGTGTAACGAACTTTTGCGAGTCTGAGAAGGCAAGTCGCCTCACACACTCAGCACTGCTTCGTTGCGGGCCTGGTTGGCCGCCTCTCGCTCTCCTTCGCTGAAGCCATCGGCATCCGGCAACTGGGCCGCCATGGTGTCCAGCCAGCTCTTGAGCTCCTCGAGCTGTTTCTCCGCTGGCAACACCCCCAGACCGCGGGCCAGCACCTTGGCGGTGGTGCCACTGCCGGCCTGGTACACCAACCGGCCGTGCAGGTGAGTCGCCAAGCCTTGGCGCAGACGCCGGAACGCCGGCTCCTCCATGGGGGTTTCCAACACGATGTTGGGCTTCTCCGGCTTGATGCGAGCAAAGCCGCAGCGCTTGGCCAGCAGCTTGAGCTCCATCAACTGCAGCAGGGATTGCACCGGAGCCGGCAGGGCGCCATAGCGGTCCACCCAATCGGCAGCCAACTGCAGCAGAGCCTCGCGGCTGATGCAGTCAGAAGCGGCGCGGTAAGCGGCCATCTTCTCGTCGGATTCGGTGATCCAATCGCCTGGGATGAACGCGGTGACCTGGAGATCGATCTGGGTGTCCTCAACCGAGGGGATGTCCTGCCCCCGGATTTCAGCCAGCTCCTCCTGCAGCATCTCCATGTAGAGATCAAAGCCGATGGTTTCCATCTGGCCGCTCTGCTCCACCCCCAGCAGGTTGCCCACACCGCGAATCTCCATGTCGCGCATGGCCAGCTGGTAGCCACTGCCCAGCTGGGCAAATTCCTGGATCGCCCGCAGCCGTTGCCGCGCTGCATCGCTGAGGCTGGCATCACCGGGATAGAACAACCAGGCGTGGGCCTGAATGCCGCTGCGGCCCACGCGCCCACGCAACTGATACAGCTGAGCCAGGCCGAATTTCTGGGCATCCTCAATCAGGATCGTGTTCACCCGTGGGATATCGAGGCCGCTTTCCACGATCGTGGTGCAGAGCATCAGATCGGCCTCGCCCGCGTTGAACGCCACCATGGCGCTCTCCAGCTCCCCCTCGGGCATCTGGCCGTGGGCCACCAGCAGGCGCAGGCCAGGCAGCATCTGGCGCAACTGGCCGGCCACGTCCTCGATGCCCTCCACCCGAGGCACCACATAGAACACCTGGCCGCCGCGATCGAGCTCCTGACGGATGGCGCTGCGCACCGCCTCCTCATCCAGTGAGGCCAGATGGGTTTTGATCGGCCGGCGCAGGGGCGGTGGCGTGGTGATCAGGCTCATCTCGCGCACGCCGGAGAGGCTCATGTACAGGGTGCGGGGAATGGGTGTGGCGGAGAGGGTGAGCACATCCACGTCTTTGCGCAGCACCTTGATCTTTTCTTTCTGGTTCACACCAAAGCGCTGCTCCTCATCCACCACCAGCAAGCCCAACTGCTTGAAGCTGGTGCCCTTGCCAAGCAGCTGGTGGGTGCCCACCACCACATCGATGGAGCCCTCCTGCAATCCCTTCTGAATCTCCTTGCGCTCCCCAGCGGTGCGGAAGCGGTTGAGCAGGGCTACCTTGATCGGATAAGGGGCAAAGCGCTCACTGAGGGTGCGCCAGTGCTGCTGGGCCAACACCGTGGTGGGGGCCAACAGCGCCGTTTGGCGACCGGAGGTCACCGCTTTGAAGATGGCGCGCACCGCCACCTCGGTTTTACCAAAGCCCACATCACCGCAAACGAGGCGATCCATGGGTTTGGGCACCTCCATGTCGCGCTTCACATCCGTGATCGCCTTGAGCTGATCCGGCGTGGGTTCGTAGGGGAAGGAATCCTCCAGCTCGTTCTGCCAGGGGCCATCGGGCGGGAAGGCAAAGCCTGGTGATTCGGTGCGCTCGGCGTAGAGCTTCACCAGATCGAGCGCCACCTTGCGCACGGCCTTGCGGGCCCGCTCCTTGGTCCTTGTCCAAGCGACCCCGCCCATCTTGTTGAGATCCGGGGGGGCGTCACTGCTGGCGCGGAACCGGCCCAGGCTGCCGAGCTGATCAGCAGCCACCCGCAGCAGACCATCGGCGTACTGCACCACCAGGTAATCGCGGGCATCGCCGCCGATAGCCAGCTTCTCCATCTTGAGAAAGCGGCCGATGCCGTGGTTGCGGTGCACCACGAAATCTCCGGGGCGCATGCGGTTGGGATCCACCGTGCGGCTGGCGGCGCGGCGACGGCGACGCACGTAGCCGCTGGCGGTGAGGTTCTGCTGCCCGAAGAATTCACGGTCGGTGATCAGGGCCAGGCGCCAGGCCGGCAGCAACAACCCCTCCAGCTCCGCTGTGCCCTTGGTCTTGAGGGCCACCGGCGTGTTCTGCTCCAGCAGGCGGTCGATGGCCGGCTGATCCCCCGGGTTGGGCACAAAGCGGGTGATGCAGTCGTGCTCTTCCAGCAAGGCCACCGCCCGCGATGGCTGGGCGGAGAGCAGCCACACCCGGGTTTTCTCCCGTTGAAAATCCTTGACCAGACCAGCCAATTTGCCGAACTGGTTGGGATACGCGGGCACCGGCCGCGCCGAAATATCGAAGCTGTTGGGGTGCTGATCGGTTTCAGCCAGCTCGGCCAGATCAAAACCGCTGAAGGCTTCTAGGGCCGCGAAGGTGTCACTGATGGGCCGATGCAGCGTGGGCGGCAGCAGCCCCTCCACCTCCTCACCGTGGTGCTGCTGGGCGTGATCAAACCACTGCTGGCCATGGGCCTTGGCCTGGCGGCGCTCATCGAGGGCCACCAGGGTGTGTTCAGGCAGGTAATCGAGCAATGAGGCGGGCTGATCCCAGGCCAGCCCCATCAGCCGGCGCATGCCTTCGGGGGTGTCACCGGCCAGCAGCTGCTCCATCGCCTCGGCATCGAGGAGCTGATCGAGCTGCTCGGGGAGGTTGGTGCGCAGCGCTTCAGCCACCAGGGGGCCATAGCCGGTGGGGGTGATGCGCACCAGCTCAACGGAATCGAGGGAGCGCTGGGTGGCGGGGTCAAACTCCCTCAGCTTCTCGAGGTCTTCACCGAAAAATTCGAGGCGCACCGGGAGCTCGGCGCTCACCGGGAAGAGATCCACGATGTCGCCGCGGCGGCTCCAGGTGCCCTCCTGCTCAATCGTGCTCACCCGCTCGTAACCGAGCCGGGCCAGGGTTTCAGCCAGCTCCTCGAGGTCCACCGTGGCCCCCTTGCGCAGGGTGACGCACTGGGCCGCCAGCACCGCCGGTGGCGGCAGGTGCGGTTGCAGGGCCCGTTCAGTGGCCACGATCACCCCTTCCCAGGCCTGGCCCTCGAGCTCCACCAGCTCGCTGAGCACCTGCAACTGGCCCCAGGTGATTTCACTGGTGGGATCAAACCCCTCATAGGGGGAGCCTTCGCTGGTGGGATAAAGCTGGGTGCTGGGCCACCCCATCAGCTCAAGCAGGGCAGCCCAGCGGCCGGCCTCCTCCAGGGTGGGCACCACCACAACCAGAGGGGAGCCATCCGCCCGCGCCAGGGCGGATGCCAACAACGCCCGCGCGCCCCGGCTGGCCCCCTGCAGTCGCAAGCGCTCTGTGCGCCGGCTGCGTTCCAGCACCTCCCCCGTGAGGGGCACCTGCTGAAGCTGGCGCACCAGGGAGGTGAGGGGCATGGCGGATCACTAAGCAGTTGTTGATCCTGGCTGATCGATCAACACCAGCTGGGCCAAACGCCTGTGGGGTTAGCCGGCCAACAGGGGAACGCCACAGCCCAATCCAAAGCACAGAGCAAGGCTGCGCTGAGCAAGGGCTTCGCCCTAAGGGCACCCTTGCGCACTGCAGGAACAGACAGCTGGCAGCAAACAGCCCTTGACCTCAGGCGCCACAGAGCAGAGATGCAGCTGGCCGGAAGGATCCCGCAACACCACCATGGGTTCAGCTGGCTCAGGCCTCTCCACCAGGCAGAGCAAAGCCGCGCATTCAGCCTCCGAAAGCCCCCAAGGCAAGCCTTCAACGGCACCCACGCAGCAGTGCTGATCAAACGCCGTCAGCTGGGATGTGGAAAACAGTGATTGCTCACTGGCCATAAAGGCCGTGAGCGATTGGTCCTGCAGTGGAGGCACTGTGGCAACCAAACCATCATCACCAAGCAGAAGCTGGATGCCTGTCAGCGGGCACTGGCGATGCAGGGCAAAGCGGGCCAGCAAAAACACCAGCCAGTGGTAAGCCGAGGAGTCACACCAGGGCTCCACCACTGGAGCTGCACGGCACCCTGCTGCCAAATCTGACTCTGGGGCACCCATCACCCTGATCTCCTGCCGTGAATTGAAAGGGGGAAAGCGAGGCCAACCCCCACATCCCCAAGCTCACAACTGATCTGGTGAGAAAAACAGGGAAAACAAGGGAAACCAGCGAGAGAATTCGGTGAGAATCAGGTGAATGAACAACGCACTGGGCTGCACATCAGTGAATGTGATGTCAGCGGTGGTTGTCACAGCAAAAAGCCCCGCAAGAGCGGGGCCACAGGAGCAACAGCAGAAACTCGATTTTGATCAACCAAGAACAACAAAGAGATTGGCTTTCAAACGAATTTCACCGAGAAAATAATTAGAGTCAGCCGCAACAATGCAAAAGAGATTGCGATGTGCAGCCTGAAGCCAAACCAGCCAAGACGACAAAGCGAATCAAACACTTCATCGCCTTGGCTGCAGTGAAATTGATTCAGGCCTCCCGCAGCAGGACCCTGAGCCAAAAGGTGGATCAAAAACCTCAGATCACTGCAACGGGCGAGACTGCGACACCTCAACTCATGAATCAGGATGCCAGAGCAGATTTGTAAGGCCAAATCCACCAGTTGGAGCGATCGACTCGGCTTGATCATCACACTGGCGGAATGGTGGAAATCCTTCCCTACCGCCTAAACGGAGACGATTCAAAGCTTGCAGTGGTTGAGATCCACCAGTTGCAACGATCAACTGATCATCAGAAGGGGAAAGATAATCCACATAATTCATAGTCATTGAAATACTCCTCAGAGTGCATGGGTGCTGTCTCAGGGGTGTGGCGGCCCTGCAACACCATCACAATCACCTGCTTCTCTGGGAATCACCAAGACAGCTTCAAAGCGTTCGATGGGGGTTTCAAGGGAAAATTCAGTGAAGCCCAATCCCTGATCAAGCTTCGCCAACCAGCCATACGGGGCGAAGCGTTGAGATCAACTTGATGCGGCTTGAGCAGTGCCCTGTCCGATCAGCTGTTCTTCCAGCTGCTGGTTGAAGGCGAGCAATTGTTCATCGCTGAGCTGCTGCCTGCTGGCCTTGGCGAAGTGCTCCTCCAGGAACTGCCGTCCTTGGGCGGCACCCCATTGCAGTTGCCCCAGAAGCTCATCACTGCAGCGCAACAAATCAGAACGGCGGAGTGGCACAACGGCAGATGCCGCTGAACAGCCCGGCTCAAAACAACGCAAAGCCTTGAGATAACTCACCACATCGGCGTAATTCACCAGGCGGCTGCGGCTGGGGTGGCCGAAGGCCCGCTGCAGATAGGTGCCCTCCTGGTCGCGATCCCAGCCCAGGCGCTGCAGTTCCATCTCCACAGCGGTGAGCTCCTCACTCCAGTCCTCCGGTTCGGCCGGGGGCTCAATGGGATCGGCTTCAGGGATTGGAGCGGATGGCTGCGGCGGAGCTGGTGCCGGTGGTGCCGCCTGGGGTGCAGCCGTAACTGGGGCTGCTTCTGAGGCCTGAACAGCAGAAGCAGCTGCGGCAGTGGGAGTGGGCGCTGGTGGTTGAAGAGGCTGCTGTGGTGGGGCAGCAGGAGAGCCAAGAGCGGCAGGAACAGCCCCAGCAAAGCGAGCCAGGGCTTGCTGCAACCGCTCGCGGGCCCGATCTTCAGCCTGCTCGGCATTGGCCGCTTCCCCCAAAGCCGAGAGCTGCTGGCGGCCGGCCATCGCACTCAGCCGCACGATCACCCGCTGGGCATCCACATGCAGCAGCTCCACCACCCCTGCCACGGGCTCCGATGCCATCACCAACCCCGAGCTGCCTGCCAGTTCTAGTCCTCAACTTTCTAAGCTGCCGGATTGCTTGGGACGGACCGCTGCCATGGAGGCATCCACCAGCTCCGTTCTCACCCCGCTGATCCACGCCGCGGACGCGTGGCAAGAGGTGGCCCTGCTGCTGCCCGTGCTGGTGGGGCTGGAAATTGTGCTCTCAGCTGATAACGCCATTGCCCTGGCGGCCATTGCCCGGCGCGAGGTGGGAGCGGAAGCGCAGCAACGGGCCCTCAATCTGGGCCTGCTGTTTGCCCTGATCTTCCGGATCCTGCTGATCGTTGCGGCCCGCTGGGTGCTGCGATTCAGACCATTGATGGCGGCAGGCGCTGCCTACCTGCTCTGGCTCTGCGGCAGCCACTTCATCGGCCAAGCCGATGGCAACGACAGCGATCGGCCGGCTGACGCATCAGCAGACAGCACCAAGGCAGGAGCGCTCAGCCAAACCACCAAACCCCTGGCCCTGACGGCCATCACCATCGCCATCACCGATCTGGCCTTCTCCCTCGACAGCGTGGCTGCCGCGGTGGCCGTGAGCGATCGGCTCGGCTTGATCATCACCGGTGGAATGGTGGGAATCCTGGCTCTACGCCTCACCTCCGGCTTGTTCATTGCCCTGCTCGAGCGCTACAGCCGGCTGGAATCAGCTGGGTTTCTCGCCGTGGGGCTGGTGGGCCTGCAACTCAGCGTTCGGGTGGTCAATCCCAGTTGGGAGCTGCCGGAATGGGCCTTGTTGCTGTTGGTGGGAATTCTGTTTCTCTGGGGCTTCTCACGGCAGAGTGAGGAGGCGCAGGAGGCGAGTTCTTGAACGGTGCCGATCGTCCTGAACAGCTGGCGGTTGAGCTGATTCGGGCTGGTAGCCGCCAGGTGCTCCATCGACTCAACATGGAGGAGGTGCCCCAACCAGGGCGCTGGATGGAGGTGGAAGGCACCTCCTACCTGGTGTTGCAGCGCCGCCACCGCTATCAACTGCGATCTGGGCGCTATCGCCTCCACGGGGTGGCTCTGGAGGTGAAGGCGCAAAACCAGCCCCGCGATTCCCGCTGGTGGCAGAACAGCTGGGTGATCGGCGATCCCAGCTGTGCTTACAACGCCCGCAGCCCATTGCTGCGCTGCGCGGTGTTGCCTGAAGGGCCCTGCGAGCGCTGCAGCCACCACACCCCCGCAGGAGATCACTGATGGGCCCGTTGCATTGCCCGATCTGCATCGGCCTGGGCCTGCTGAGCATCAGCCAGAGCGTGATCTGGGCGCGATTGCTGTGGATCGTCAGCCGTTGAGCTGCTGAATCAACGCATCACCACTGCTGGGGCTTTTGCCCTCCAACTGGGCCCGGCGCAGCAGCAGCGGGCAACCGGAGGTGGCGATCACCAAACCCACCCCCTTGACGGCTTCAAGCACTGAGCCTGGCTGGGTCGCAGACCAATGGCGCCCGCTCAGTTCAGCAGCCTCTGGGCTGAGCTGATCAGCCAGCCGCTGAACCAGTGGTTCGGTTTCGAGCAACTTGAGACGCTTTTCACCCCAAAGGCAATAGGCACCGGGATGCAAGCCCATCACACGGCGATGGATCGCTAGAGCGCGCTCATCCCAACGGATGCGGTAGTCCTCCTTGGTGAGCAACCGCGCCAGGGTGAGGCCCTCCTCCCCTTGATGGCGCACACCGAGCCGCTGCAGGCGTTCAACCTCTGGCCCAGGCCCAGCGTCCGCAATGCGGGGCAGGGCCTCCACCAACAACTCAGCGGTGAGGGAACTGAGGCGCTCGGCCAGCTGACCAGCGTTGTCAAGCAAGCCGATGGGGAGGCTGCGCTCCAGCAACACGGGGCCGGTATCCAATCCCTGCTCCATGGCCATGATCCCCACGCCGGTTTCGCTATCGCCCTCCATCAGACTCCACTGAATCGGACCGGCGCCGCGCCAGCGTGGCAGCAAGGAGCCATGGCCGTTCCAACAGCCCAACGGCGGTTGCTGCAGCATCTCAGGGGGCAGCAGCTGGCCAAAAGCAACCACCACGGAAATCTCAGCACCGAGGGCCGCCAATTGGGCCTGCACCTCGGGTTCACGGCGAATGCGCTGGGGGGTGAACACCGGGAGATCGGGAAGGAGCTCCAGGGCCCTTGCCTTCACAGGCGATGGCATCAACGCCCCACCACGGCCGCGGCGACGATCCGGCTGGGTGACCACCCCCACCAGCTCATGACCTGCAGCAATGAGCGCCTCAAGACTGGGCACCGCGTAGGCCGGTGTGCCCCAGAACAGAACCTTCACTACGCCTCGCCGGTGATCGCCAGACCCTCCACCCAGATGTAGGGACAGAGGCCATCCGGCGTGAGTTTGGGTTGTCCCTCCAGCGCCAGGATTGAACGCAGAACCGTGCGGATGTCACCCGCCACGGTGGCCGCTTCAATCGACTGACGATCGCCGCCCTTGAGCAACCAACCATCAAAGGGAAGCGAGAAAGCACCCTGGCTGGCTTTCACCCCTGCATGCAGGGCAGAGAGCGAATCAATCCACACCACCCCATCGGCTTGATGACGATTGAGGGAGGTGTCACCACTGCCCGCTCCTGGGGTGGCGCCAATCTCAAACCAATCCGGACCCACCGACACCTTGGCTCCCATGCCGGCATGGCCGGTGGGGGCCACACCAAATTGACGCGCCGTGCCCTCACTGTGGAGGAAATGGCTGAGCACCCCACCATCGATCAGCGGGAGCCGGGCGGTGGGGGTGCCTTCCCCATCAAAAGCGGAAGCGCCGAGGTTGTCGGGATGACGGGCGTCATCCCAGAGGCTCAGGAATGGCACAGCCAACTGCTGGCCCAGGGAATCGCGCGTGGAGAGGCTGAGACCATCGAGCACAGCGCGGGCATTGAAAAGATTGCTGAATGCGCCGATCAGATCGAGGAAGGCCTCCGGCGAAAACACACAGGTGTAAGTGCCGGTGTCAATCGGGGCGTAATCCAGATGGCTGATGGTGAGCTCAGCCGCTTCATCAATGCAGCCCTGCACATCGAGATCAGCGGAGCCATGGCCAATGCGCACAGCACTGGCGCTGCGGGGTTTGCGGCCCTCCTGATCAGCGCGGGCATAGAGATAGATGGAACTGGTGCTCAACCGTTCATGGCGCTGTGAGCCAAGGCTGTTGAGATAGATCCGCTCACCACTGCGCTCTGAGAGGCCGTTGTACGGCACGGTGCTGATGCTGGGATGGCGATCCAGCAGTTGACGCTCAGCCTCCAACAAGGTGTTGAGCATGGTCTGGATCGGTTGTGGCTCCCTGAGGGGCCGCTCAACCGGTTGCAACGCTTCGGTGGAACGGCACGACAAGCCAGGGGGCTCCTGCAGATCACCGAACGCACTGGCAGCCGCTGCCCCCTTGAGGGCCAGCTCCAAGCCTTCAGCGGAAAGATCGGTGCTGCTGGTGATGCCAACGCGGCCTTCCGAATTCCACACCCGCACAGTGACAGCACTGCGCTGGGAGCCCTTGAGTTGCTTTGGCTCGCCTCGATCCACCTGGACGGAAACATCGCTGCTGCTGGTGGCACCGAGATCCCACTGGCTGATGCCGTGTTGGCTTGCCAAGGTCTGCAGCTGACCTTGGAGTTGATCTGGAGACAACATCTCAGCGGCCCCCCACGGTGATCGCATCCACCTTCACGTGGGGTTGCCCCACCGTGACGTACACACTGCCGCTGACCGAACCGCAGAATCCAGCAGCCAGATCCAGATCATTGGCGCACATGGAAATGCGAGGCATCACGGTTTCGGCATCACCAATCAAGGTGGCCCCCTTCACCGGTTTGCCCAATTCACCATCCTCAATCAGGTAGCCCTCCTCCACGGAGAAATTGAATTGGCCGGTGGGGCCAACGCTGCCACCACCCATCACCTTGCAGTACAAGCCCCGGTCGATGGAGCCGATCAGATCCTGAGGGGTGTGGGGACCAGCAGCAATGAAGGTGTTGCGCATGCGGCTGGCCGCAGCAAAGGAATAGCTCTGACGCCGGCCGCTGCCGGTGCGGGGCTGACCGGTGCGCAGTTCACCAGCACGATCGGAGAGGAATGCCTTTAGAACTCCGTTTTCGATCAGCGTGGTGCGCTGGGGCTGCTTGCCCTCATCGTCCATCGACAGGCTGCCGAAGGATTGGGAGGAGAGCCCTTCATCGATGGCGGTCACCGCCTCGTGGGCGATGGGTTCACCAATGCGACCAGCAAAGGGGCTTGTGCCCCGCTCCAGTTGGGTGGTTTCCAGCAGGTGCCCACAGGCCTCGTGGAAGATCACACCACCGAATTTGTTGGCCAACACCACCGGATAGGTGCCCGCATCCACGTAATCGGCGTAGAGCATCGTGGCGCTGCTCTTGGTGATGTCACGGGCGGTGCCATCGGCATCCCACACCATCAGATCGTCGGGGTGATCCGTGCTGCCAAAGCGCCGGGCCACGCTGGCGCGGTGGTCACCATCTGCTGCAAGCACGCTCAGACCAAGGGTCTGGTGCAAACGCAGATCACGGGCGAATGTGCCGTCACTGGCGGCCACCAGCACCTCCTGCCAGTCCCGGGAGTAGTTACCGCGGCGTGCCTGCAGATGCTGACCATGGGCCTGAAGGCGCTCGGTGCCCTCCAGCAGCCGCTCAGCGATCTGTTGCACATCGGGGCAGCGTTGCAACCAGTCCTGCTTGCCCTCTCCATAATTGATAAGACTTCCCAGCCCCTCAAAACCCGAGGGCTGGCCTGATGCAGCACTGGGGCGCTGCAGCGCAAGCATCCCCAGGGCCTGGTCCAGGGCCTGAAGCAGGCCCTGTTCACTCAGATCGTTGGTGCTGACAAAGCCATCGCGATACCCCTCTGACGCACCACGGAAGACACGGATGCCGGCACCAGTCGCAAATGAAGGGCTCACACTGGTGACCCGCTCCTGCTCGGCCAACACCCCCAAGCGATCTCCCCTTTCCAGAAAGATCTCCACAAGATCGGCACCCGCGGCACGCCCGGCCGCCAGCAACTGTTCAAGCCGCTGGGGCCAGAAGGATTCGAGAAAACTCACAGAATGGTCAGCGGATGGCGGGCTGGAACTTGTCGCTCGGGATGGGAGCTGTCAGGAACAGCTTGGCCATCTCCAATGCATTGGCGGTCCAGAAAGGAAGCTTGCGCAGCAGCTTCACAGGGGCCGGAGCATTGCCTTCTTCAGCCTTGGCCAGGGCGTCGTTGTTGCCAACGATGCGCTCCAGGCGCTCATAGAACTTGGGGTGATCGACGTTGAGCACCACCGGGAACACCCGTGCTGAGGTCTCGTTGGTTTTGGCGATCACGTACTTGTCGTACTCGCGGGCATCAAGGCCAAGTGCCTCATAGAACTCCTTGCGAGCCACATCACGCACGTACATGGTGGCGAACACGGCGAGCAGGAAGAAACGGCACCACAGCCGAGCCTGAAGACCGCGCACAGAGCTGGGCTGAGCCTTCATCAGGGCATCAAAGAAATCACCGTGGCGGTTCTCGTCCTGACACCAGTTCTCGAAGAAGTTGAAGATCGGGAAGATCTTGCTGTCGGGATTCTTCTCAAGGTGGCGATAAATCGCGATGTAACGCCAATAGCCAATCTTTTCAGACAGGTAGGTGGCGTAAAAGATGAATTTCGGCTTGAAGAAGGTGTAAGCCTTGTTAGCGGTGAGGAAGCCCAGGTCAAGCTGCAGGCCGAAATCGCCCATGGCCTTGTTCAGAAAGCCTGCATGGCGGGCTTCATCGCGGGCCATGTGGGCAAAGCACTCAGCCAGCAACGGGTTGCGGTTCTTGATGCGACGGCTCAGTTCCTTGTAGAGCAGGAAACCTGAAAACTCGGAGGTGCAGCTCTGCTCGAGAAACTCGATGAAGACCCTGCGGGTTTCAGGATCCAGCTTGTCAGCAGCACCCTCAAAATCAGCGTTGCGAACGAAGTGGTGGCGGTTGTAATCCTTACGGAACTCCTCGCAGATCGCCTCCAGCTCCTCCTCATTGGGCCGCAAATCCATGGCGGCCATCGCTTCGAAATCGGTGGTATAGAAGCGCGGGGTCAGGATCGTGTCCTTCACCGGGTCCTTAACGGCGGGTTCACCGCTGTTGCGGGGAGCTTCGGCTAGAGCGCTGGGGGGAACCATCCGGTCGGCACGAAATGTCTAGATCGCCATCGTAGGCGTCTCGGCCGTCAATTCGGGCCCAGCCACTTCTGTCCGTTAAGCCGTTGCACGGTTCGGCTCACCAGCAAAGCCAGGGTGATGCGCTTTTCATCAATCAAAAACGACTCAAGCAGGCTGGGCTGAGCCCCTGCCTCAGCAACCGCGAAGGTTTTCGGAGCCTGGATGTCGTCTTTGGTGAAACACAGCCAGAAGCGCCGGTCACCGGGCAATTCACCACGAATCTGCCAGCAGGACTCCCCCACCACAGGCATCGGTGCTTGCTCCAACGTCAATGCTGGAGCAGGACCGCCATAGGTCTGGATTTCCTTCTCAAGCGCCGGCAACAGCAGTTGCGGCACGAACTCAGCGAAGGGCTTGTCCTCCGGCTTGGGAGGTTTGGGCTTCGCTGCTGCGGGCTTTGCTGCTGCGGGCTTGGCGGAGGGGGCCGAGTCGGTCAAGCGCTGCACGGAGATGCTGTCCAGCAGGCTACTCACCACTCCTCATCAGAACTGCTCTCTCCCCAGTCATCCTCGGGCTCAGCCCGCTGAGTGGGGGCCGTTGCAGCCTGCGTTGCAGGTGCTCCCCGCTGCACAACCCGAAACGGCACAGACACCGTGGGAGCCGCGTCATGGGGGGAACGCTCCGGCCAGGGTTCAGCTGCAGGAGGGGGTGGCATCGGCTCCCAGGCCTGAGCCTCGGGCTCTTCATCTCCATAGGCAGGCACCCGTTCACGGCGGAACATCACCGGCTCACCAGGGGTCGCCGCGCTGAATCCAGCCGCTGCCGCGAGCAGAGCTCCACCAGCGCTGCCCAGCAACACCCAACTGCCAAGGGGTAAGGGCGGACTCAACCACAGCAGCAGACGCAAACGCGTGGGAGCGCGAAGGTTGAGCAGCCCAACAGCAAGGGCTCCGAAAAGGGGCAGCAACAGAGGCAGCAGCAACCAGCGCTTCATGGACGCTGCGGGGAATCACTGATGGGACCCTCCCAGCGCTGCAACGGCGCCAGGTCGTAACCAAACAGGTCAAGGGTGCGCAGGACCATGAAATCCACCATCTCCTGCAGGGTTTCAGGCTGGTGGTACCAGGCTGGCACCGGCGGTGCAATGCGAGCCCCTGCTTCAGCCAGGGAGGTGAGATTGCGGAGGTGAATCAGGTTCCAGGGCATTTCCCTGGGTGAAATCACCAAAGGGCGCCCCTCCTTGAGCTGAACATCAGCGCAGCGTTCGATCAGGTTGGTGGCAATCCCTGAGGCGATCCGGCCCACGGTGCCCATGGAGGCCGGAAGAATCAGCATGCCGCGCAGCCGATAACTCCCACTAGCCGGAGGTGCGGCCTGATCGTTCCAGCGATAACAGCGCAACTGGCCTCGATCGGTGCCGCAGTGATCACGCAGCACGCGCTCCTGCTCCGCCGGTGCCACAGGCAACACAAGCCCCAACTCCGCACGCCACACTTCAAAGGCACCGCGGCTGATCACCAACTCCACCGATTCACCGGCCTCCAGCAGCAGCTGCAGGGCCCTAAGCGCGAGCACCTGGGCTGAGGCACCGCAAACACCCAGCAACAAGGGAGCGCCTTGGCTGGATTCAGCTGTTGTCTGCATCGCCGTCACTGTCGTTGTCGGCGTCATCGGCGCTGCCCTCCCCCTCGGGAAGAACAACAGCCAAGTCGATCTGATGGCGGAGGACATCCACCTTCAGCACCTCCACCTCAACAGTGTCGCCGAGCTTGTATGTGCGGCGGTTCTTGCGACCCACCAGGCGGTGCTGGCGCGAGCGGTACTCATACCAGTCGTCTTTGAGGGAGCTCACATGCACCAGACCCTCCACCTGGGTGGGGGGCAGCTCAACGAAGAAGCCGTAGCTCTGGATGCCACTGATGCGGCCTTCGATGGTTTGGCCAACCAGTGCTTCCGCTCCACGGGCCTGGACCAAGGCCAGGCAATCGGCTTCAGCTTCATCGGCCAACCTGGCGCGGGCATTCAAGCGATTCACCAAGCCACTGCCCATGGCTTCCTGATAGGGCGCCAGAGCACTTGGGGTGAGCAGGGCCCACTCCACCTGGCCATGGCAGCTGTCACTGCTCAAATCCAGGCGATTCTTGTGGCGCACGCTGGGACGATCCTTGCCATCGGTGAGCAGGCTGGCCAGCAGCATCTGATTCCAGATGGCCGAATAATGCAGCGAGGCACAGCACCACGGCGCATAGGCCTCCGCTTCCGCTGCCAGGGCATTGCCCCCCGGCTCAGCGCTGATCTCCACAGGACAGGTGACCTCACGCAACTGCTGCTGCAACACCCGGCTGCGATCGGTGTCTGCAAACGCCTCAGCCAACGCCTGGGCTGCCGGCGCATTGCCATCGGCCCCCAGTTCCAGCGGCACATCCAAACCGATGGCCAGCTTCACCAAATCATTGAGTTCCGTGGGATCAGCAGCTGCATTGGTGAGGAACAGGGCAGGCAACTCCAGGGCAGCCAGATGACGACCCAGTGCCTGTTCAGCTGGACGAATCAGTTCCTGCAGCCAAGCCAGTGGCGCTGCAGCAACAAACGCCTGATGCCAGCCACGACGGCGTTGATCAGGCAAGCCAAGGCGCTGTTGCTGCAGCGAATCCAGCTCTGGCAGCGGCAGGGCCAGCTCCAGGCTCCCTTCAGCGAGACGCCGCTGGCGCAACAGCTCCACCAACCCCTGCAGCTGCTCCAGCATGGGCAACTGATCCTTGAGCCCCTTCAGCGCCACCGGTGTGGTGCGGGCCTTGGGCTTACGGCCTAAAAACGCTGTCAGGGCCTTGGGATCAACCGCCCCATCCACCTGCACCTGGGCGCGGCAGAAGCGGTAGTGCAACAACTCGCCAGAGGCGGTGAGATCCAGGGCAACCGACAGGGTGTCCTGGGGTTTGCCAACGGCCAAAACAGCTGCTTTCTGCAGTGCAGGCGTCAGCAGGGGCACCCAGGCACTTCCCAGGCTGATGGCTTCACCCTGCTGCCTCAGCCAGCGTTCCAACGGGGTTTCAATGCCCAGCCGTTCACCGATTGAGGGGGCGTGAACCCACAGGCGCACCCCTCCCTCCTCAAGGCTCTCCAGCGACACCGCCGGAAGCGCGGGGCTGTCCTTACCACCACCCTGAAACAGCAGCGTGGGCAGGGCGGTGAGATCGACCCGGCCGCTTTCCCCCGGCACCCGCAGGGTGGCTCGACCGCTGAAGCCGTCATGGCTCAAGCGGTGACGGGCCATCAACAGGGCGCGATCATCCGCTTCACTGCCTCGGATCGACAGGGAGCGGCGCACGTGGCCCTGGGCTGGGTACTGGCCCACGGGGAAGCGATCAAGCTCCACCTCCACGACAGCATCGCTGGCACTCTCAACGTGGGGTGCATCCACCTCCCCCAGTTGGATCGGGTTCTGCAGCCGATCATCGAGGGGAACCGCCTGAAGCTGCTCACCCTGGCGCTCCACCTGAGCCAGCACGGTGGTGTTGGCCCGCTCGAGAATGCACTGCACCCCACCTTCAGGTGAGCGGCGGCGGCCTCCCTCACGGGTCACCTTGATCAGCACGCGATCGCCGTTCCAGGCGTGATTGAGCTGGTGATCGCGGATATAAACGTCTTCGCCACCGCCCTCGCGCAAGGCAAAGCAGAACCCCTTGCTGGAACAGCGCAGGCGAGCCTCAAACACCTCCTCATTGGCCTGGCGGCTGATGCCCGCTTCAGCGCTCTGCAGCACGCCAACCCTTTCAAGCGCCTGCAGGGCCAGGGAAAGCTGCGACTTCTCAACGGCGGTTTTAAGGGCCAGCTTCTTCTCGAGATCCTCCACCGGCAGCACCGACTCCCCCCGCAGCTGATCCAGCAGGTCGGAAACGGAAAATTTCATACGCGTCAACCACAGGGGCTGGGGTGTGGAGCTACAGCCCGATGGCCCAGCTTAATCAGCCGCCTCCTGCCCCCAGACCAGCCGCGCCCCGATCACCAGAAAACCCAGGGCCGCCGCCAACTGCAGCGCCTCTGCGGGAATCAAACGCGCCAGGGAGCCACCGGCCAAGGCGCCAATCAAGCTGGCAAGCACCAGGGCGGAGGCACTGCCTAGAAACACCAGCAGCGGTGAGCGGCTCGTGCCGCTGATGGCCACGGTGGCGAGCTGGGTCTTATCACCCAGTTCAGCAAGGAACACAGCCAGAAAGGTGGAGCCCACCAGGGCGAGATCGGGTGGCAACTGCATCAGCTCGCCCTCAGAAGATGGAACAGGGCTTGAGCGCCGATCCAGACACCCAGCAGCAGCATCAGTGAACCCGCCAGGCGCTCCAGGGTGCGGGGGGCCACATGGCGCGACAACCACTGGCCCAACAACACACCCACCAACGATGTGCTGATCAAGGCGAGGGATGCCCCCAGAAACACGAGGGCCGGGCGCCCTGATTGCGCCGATAGCAGCAGGGTGGCGACCTGGGTTTTATCCCCCAGCTCAGCCAGAAACACCGTGGTGAAGGTGGAGCCAAAGATCACCCAGGGAGTGCGCAAGGCCCCAGCCCCTGTTTCTTCTGACACCGGTTCAGCAACCGTTCGGTTCAGAACTGGATGGGGTTCGGATGGCCCGCTCAAAACGCCGTAGCTCAAGGCTGCGCCCACCGTATTCGACACGGATCTGCTGCCGGCAACAGGCAATCGCAAAGGCGTCGTGGTCGTCAGGATGCACCTCAAACAGGGTGGCCAGCTGACTCACACGGCAGAAATCGGGCCGCTCGCTGTAGATGCGACAACGGCGAGCACCGGTGTCGTAGTGGATGCACCAGCCATCGGGACCCACCATGTCCATGTACTGCTGGCGCTGCTCAGGACTGAGCGCATCAAGAGCCTCAGCGCGCTGATCAGGGTCCAGGCGACAACAGGCGCCACAGGCAGTGATGCACTGCCAGCTGTGACAACCCGTCACGGCCGCCCGCCGCAGTGGGAGCGAATCGGAGCCAAGCCCCGTAAAGTCGCCTCACATGCTTCCCTGCCTCCTGCCATGGGCTTCATCGATTTCCATCTGATTGCCAACTTCGCCGCCCTGGCTCTGATCACCTTGGCTGGTCCCGCAGTGATCTTCATTCTCTTCTACCGCCGCGGCGCCCTCTGAGGCCGTTGCCTCAACCTCAGCGCTCCAGCCTCTGAATGAACAGCTTGGCGAGGGCGTGATACACGGGTTCGGGCTGCAGGGCACGGCTGATCACAGCCGCTAGCCCTGCAGCAACGAGCAGTGCCGGGATGCACTCAATTGCTCCGCACAACTTGAGGGTGAAAAAGGCCGCAAAGATCGGCAGCTGTGTGGCCCCCGCTAATCCAGCAGCCATACCGCAGATCAGGCCAAGCAAACCGCTATGACCGGTGAAAATCGGCATAAAAATCGTTCCCAAGGTGGCTCCCAGAGCCAGAGCCGGGTCAATCAAGCCTCCGGGCACACCTGCACCCAGCACTAAGACAGGCCCCAGCACCCGCTCACCGATCACGGACAGGCCTTCCAGCAGCGATGCGGGGCCACCGGTGTTGATCAGATCGTGAAGCACGGCTGAACCCTGCCCCAACACCCTGGGGTTACCAAAGGCCATCAAGCTCAACCCGCCACCCAGCAACAGCCCCATGGGGATCGGCTGTTTGACAGCGAGCGGAGCCACCTTGCGGGTGAAAAGAATCATCAACCCGCTGAGCAGGGCACCCAGCAACCCGCCCATCACCCCCACCGGAATGGCAAACAACATCTGGCGTGGGCCCTCAATCACCGTGGGCAACTCGCCGTAAGCAAACATCGGTTGTCCGCCAACAGCTGCGATCAGGGCAGCCAGCAAAGCCACCGGAATCGCGCTCCACACCAGGGGCAGGTTGAAGCGCTTGAGCAGATCCTCAGCAGCGAACAGGATCGCCACCAAGGGGGTGTTGAAGCCTGCGGCCAAACCTGCACCACCTGCAGCAGCCAGCAGCACGGGGGTTCCCACCTCAGCGGTGACGCCCTTCAAGCTGCGCCGCAGCATCCACACGGCACAGGCCCCCACCACCACCACCGGCCCTTCGCGACCGATGGGCAGCAGACAGGAGGCGGCCAAGCCCCACAGGCTGAGCCGCATCAACAGGGGCTTGAGGCCCAATAGTTCCGCACTGCGCTCGGGTTTCTCGATGCAGGCAACGGTTTGGGGGATGCCTGAACCGGCTCCCGCTGCAAACAGGCGCTGCTGCAGCTTCAGCAGCACCGGCATGACCAGCAGCGGCAGCAGCTTGGCCCAAAGCGACAAGCCATGGGCGAATCCCTCGGTGAGAACGCCATCCACCAGGGCGTCCACCATGTTCAGCGGAATGCAGATGACACCGATCACCACCCCCAGCAGCATCAACGGCGGCAACAGGGGGAACCAGTTCCGCGGCGCAGGGGTGGAAACCATCAAGCCACTAAGCCAAGTGCAAGGGCAGCATGTTGCACCAACTCGGCCGTATCTGGATGCAAGAGGGCCGGATCCGAACTGTCCCCCCCCTTCAGGGGCCAGCTCAGCTGCAGCTCGCGCCCCTCTGGATTACGGATCAGGAGCTGCTCACCGCGGCGCTCACAGCGGTAGCAGCGCTGGCGCCTCCACAGCAGCGCCTGGGGTCCCTGGGACGAGCGCAGGGCCTCCAGCTCCAGCTGCAGGCGGGGCTGCCCTTGCCAATGGTCCTCCCGCAGGCGAAATGCCACATCCAGTTGCATGGACGTTGGCTCAGGGCCACTCCAACGCCAGGCGATTGCGGTGATGGTGCCCTCACCTGCAGCCAGCTCGAGCAGCAGATGGCCACCCCTGAGCAGTCGCTGCCGCCGCACCTGGCAATCGCGCGCCCAGAACAGGGGGCTGGCGTGCCCGGCACCAAAGGGTTCCAGACGCTTGAGCTGCTGCAGGAAATCGCGATCGATGCGTGCCAGGGGTAGCAGCGCTTCCGGGGCCACCACCAACGCGCTGTTGCGACCTTCCAACCAGCTGGCGGCCCGCTCGCTCAATCGCTCATGCAGAGCCCCCACATGCTCGGCCCGCACTGTGAAGCCACCGGCCGCTGGGTGACCGCCAAAGCGCTCCAACAGATCAGCACAGGACTGCAACGCGGCATCCACAGCGAAGCCATCAGGGGCACGCACCGAGGCCCGCAGCCGGCCGTTGCCCTCACCAGCCAGCAGCGCCACAGGCAACCCCCAACGCTCCACCAGCCGCGCGGCAACGATGCCGATGACCCCGTGGTGCCAATGGTTCTGGGCCAGCAGCAAAAAGGGCGGCCGCTGCTGGCCATCAGCTTCCACAAGGGCCTGGGCCTCCGCCTCGATGCCATCACACAGATCCCGGCGCTGACGATTGAGCGCCTCACACTGCTCCGCAAGCTCCATGGCCCGCTCGGGATCTTCGGTGGTGAGCAGCTCCACTGCCAGCTGCGGATCAGCGAGCCGGCCCACCGCATTCAGCCGCGGCGCCAAGCGAAATCCCACCGCCTGACTGTCGATCGGGCGATCCTCCAGACCTGCCAACTCCGCCAAAGCTCGCAACCCGGGCAGTTGCGAGCGATGCAGTTGAGCAAGCCCCTCCTGCAGCCACAGGCGGTTCACCCCCGTGAGCGGCGCCATATCGGCAATGGTGCCGATGCAAAACAGATCAAGGGCGGTGCGCAGGGCATCGAGATGGCGCAGCTTGCGCGCCACGGCTGCCGCCAACACATAGGCCAACCCCACACCGGCCAGGCCGCGATACGGGGAGTGTTTGGGGGTGCGCGCCGGGTGCAACAGGGCCAGCAGTGGAGGTTGCTGGTCAGGAATCGTGTGGTGATCGGTCACGATCACCTCCAACTGCAGCTGCTGGGCGCGCTCGAGCGCTTCGCGGGCACTGATGCCGTTATCCACGGTCACCAGCAGGCGAATCCCCTCCTCAGCCAGACGTTCCACCATCGCTGCGTTGAGGCCATAGCCTTCGCTCTGGCGGCTGGGGATCGCGGGCTGAGGCCTGGCCCCGAGCCGTTGCAGCACCCCTTGCAACAACGCCGTGCTGGTCATGCCATCGGCGTCGTAATCACCGCAAATCGCCAGGCGCTCCCCTTGACGGGAGGCCTGCACCAAGCGATCCACCGCAACCCGCAAATCGGGGAAATGGCGTGCTGGAGCCGGAGCCGCTGCAGGTTCCAGTAAGGCCTTGAGAGCCTTGGCGTCGTCAAAGCCGCGGCGCCGCACCACCGCCATCAGCTCCGCCGGCAAGGGGGCAGCCCCCTGCTCAGGCAGTGCCTCCAGGGGGCTGGGCAATTGCCAGATCGGCTCGGGGGAAGGGGGAAGAGGCTGGGGCAAGGACGAACGGAATGGGGCGCTTAGGGTTCGCGGGTGATCAGCGCATGATGCACCGTCTGCAAGCACTGCTTTGGGATGTGGACGGCACCTTGGCCGACACGGAGGAGGCCGGTCACCGTCCTGCATTCAATACCGCCTTTGCTGAAGCTGGCCTTCCCTGGCACTGGAGCAGCAGCACCTATCGGCGCCTGTTGCAGGTGAGCGGTGGCCGCGAACGCATTCGCGCCTGGATGCAAGAGCAGGGCAGCCAGCCTGAAGCTGCTCAGCCGGATCCATCCGCCTGGATCAACCAGCTGCAGCAGCGCAAACAGCACCATTACAGGCAGCGCCTGAACCAAGGCCTGGTTCCGTTAAGGCCAGGGGTGGAGCGGCTGCTGCTGGAGGCCCATTCGGCTGGGATCACGCAAGCTGTGGTGACCACCAGTGGCAGGCAGGCCGTTGAGGCCTTGCTGCAACGGCACCAAAACCTGCTGGCGTGCTTCACCTGCTGGATTTGTGGTGAAGACGTGCATGAAAAAAAGCCCCATCCCGAGGCCTACCGCAAGGCCATCACACACCTGGGGCTGGATCCGGCCCAGGCGCTGGCCATCGAAGATTCACCCCAGGGGCTGCGCGCCGCTCGCGGCGCAGATCTGAAGGTGGTGATCACCACAGGGGATTGGCATGGCACAGCTGAACACCTTGCCGAAGCGGCGCTGGTGCAGGAGCATCTCGACATCAGCCCCACCTCGCTGGCTGACCTGCAGGCCCTGGTGTGATGCAACGCACTCCCTTCCAATCCACCCGCTTCAACGGCGTGTTGGAACGCATGGGCAGTGGCCTGCTGAATTGGATCAGCAACAGCTGGCTTGAAAAAAGTGTTGGGCTCCTGGGGCTGTTCAGTGGCGCCTATGCCGCTGCCAATGTGACCAGCCTTTATCTGAGCCTGCTGAAGGTGCAGAGCTTGGGAGCCTTAGGGCTGTTGCTGTTCTTTGAGGCGATCATTCGGCTCAAACAGCGCTATGCCGGGAGCAAGCCAGGGTTGGCCTGGCTTGCCCTCGACAATTTCCGCATCGGCTTCGTTTATCTGATCGTGCTCGAAGCCTTCAAGCTGGGCAGCTGAACTCAGGATTCAGCTTCAGCCTCCTCATTGGGCATCGGATAGACAAAACCTTGAGAGCGACCGCTCAGCACAGCCTTACCAATGGACAGTGCCTTTTCAGCAGCCACACGGGCCTTGGCTTTCCAGTGGGCATGACGCTGGTCGCGCTTCCCTTTGGAGGTTTTCTTCTTGGGAACGGCCATCGCTCTCTATTGCCGGCAAACGGAAATTGTCTGATCTCGAGAGTCCCTTCGTCAATCGCTAAGCTCCAACCAACGGGAAGAAGCAGTGCCTCAGAGGGAGTCGAGCGCAACAACGAGTTACAGCCAACTGCTTCAGGCCATGCGCGATGGCCAGGTGAAACAGCTGGAGCTGCTGCCACGCCAGGATTTGGTGCTGGTGGAGTTCAAAGACGGCAGCAAGGGCCGGGTGAACGTGTTCCCCAACGATCAGGAGGTGCTGCGCACGGCTGAAGCCCATCAAGTGCCCCTTGATGTGAAGCTCAACCAGGGCGATGGCGCCATGACCGGCCTGGTGATGAACGCCATGCTCGCTGTGCTGGTGTTGGGGCTGTTGGTGGTGCTGTTCCGCCGCTCCGCCAATGTGGCGCAAAAAGCCCTGGGATTTGGCCGCAGCAAAGCCCGCGTGCAGCCCGAGGGCAGCGTGCCGGTGCGCTTTGACGATGTGGCCGGCATCAATGAGGCCAAAAGCGAACTGCAGGAGGTGGTGAGCTTTCTGCAGCAGCCCGAGCGCTTTACAGCGTTGGGGGCAAAAATCCCGCGCGGTGTGTTGCTGGTGGGCCCACCCGGCACCGGCAAAACATTGCTGGCCCGAGCGATTGCCGGCGAAGCCGAGGTTCCGTTCTTCTCGATTTCGGCCTCGGAATTCGTTGAATTGTTCGTTGGAGTTGGTGCCAGCCGGGTGCGCGACTTGTTCCGGCAGGCAAAGGAAAAATCCCCCTGCATCATCTTTATTGATGAGATTGATGCGGTGGGCCGCCAGCGCGGCGCTGGCATCGGCGGCGGCAACGACGAGCGGGAGCAGACCCTCAATCAGCTGCTCACCGAAATGGATGGCTTCGAGGAAAACTCAGGCGTGATCCTGCTGGCAGCGACCAACAGGGCTGATGTGCTGGATACAGCCCTGCTGCGGCCTGGTCGCTTCG
>JAYKHZ010000025.1:0-6710 GCA_035286165.1 Synechococcus sp.
CATCGCCACACTCGGTGGAGGCAATCATTGCGAATGCACTCCCTGATCAGGCGGGCTTTCGACAGCATTTCCGGGGAATGGCAACTGAACCTGGAAAACCGGGTTCCCCCCGAAGAGCTGCACCAAAGTCGAATCACATCCTCAAAACCATCCCTTGGTTTTTTTGTGCTGCTGATCTGTGCAGCGGTGATCGCCACCCTGGGCCTGATCAGCAACAGCACCGCTGTGGTGATCGGCGCCATGATCGTGGCACCGCTGATGGATCCGATTCTCAGCCTGGCCTTTGGCCTCACGATCGCGGATAACCGGCTGGTGAAGCGCTCCGCCATCACGGTGGTGATCGGGGTGATCACGGTGGTCGGTACGGCCTGGTTACTGGCTTCGGTGTTTGGCGCCAGTGAGGTGAACCGGGAGATGACAGCGCGCACGGCGCCCAACCTGATCGATCTGGTGATCGCCGTTGCCGCAGCCGTTGCCGGTGCCTTCACACTCACCCGGGATCGGCTCTCCAACTCCATTGCCGGCGTTGCCATCGCAGTGGCACTGGTGCCGCCCCTGTGCGTCACGGGGATTGGTCTCAGCCTCGGCCCTGAGATGGTGGCGGTGTTTGGACGCGGCACGATCACCGGCCTGAGCAATCAGGTCTCCGAGGGCTCGTTCCTGCTCTTTCTCGCCAACTTGATTGGCATCACCGTGGCAAGCCTGGTGATGTTCATGCTGCAGCGCTACGGCCGGCTGCAAAAAGCGTGGCGGAACCTCTTGATCTGGCTCGGCCTGCTGGGCCTGCTCTGCATTCCACTCTCCTCAGCGCTGCACGACTTCAGCGTGCGCCAACAAATCAACGGGCAATTTGCCACGTTCAAAGCGGGCTTGATCGAACAAGGGCTCAGCAGCGGCAATGATCCGGCCCATTTGAAGCGGATCAAATTGCTCTACAGCAATGTTCGCGTTGTTGATAACAACGCCACCATTGACCTTGTGCTGAACGTGCCGCAAAAGCTGGTGGGTCAGCTGGGGCTGGACGCCATGCAAGAGCACATGATCAACCGTGCCAAAAAGGTCTACGGCATTGATGATGTAGAGATCAATATCAGCATCATCCCAACGCAAATCCTGCGTTACAACCCCGCATCCCCACCGCAGGCATGACCAACCACGGCATTGAACGCTGGATCAAAACCGACTGCGGCAGGGCCAAATACGCCGACCTCGCCATGCGCCCAGGGCCCACCGCCAAGCTGCGGCTCTGGTGGTTTGTGCTGATCGCCGCAATCCGCGACTGGCCCCTGCCCAATCCCGATCAATCCTGAGCATCAGCCTGATCTGAATCGGCGGCAGCCAACGCTTTCGACGCAGCCCGGCTCACCAGCCACACCACCGCCACAGTGGCCAGAACACCCACCGCGCGCAGCGCCCAGCTGAAGGGATCAGTGCCGCCTGAGAGCACCTCACCAAAGCGAGCCACATCCCCAGCGAGGGCACCCAGGGCACAGAACAGCACAGTGCCTGGAAGGATTCCAATCAAACCCAGGCTGTAATCCTGCAGCGACACCGCACTGAGGCCATAGGCGAGGTTAAGCAAGCTGAAAGGAAAGGCTGGCGAGAGCCTGGTGAGCAGCACCAGGCGCAAGCCCTCGCGGCTCACCGCCTGCTCCACCGCCTGAAGCTTGGGCCAACCCTGCAACCGCCTCTGGGCCCAGCCCCTGAGGGCATAACGCCCCAGCAGAAACACAAGCTCAGCCCCAACACTGGCCCCCAGAAACACCAGCACGCTGCCGCCCCAGGTGCCGTAGAGGGCTCCAGCCACCATGGAAGCCCACACCCCCGGTAGAAGCAGGGTGACCCAGAGCGCATAGAGGGGAACAAAGAGCAACGCCCCCGCCGGTGAACGCAGGGCTGCAAGCAGCCCCTCGATCTGCTCAGGAGCCATCCAGGCCGCAGGATCCATTGGAGCCACCCAAAACGGCATGGACGCTAACGACGGGCTTGGCCGCAAGGACTGTCAGCCCAGATGGCGCCATCAGCCTGGAGGCGGCACAACGATGAAATACCGACGAAGAGACAATAAGATCAGCGAGTCTCACGCCGAATCTCGTGCTCGCAGCCATCAATTTGGCCTCAGCTGCTGACCAGGACTTCAGCTTTTTTCAAACCGATCTTGGTGTCGCGATCGGCAGCCTGGGCCTGCTGCTGCTGTGGGCTGGGCTCACCCTGTTGAGCCGCCATGGCAGGCGCGGCAGAAGCCAACTGGCCAAAGCCGCGTTACGCCCCCTGATGCTGGGGCTGAGCGCCGCGCTTTATTGCGGTTGGCTGATCCGCCTGCTCAGCAGCCTCAACATCGGCATCCAACAGGGCCTTGGCCTGCAGCTCTCCACCAGCCTGTTTGTGCTGGCCAGCAGCTGGGCCATGGTGCGGCTGGGCAAAACCGTGCTGCACTCGCAACGGTTCAGCACCTGGCTGACCCTGGAGGACCCCAAAGACGAGGCAATGCTGATCAGCCTGCTGGACCGGCTGTTTGTCATTGCCGTGATTGTGCTGTGCACCGCTGGATTGATGGTCACCTTCGGGGTGTCATCAACCGCTGTGGCCACCATGCTCGGCGGCGCGGGCATCGGCATTGGCTTTGGCACCCAACACATCTCCCAGAACTTCCTCTCGGGGTTCATGCTGTTCTTCAATCGCCCGTTCAAAGAAGGCGACTGGATCAGCACATCAGGCCTGGAAGGAACGGTGGAAAAGATCGGCTGGTATCACACCAAATTACGCACATTTGAACGGCGTCCGCTCTACATCCCCAACGCTGTTTTCGCCACCAATCCCATTGAAAACCCTGGGCAGATGTACAACCGGCGCATCAAAGCCAGCATCAGCCTGCGCTACGAAGATCTGCCGCGCATGGCCAGTATCACCAGCCAAATTCGCACCATGTTGAGCGAGCACCCTGACATTGATCAAAAGCAGGTGATTCTGGTGAATTTCAACCAGTGGGATTCGTCCTCGGTCAACATTCAGGTGTACTGCTTCACCCACACCACGGTGTGGAAAGACTGGCTTGATATTCAGCAGGAAATCTTCCTGACCATCGCCACCATCATTCAGCAGGCCGGTGCCGATTTCGCCTTCCCCTCCACCACCCTGTATCCAGCACCAGCCCTCGAGGCAGATCACCCGATCCGCAAACTCAACGTGGCCTGATCAGTTCAGGTCATCAAGCCGGCGCTGGGCCAACTGGGCCTGGGTTTCAGCCTCCGCCAAGTTGGCACAGCACTCAGCCACCACCTCCGGTGGCGCCTTGCCGGCGAAGTTGGGATTGGCCAAGCGCTTCTGCAAACCAGCGATTTCCTTCTCGGCCTTGGCCAGGTCTTTGGCCAAACGCCCCTTCAGCGCCTCAAGATCCACCAGGCCGTCGATGGGCAGCAGCACCTGCAGCTCCCCGCTCACCCCAGCCAAAGCCCGACCGGCCGGTGCTTCAGCCAGCACCTCCACCCGCTCAGCGCGGGTGAGGGCCGCGATATCAGCACTGGAGCGCTGCAGGGTCTGGGCTAAATCATTGCGACTGGTGACAAACACCACCGGTGCCGCCTGGGAGGGCTTCAGGCCCGCCACAGCCCGCAGATTGCGCACCACCCGGATCGCTTCAAACAGCTCACTGAAGGAGCGCTCTAACTCCTCATCCAGCGCCGCCTGATCCAGTTGCGGCCAGCGCTGCAGAGCCAGATAGGTGCTGGCATCGGCACCTGTGAGGGCATGCCAGAGCTCCTCACTGAGGTGGGGCATCAGCGGATGCAGCATCAGCTGCAGCTGTTCCATCACCTGGGCCAACACCTGGCGTGCCGTGCGCTGATCAGCCAGCGCTTCCGGGCTGGGGTTCTCACCGGGATTGAGGCGCCGCTTGCTGAGCTCCAGGTACCAGTCGCACACCTCGTTCCAGGCGAACTCATAGAGCCCCTTCGCGGCCTCACCAAGGCCATAGCTGCCATAGCGCTCAGCGCTGTCGCGATTCACGCGGGCCAAACGCGACAGGATCCAGCGATCCGCCAGCTGCAGAGCCGCTGGATCAGGGGCGCCCAGGCTGGCGGGGGTTTCACCGCCCAGGTTCATCAAGGCGAAACGGGTGGCGTTCCAGAGCTTGTTGGCGAAATTGCGCGAAGCCTCCACCGTGGCGGAGGTGTCTTTCTTGCGGTCGTAGTCCAGGCGGATGTCCTGACCTGCGCCAGCCACCTCGCGCACCAGGGCAAAGCGCAGGGCATCAGCCCCATAGCGCTCAATCAGCAGCAGCGGGTCGATGCCATTGCCCGCTGATTTGCTCATCTTGCGGTTGTTCTCATCGCGCACCAGGCCGTGGATGTACACATCCGCGAACGGTGTTTGACCGGTGAATGCGCCGGCCATCATCGTCATCCGGGCCACCCAGAAAAAGATGATGTCGAAGCCCGTCACCAGCACGCTGGTGGGGTACCAGCGCTGCAGATCAGCAGCCTGCTGATCAGGCCAACCCAGAGTGGAGAAGGGCCAGAGGCCGCTGGAGAACCAGGTGTCGAGAGCGTCTTCGTCTTGCTCGATCTCGGCATCGGCGCCGAACTGGGCGCGGGCCTTCTCCAGGGCCTCAGCCTCATTGCGGGCCACCACATAGGGGGTGGTGTCGGTGTAACGCCCACCGCTTTCGCTGATCACAAACCAGGCGGGGATGCGATGGCCCCACCACAACTGGCGGCTGATGCACCAATCGCGGATATCGGTGAGCCAATCGCGATAAACCTTGCTCCAGCGCTCAGGCACAAACTGCGGCTTGGCCTGATCAAGCGCCTCACGGCAGCGCGCCGCCAACGGCTCCGCTTTCACAAACCACTGGGTGGAGAGCAGGGGCTCCACCGGAACCTTGCCGCGATCGGAGTAAGGAACACTGTGGCGGTGAGGCTCCACCTTCACCAGGAAGCCCTGCTCCTCCATGGCAGCCACCACGGCTTTGCGAGCCTCAAAACGATCCAGGCCGGCAAAGCTGCCCGCCTCCTTGTTCATGGTGCCGTCTTTGGCCATCACCGTGATCAACGGCAGGCCATGGCGCTGGCCGATGGCGAAATCGTTGGGATCGTGGGCGGGCGTCACCTTGACGCAACCGGTGCCGAACTCAGCATCCACGTGGTCATCGGCCACGATCGGAATCTCACGGCCCACCAAAGGCAGGGTGAGGGTCTGACCCACCAGAGCGCTGTATCTGCTGTCGCTCGGGTTCACCGCCACACCGGTATCCCCCAGCAGCGTTTCCGGGCGGGTGGTGGCCACTTCCAGGTGACCGCTGCCATCGCTGAGGGGATAGCGGAAGTGCCAGAGGTGGCCATCCACCTCCTTCATCTCCACCTCGAGATCACTCACCGCGGAGCCGGAGGCGGGGCACCAGTTCACCAGGTATTCGCCCCGGTAGATGAGCCCCTGCTCATGCAGGCTCACGAACGCCTCGATCACCGCTTCACTGCAACCGGCATCGAGGGTGAAGCGCTCCCGCTGCCAATCCACCGAATAGCCCAGCCGGCGCAGCTGGCCCACGATGCGGCCGCCGCTTTCGGCTTTCCAGGCCCAGCAACGCTCGAGGAAGCCCTCACGGCCGAGCTGCTCCTTGCTGCTGCCCTCGGCCTTGAGTTGCTTTTCAAGGATGGTTTGCACCGCGATCGAAGCGTGGTCGGTACCGGGCAAACAGAGCACGTTCTTGCCCTGCAGGCGCTGGAACCGCACGATCGTGTCGATTAAGGCCGTGTTGAAGGCATGCCCCATGTGCAGGCTGCCGGTCACATTCGGCGGCGGGATCACCACAGAGAAGGGCTCGCCCGGTGCTTTCGGATCGGGATGAAACGCTCCGGATTCCTCCCAACCCTGCTGCCAGCGCGCCTCTGTGGCCTGGGGGTCGTAGGTCTTGGCCAGATCAGTCACTGCAGCGGCGCGCGCGGAGCGGCCATGCTCGCAAAACGGGCCGATCCACCAGCTCAAGCCCCAGCCCGGGGGGATTACCCCGCGGCCAAACGGGCCAGATAACCCTCCCGGGATCCGGCATTGATCCAACCGGTGGCAATCGTTTTGCTGTGGCTGTGGGTCACCCTGCCGCGATGAATATGGGAGGGGCCCGCAGGAAAGATCACAAGCTTGCCGCGCTCGGCCGGCTCATGGTGGTCCTGCCAGTGGAACTCCGTGCCGGCCTCCTCCACGCTGTTGCAATAGAGAATCCAGGCCAACACGCGGTGCACCGGCTCGGTGGCCTCATCACTGATGGTCCAGTCGCAGTGCCAACGCTTGAAGCCCTCACCGGGGGCATAACGCTGCAGGTTGAAGATCGGATTCACAAACAGCTGCTGCTCCGGGCAACAGTCGCGAAACAGCGGCCGCTCCTGCAGGTAGCGCTCCAAGCCGGCCGTGACCCCGCGCTGGATCACCTCCGCCAGGGCAAAGGCCTCGGGATCGGAGCGATCAATCGCCACCAAACTGATATCGGTGGAAATCTTGGCTGGATCAGCCTCCCCCTCAGGGCCAAAGGCCACACCAGGGCGCTGCAGATCTGAGCGACGCTCAAAGAAGGCCATCACCCCATCGGCCAAGGCCTCAAAGCCGGCATTGCGATATCGGGCGATCAGCTCCATGGCGTCAACGTGCCGCTGAGGTTTCCATTCGATCACGCCTCAGCCTTGGCCCAGGGAATCACCAGCAGCGCCTCCAGCCGCTGC
>JAYKHZ010000026.1:0-4732 GCA_035286165.1 Synechococcus sp.
GGCGGTTGTCGGTGCTGGTGACCCACTCACAGAACTGCTGCCACGCAGAAGCGCCGGAGCGCTGCTGAATGGTGGTTTGCATGAGTCCGTTGAAAGGTTGCTCCGAAGAGCGGTATGGAAGGTCGGATAACCGACGGGTTCAATGTAACGGAAGATTGCGCGGTTGTAACGGTCCTTTGCTGGATCGGCGGGATTGCCGCCGCTGATGCCACCCATCAGCTCAGCTGATCAGTCAGGCTTCGGGTCGTGCTTGTTAGCGTCCAGCTTTCCGCGCCACTGCAGTGCAAGGGACTGAGCCTGAGGTTGTCGCCAGTTCCGGGGAGCGGGTTCTGCTGATCCGCCTGCCCTGCAATCCAATTTTTCCGATCGGCCCGATTTATTTGGCTGATCATCTGCACAAGCAATTCCCGCAGCTGCCCCAACGGTTGCTTGATCTGGCTGCGGTTCCGGTGCTCGATGTGGATCGTGTGCTGCGTGCCTGCATCGATGCCTTTCGTCCCACCGTGCTGGTGTTCTCCTGGCGCGACATTCAGATCTATGCCCCGGTGGATGGCCGTGGCGGCAATCCGCTGCAGAACTCCTTTGAGGTGTTCTATGCCCGCAATCCCCTGCGTCGTTTGCGGGGGGCCTTAGGCGGTCTGCGTCTGATGAGCTCGTTTTATGGGGAGCTCTGGCGCAATTTGCGCCTCATTCGCCGTGGTTTACGGCGCGCGCGCCGCTATCACCCCCAGGCCCAGGCGGTTTTGGGGGGTGGTGCCACCAGCGTCTTCTATGAGCAGTTGGCTCCCTTGTTGCCCCGGGGCACGGTGGTTTCGGTGGGTGAGGGGGAACCCCTGCTGGAGAAGTTGCTGCGGGGTGAGTCGCTGGAAGGGGAGCGCTGCTTCCGCGCTGGTGAGCCACCCCGTCCTGGATTGATTCACGAGCAGCCCAGCGAACTGGTGAAATCCGCCTGCGACTACAGCTACATCGAATCGATCTGGCCGCAGCTCAATTGGTATCTCGAAGCCGGCGATTTCTACGTGGGGGTGCAGACCAAGCGCGGTTGCCCCCACAACTGCTGTTACTGCGTCTACACGGTGGTGGAAGGCAAAGCGGTGCGGGTGAATCCAATCGAAGCGGTGATCGCCGAGATGCATCAGCTCTACGCCCGGGGGGTGCGTGGGTTCTGGTTCACCGATGCCCAGTTCATTCCCGCCCGCCGCTACATCGAGGATGCCAAGCAACTGTTGCGGGCGGTGCAGCAGCAGGGCTGGGATGACATCCGCTGGGCGGCCTACATCCGGGCCGACAACATCGATGCCGAGCTGGCCCAGTTGATGGTGGATACCGGTATGGAGTACTTCGAGATCGGCATCACCTCAGGCTCCCAGGAGCTCGTGCGCAAGATGCGCATGGGCTACAACCTGCGCACGGTTTTGGAGAACTGTCGCCTGCTGGCCGCTGCCGGTTTCCGCCATCACGTGTCGGTGAATTATTCGTTCAATGTGATCGATGAGCGGCCTGAAACGATTCGCCAAACCGTGGCTTATCACCGCGAGCTTGAGGCGATCTTCGGGGCCGACAAAGTGGAGCCCGCCATCTTCTTCATCGGGTTGCAGCCCCACACCCATTTGGAGCAGTACGGCTTTGAGCAAGGCTTGATTCAGCCTGGCTACAACCCCATGAGCATGCTGCCCTGGACGGCGCGGCAGCTGCTCTGGAACCCCGAGCCCATGGGCCAAACCTTTGGTCGGGTGTGTTTGGAAGCCTTCGAGCGAAACCCAGCAGACTTCGGTCGCACGGTGATGGATTTGCTGGAGCGGGATTATGGCCGCGCGCCACTGGAGGAGGCCCTGCGTGCTCCAGTGGAAGGGCGTGCAGCCCTGGCCACCGCCGTGGGGTGATGGATCGCTTAGCGCTGAGGCTGGCGTTGCTGCAACAGCAGAACCAGCCCCAGGCCCAGCAGGCCCACCAGGCCCCCCACCGGGTTGCTGGGTGCCAGCACCCACTGCGGATCCACCTGGCGTAGATCCAGAAGCCCCTGGCTCAGCACAAACCAGCCGGCCACCAAGCCGCCGTGCAAGCCAACAGCGCCCCACAGTGAGCCGTGGTTTTTAAGTCGTTGGCGGCCCAGCGCCAGACCAAGCATCAGCAGGCCCACGAGCAGTTCCAGCAGCAGCGGGCCTGGCAAGTTGAAGCGGGTGTGAACGAGGCTGAACAGGCCGGCCTGCAGCCAGAGCGCACGCTGTTGCCCCAGCAGCAAGCTCAGCTCACCCAGCAGCCAGCCGCGGAACAGCAGCTCCTCGGCAAAACCCACCCCAAGGCCCAGCACCAAGGCATTGAGCAGCAACGGAGCTGTGAGGTTGAAACGCCATGTCAGCTCACCAAAGAGCTGGAGGGCCAGCAGCTCCAGCAGCAGCAGAGCCAGGGCCATCAGCACACCCCGGCCTAGGAAAGGCAAGGCCTGGGAGTGGGGCACGCGCACCCCCAAGCGTTGCCAGGGATGGGATTCCCCCCAAGCCCGCCGCAGCCTGACCGGCAGGCTCAGAAGCAACGCCGCCACTGCTGGCACAGCCGCCAGGCTGGCCTGCAGAGAGATGGGCACCCCCAGGAGGGCGAGTGCCCCCTGCAGGCCTAAAAACAGCGCCACCAGGGCGCTGGGGTAGAGGAGTGTTCCCCGCCAGCGGGGCATCACTCCTCCGGTTCGATCGTGCTGGTGAGCCCTTTGGCCTTGAGGCTCTCGCAATAGAACTCAGCTGGTTCGATGTCGCACACGATCACCAGGCCCACACCGGTGTTGTGGGTTTCGATCATCACCGCCACCGCGTCCTGTTCACTCAGGGAAGGCACCACCTGGCGCAAGGTGGTGACCACGTATTCCATGGTGTTCACCGGATCGTTGTGCAGCAGCACCTTGTAGCGAGGTGATGGCTTGCGCACTCTCTCCGGCGCCCGCTCCATCACCGCCGCTCCACCGGGGGAGCGCACGGGCGTTTCAGTGGCCTGTGTCATGGCGGTTGGCATCAAGGGAGCGGCGGCGGTCAACAGCAAAAAGCGATAACGCAATTTAGAGAGCGCGGATGCGGCGCATGGCCTCATCCACGTTTTCGCGGCTGTTGAAGGCGGAAAGGCGGAAGTAGCCCTCGCCGGCGGCGCCAAAGCCGCTGCCGGGGGTTCCCACCACATGGGCCTTGTTGAGCAGATGGTCAAAGAAGCCCCAGGAATCAAGGCCTTCGGGGGTTTTGATCCACACATAGGGGGCGTGTTCGCCGCCGTAGGTGGTGAGGCCAGCCGCCGCCAGTTCACGGCGAATGATCGCGGCATTTTCCATATAGAACGCGATCAGAGCCTTGACTTCGGCCTGACCTTCCGCGGAGTACACCGCCTCAGCACCGCGCTGCACGATGTAGCTCACACCGTTGAATTTGGTGCTCTGGCGACGGTTCCAGAGGCCCCAAAGCTCCACCTCTTCACCATTGGCGCTGGTGCCGGTCAGCCCCTTGGGCACCACCGTGAGGGCGCAACGGGTGCCGGTGAAGCCGGCGTTCTTGGAGAAGGAGCGGAATTCGATGGCGCACTGCCTGGCCCCTTCGATCTCAAAGATTGAGTGGGGGATGGCTGGATCCTGAATGAAGGCCTCATAGGCCGCGTCGAACAGGATCAGGGCCTTGTGCTTCAAGGCGTAATCCACCCAGGTTTTGAGCTGTTCGCGGCTGGCGACTGCGCCGGTGGGGTTGTTGGGGAAGCACAGGTAGATCAGATCCACCGGCCCCTCGGGCAGGGGAGCGGTGAAGTCATTGCTGGCGGTGATCGGTAAATAGTTCAAACCGCCATAGCGACCACCGTCATCGGCATCGCCGGTGCGGCCCGCCATCACATTGCTGTCCACATACACCGGATACACCGGGTCGGTGACGGCGATGCGGTTGCCTGCGCCCAGGATGTCGAGGATGTTGCTGCTGTCGCACTTGGAGCCGTCGGAGACAAAGATCTCCTCAGCGCTGATGTCGCAGCCGCGGGCCTGGAAATCGTGCTTGGCGATGGCTTCGCGCAGCCAGGCGTAGCCCTGCTCAGGCCCATAGCCATGGAAGCCCTCGCGGGTGCCCATCTCGTCGATGGCGTTCTTCATTGCCGTGCGGCAGGCCAAGGGCAGTGGCTCGGTGACATCACCAATGCCGAGGCGGATCAGGGCGGCATCGGGATTGGCAGCACTGAAGGCCTTCACCCTGCGGCCGATCTCTGGGAAGAGGTAACCCGCTTTGAGCTTGAGGTAATTGCCGTTGACCTGGGCCATCGATGGATCGCGCGATGGCGGGATTGTCCTATGCGGAGCCCCATACTCAAGGCAGTGGTATCCCACCCATGACGGCCTTCGCCGAGTTGGTCAATGCCGGGATCTCCCGTCCCGGCCGTTATCTCGGCAATGAGCGCGGGGTGGAGCCACGGGACTGGGAGGCGGCATCAGTCCGCTGGGCACTCACCTATCCCGAGGTGTACGAGGTGGGCGCCAGCAATCTGGGCCACATCATTTTGTATTCGATTCTCAACGCCCAACCGCGGCAGTTGTGCGATCGGGCCTATCTGCCGGCGCCTGACCTGGCGCAGCGGTTGCGGGCTGGTTCCACGCCGCTGTTTGCCGTGGAGAGCCGTCGCCCGCTCACGGCGTTCGACATCCTCGGCTTCAGCCTCAGCTACGAGCTCAGCGCCACCAACGTGCTGGAGATGCTCGATCTGATCGGGCTGCCGCTCTACG
>JAYKHZ010000027.1:0-17603 GCA_035286165.1 Synechococcus sp.
TGGCGGCCCTGTCATCACTGATGATCGCCCTGCTGTTGCTGGTGCCGCCCCTGCTGGTGCGGCTGGGGGTCTGAATGCTGCTGGTGCTGGATAACTACGACAGCTTCACCTTCAACCTGGTGCAGTATCTGGGTGAGTTGGCGGTGGATCACCCGATTGCCGCTGAGCTGCGGGTGGAGCGCAACGATTCCCTCAGCCTGGAGCAGATCGAGGCGCTCAAGCCGGCGGCTGTGCTGATTTCTCCAGGGCCCGGCACTCCAGCGGACTCCGGGGTGTGCCGCGATGTGATCCGTGAGCTGGGCCCCCGCATCCCCACCCTGGGGGTGTGCCTGGGTCACCAGGCGATTGCCGATGTGTTCGGCGGCACCGTGGTGCGAGCTCCTGAGTTGATGCATGGCAAAACCTCGCCGGTGCATCACAACGGGGAGGGGGTGTTTGCCGGCTTGCCCCAACCCTTCACCGCCACCCGCTACCACTCCCTGATCGCTGAGCGGGAGTCGCTGCCCGCCTGTCTGGAGGTCACCGCCTGGCTTGAGAGCGGCATGGTGATGGGGCTGCGGCATCGGGACTATCCCCATCTGCAGGGGGTGCAGTTCCACCCCGAAAGCGTGCTCACCCAGGCGGGCCATCAGCTGCTGGCCAATTTCCTCACCAGCGCAGCCGCCTGATTGGGCTGCTGATTCGTTGCTAGGTTCCCGGCCTTCGGTGCCGTTTGATGCTGCGTTCCTCCCTGCTGTCGGGTGTGCTGGGTGGCGCACTGGCCCTGGGCCTGCCGGCCGCAGCCATCGCGCAAGGGGTCACGATCACCAGTTATGGCCACAGCGCGCTGTTGATCCAAGGCGGTGGCGCTAAGGTGCTGCTCAATCCCTTCAAGGCGGTGGCCTGCGCCAGCGGGCTGGCTGAACCGGCTGTGCAGGCCGATGTGGTGTTGGCCAGCAGCCGTCTCCTCGATGAAGGGGCTCCGGTGGCCAAGGGGCGCTTTCTGGCCCAGCCCGGAGGCTTTGATGTAGCTGGCATTCGCTTTGAAGGCTTTGCCGCTCCCCACGATCGCCTCGGTGGCCGCCGTTTCGGCAATGGGGTCATCTGGCGCTGGAAGCAGGCTGGGCTCACCTTTGCCCACCTCGGTGGCACAGCGGCGCCGCTGCAGCCGGAAGACAAGGTGCTGCTGGGGCGCCCCGATGTGCTGATCGTGGGCATCGGTGGTGGCGCCAAGGTGTACGACGGCAGTGAGGCGGCTGCCGTGGTGGAGCAGCTCAAACCCAAGGTGGTGATTCCGGTGCAGTACCTGCGCAGTGGCAGTGCGCCCAAGGACTGCGACCAGAGCGGTCCCCAAGCGTTCCTGGAGGCGCTGCCGGGGGTGCGCTCCCAGACCACCGGCCGTGTGCTCACCCTGACACCACCACTCGGCGATACAACCCGAATCGAGCTGATGCCCTGAGAATCAGCCTCCCTTCGGGAGGTTGGTGGTGGGAGGCATGTTCTGGCAGCAGCGCCGGGCTGTTGGCACCTGTCTGGTGTTGCAGGGGCTGCTGTTGGTGTTGATCAGCGGCGTGGCTCGGCACTTGCCTGGACCGCTGCCGCAGACCACGGAGTTGCAATCAGTTCAGCCCGGCTGGCTGCACCGTTGATAGGCCTGCCAGAAGCGCTCCATCTGTGCACAGGTGCCGATGCTCACCCGCAGTGAGCCATCGATCAGGGCTTTACCTGCCATCGAGCGCACCAGGATGCCTTCCGCTTTCAGGGCTGCTTCGCATGGCTCGGCGCCGTTGGCCGGCCAGATCAACAGGTAGTTGCCGCCGCTGCTGTGGTGGCGTACGCCGGCCCTCACGAGCTGCTCCACCAGCCAGGCCTTGGCTTTCAGCACTTCATCCACGTAGGCATCCACATAGGCGTGGTCCTGCAGGGCCGCAAAGGCCGCGGTGACACCGAAGCTGTTGATGTCGTAAGGGCCGGTGACGCGGCTGATGCGCTCCACCACCGGTTCGGCGCCCACGGCGATGCCCAGGCGCAGGCCGGCGATGCCCGCCGTTTTTGAAAGTGAACGCAGCACCACCAGATTGCGGTGGTTGGCGAAGGGATCTCCCCCCTCAGCCCGTTGCAGCAAGGGCGGCAGCAGGCTGTCGCCGGTGAAGGCTTCATAGAGCTCATCCACCACCACCAAGGTGGAGGGGGAGGCTGCGGCCAGCTTCAGGATCGCCTCAGGCTCCAACCGGGTGCCGGTGGGGTTGTTGGGGTTGCAGAGCAGCAGCAGCCGAGGGTTGAGCTGGGTCAGGGCGCGGCCGATGTCCTCCAGCGGGAAGCGGAAGTCGCTGCCGCTGTAGGGGATGGCATTGATCACCATGCCCTGCATGCGGGCGCAGGGGCTGTAGTAGCCGAAGGTGGGATTGGTGGTGAGCATCACCTCGCCGCGGCTGCCGTAGGCCTGGCAGATGGCGTGGATGGCGGCATCAGCGCCGTTGAACAGGCCGATCTGGGCTGGAGCGATGCCACCGAGGGCCTGGCCAAAGGCCTCCCGCAGGCCGTCGTACTCCGGGTAGATGGCGTAGTCCTCGCTGGGGATGGCGCGGATGGCCTCCACCACGTTGGGGCTGGGTCCCACGGTGTTTTCGTTGAAATCCAGCCGCAGCAGGCCGCGGCGCCCCTCCAGCGGAGCGCTGTAGCTCTGCAGGTTTTCCACATCAGGTCTGGCGAGCGGCCAGTCGGCAGGTTGCAGCGGTGCCATCACATGCGCTCCAGGCTGGGGATGCCCAGCAGACCCAACCCCAGCTTGAGGGTGTCAGCGGCCAGACGGCAGAGGGCCAAGCGTGAGCTGCGGGCCGGTTCCTCGGCTTTGAGCACCGGCACCTGGTCGTAGAAGCGGTTGAACACCTGGCTCAGTTCAAACAGGTAGCTGCAGAGCCGATTCGGCAGCAGATCGGCTTCCACCTCCGCCAGCACCGCATCGAGCTGCAGCAGCTGCCGCGCCAGAGCCCACTCCTGCGCTTCGCTGAACACCAGTTCGCCCGGAGGCTGAGCCTCCAGGGCACCGCCCTTGCGGGCAATGCCGCTGATGCGCACCACCGCATAGAGCAGGTAGGGGGCGGTGTTGCCGCTGAGGGCCAGCATGCGGTCGAAGCTGAACTGATAGTTGGTGATGCGGTTGGTGCTGAGGTCGGCGTATTTCACCGCCCCCAGGCCCACGGTGGTGGCCACCTCGTTGATGAAGGCATCGCTTTCGCTGCGCTCCTCCTCCGCCAGGCGCCGGCGCAGGTCGGTTTCGGCCCGCTCCACAGCTTCATCCAGCAGGTCCTTGAGCCGCACGGTTTCACCGGAGCGGGTTTTCAGCTTTTTGCCGTCATCCCCCTGCACCAGCCCGAAGGGCACGTGTTCAAGACTGGCCTCAGCTGGCACCCAACCGGCGCGATCAGCCACCTGGAACACCCCGGCGAAATGGGCGGCCTGGCCGGCATCGGTCACGTAGATCACCCGCTCCGCTCCATCCCCATCACCGCTGAGGCGGTAGCGGATCGCCGCCAGATCGGTGGTGGCGTAGTTGAAGCCACCGTCGCTCTTTTGCACGATCAGGGGCAGCGGTTTGCCCTCCTTGCCGGTGACCCCCTCAAGAAACACACAGCCCGCTCCGTCATCCACCACCAGCAGGCCGCTGGTCTTGAGATCGTCCACCACCGCTGGCAGCCGCGGGTTGTAGAAGGATTCGCCGCGCTCCTGCAGGCGGATGTCGAGCCGGTCGTAGATCTTTTGGAACTCACGGCGCGATTGATCACACAGCAGGCCCCAGGCCTTGAGTGAGGTGGCATCGCCACCCTGCAGCTTCACCACTTCCTCGCGGGATGTGGTCTGGAAGTTGTCGTCTTCATCGAAGCGTTTCTTGGCCTCGCGGTAGAAGGCCACCAGATCCCCCAGATCAATGGCGTCAGCTGTTGTCAGGGCATCGGGGGCCACCTGCTTGAGGTGGGTGATCAACATGCCGAACTGGGTGCCCCAGTCCCCCACATGGTTCAAGCGCAGCACCGGATGGCCGCGGAACTCCAGCACCCGCGCCAGGCAGTCACCAATGATCGTGGAGCGCAGGTGCCCCACATGCATCTCCTTGGCGATGTTGGGGCTGGAGAAATCCACGATCACCGGGCCCTGGCCTTCCACCGCCGCTACGCCGAGTCGGGGATCGCCGATGCGTTGGCGTACCTCTGCGGCCAGCACCTCCGGCCGGATGGTGAGGTTGATGAAGCCGGGCCCAGCGATCTGGGGCTCCAGGCACAGCGCCGTGAAGGCCGCATCGGCCTGCAGCTGCTCCACGATCGCTGTGGCAATGGCCCGGGGGGCCTGCTTCAGCGGCTTGGCCAGGGCCAGGGCGCCATTGGCCTGGAAATCACCGAATTCCGGTTTGCTGGCTGGGCCCAGGGCTGGATCCAGCGGCCCGTCTGCATCGGGAAATGCCCGTCCCATCGCCGACACCAGCTGCTGCTGAAGGGACTGGGCAAGACGCAGCATGGGGCAGAGGGCCGCGGCGGCGGCATCAACAGCCCTTGATCATCCCCCCTAGGGGGTGAAACGCATGCTCAGATCCAGCCAGGTGCTGCGGGTGACCGGGGCACTGGTGGAGATCAGATCGATGCCACTGGCCCCATAGGCCCGCAGCTCCTGCGGGTGGATGCCACTGGCTTCCAGCACCACGGCAGTGCCCCGCTCACGGGCCAGCTGCCGCAGCTGCGGCACCAGCTCCTGTAGCGCTGCGGGGCTGAATTCATCGAGCAGCACACCATCGGCGCCGGCCTTGATTGCCGCTCTGGCCTCCGCTGCGGTTTCCGCCTCCACAATCACCCGGGCCGGCCACGGGGCATGGCGGCGCACCGCTGCCATGGCCTGCTCCACCCCGCCGGCCCAGGCCAGGTGGTTCTCCTTGAGCATGGCGGCATCGTCGAGCCCCAGGCGGTGATTGATGCCGCCACCGCAGCGCACCGCATATTTCTCCAGCAGTCGCAGCCCTGGGGTGGTTTTGCGGGTGTCAGCCAGCTGCACATTGGTGCCTTGGAGCTGAGCCACCAATGCCGCGGTGGCGGTGGCGATGCCAGAGAGGCGCATGGCCAGATTCAGGGCCGTGCGCTCGAGGGCCACCAGCAGCGTCGCCGGCCCCTCCAGGCTCAGCACAGGATCGCCCGCCTTGACGGCAGCGCCATCGGCCACCAAGCACTGCCATTGACACCCCCCATCCGGTGGCTGGAGCTCTTGAAGCAGCGGTCCGATCAGCACACCACCACAGAACACCCCATCGGCCTTGGCGATCCACTGGGCCTGGCCATGTCTGCCCTCAAGGGCAGAAGCACTGAGGTCGCCGCGACCCAAATCCTCCTGCAGCCAATCCGCCAGCTGACGGCGCAACTGGGGGGTGATCGCCAGATGGGCTGAGGCCCCAGGGGAAGGTGTTGCCATGCCGTCCATGCTGAGGATTCGAGCGTTCCGCCGATGCCTGCATCTCTACAACGCCTGCTGGGTCCCTGGCGGCCGGGCGACGTGGATGGCTTTCTCGCCCTTGGCCTGAACAACCTGATTCAGATCCTGCTGATCATCAGCCTCTGCCGTGGCGTGCTGGGCTACCCCGATGCTCTGCTGTTTGGTCAGATCCTCCCAGCCGCCGGTGTCAGCCTGCTGATCGGCAATGTGGCGTACACCCTGCTGGCGCGTCGTCTGGCTGCCCAGGAACAGCGCGATGACTGCACGGCGCTGCCCTACGGCATCAACACAGTCAGCCTTTTCGCCTACATCTTTCTGGTGATGCTGCCGCTGAAGCTGGCTGCACTCAACAGCGGCATGACGGAAGCCGATGCGGTGATCCGCTCCTGGCACGCCGGCATGGTGGCTTGCATGGGCTCCGGTCTGCTGGAAGCAGCCGGTGCATTCTGTGCCGATCGCCTCAGGCGCTGGCTGCCTCGGGCCGCGCTGCTCTCCACCCTCGCGGGCATTGCCCTGGGCTACATCGCCCTGGGTTTCCTGCTGCGCAGCTATGCCCACCCCCTGGTGGGGCTCAGCAGCCTGGCTGTGATCCTGCTCGGTTACTACGCCAAGGTGAAATGGCCCTTGCCCACCGGTTTGATGGCCGTGGTGGTGGGCATGGTGCTCGCCTGGAGCAGCGGCTTGATCAGCCACAACGCCAGTGCATGGCAAAGCGGCCTCAGCAGCGTTGGCCTGCATGGGCCAACCCTGAATCTGGAGGCGCTCTGGACCAACCGCGCTGAGCTGATGCCCTGGCTGGGGGTGATCGTGCCGATGGGGCTGTTCAACGTGATTGGTTCCTTGCAAAACCTCGAGAGCGCGGAGGCTGCGGGGGATCGCTACGCCACCCGCAGCTGCCTGCTGATCGATGGAGTGGGCACCCTCACCGCCGCGGCGTTGGGCTCCTGTTTCCCCACCACCATCTACATCGGTCACTCAGGCTTTAAAGATCTCGGCGCCCGCTCGGGGTACTCCTGGCTCAACGGCGTGGTGATGGCGGCTGGCTGTTTCTTCGGCCTCTTTGGCTTGATCGAGCTGCTGATCCCCATTGATGCTGGTATGGCGATCGTGCTCTATATCGGCATTGCCATGACCGCCCAGGCGTTTCAGGCCACCCCCAGCCGCCATGCGCCTGCGGTGGTGCTGGGAATCCTTCCCGGTCTCGCCGGGTGGGGCGCCCAGTTGCTGAAGGCTGGATTGCGCGCCGGGGGCCTGGGGACGACCAGCCGCCCCTTCAGCGATGCCCTGGTCACCCAGCTGGCTGCTGGTGATGTGTGGGCTGCAGGTGCCTTTGCCCTGGAACAGGGCCAGATCGTCTCAGCGATGTTGCTGGCTGCGCTGCTGGTGTTTGCCATTGAGGGTCGCTTTCTGGCCGCGGCCTTCTGCAGTGGCTCCGCAGCTGTTTTGGCCTGGTTCGGACTCCTGAATGCCTGGCGCTTCTCCACCTCCGACACCGTGCTGCATCTGGGCTGGGGCACCGGACAGCCCTGGGCGTCGGCCTATGCCGTGATCACCCTGCTGATTCTGATCGCCAGGGTGTTGCCCCGGGAGAGCCGCTCCCCCGCACCCTGAAGCAGGGGGCGCAGCGCAACGGGTTCACTTGCCGATGCAGAAGCGGGAGAAGACCCGATCCAGCACCGCTTCGCTGATCTCAGCGCCAGTGATCTCGCCAAGGCAGCGGATCGCTTCACGCAGATCGATGGTCCAGAAATCCCAGGGCAACTGCTGCTGGGCTGCCTCCTGGCTGCGCTCCAGCGCCGTGGCTGCCGCATTGGCCAGATCGCACTGACGTTGGTTGAGGGCCAGCTGCAGGCTTCCCCCCTCGCCGCTGTGGCCGCAGCAGCGCAGCAGTTCCCGTTCCAGCTGATCCAGCCCATGGCCCGCCTGGGCGCTGATGGCCACCACCCCTTCAGCCAGCACTGCATCGGGGGCCAGATCGCGTTTGTTGCCCACCTGCAGCACGGGGATGCCATCGGGCACTTCCGCCAGCAGGTCTGCATCCTCATCAGTCCAGCCGGCGCTGAGGTCATGCAGCAGCAGCACCGCATCGGCGCTGGCCAGGGCTGCGCGGCTGCGGTTGATCCCCAGTTGTTCCACCCGGTCGCTGGTGGGGCGGATGCCGGCGGTGTCGAGCAGGGTGATGGGGACCCCCTGCAGCACCAGTTCGCTGTCGAGCAGATCCCGGGTGGTTCCAGGCAGATCGGTCACGATGGCCCGTTCGCTGCGGCTGAGGGCATTGAGCAGGCTGCTCTTGCCCACGTTGGGGCGCCCCACGATCGCCACCCGGGCGCCATCGCGCAGCAGCCTGGCGCGCTCGCCGTCGCACACCAGCTGTTGCAGGTGCTGCTGCACGCGCTGCAGCACCTGCAGCACGGCGTTGCCATCGAGCGGGGGCAGGTTTTCCTCGAAATCCACCCGTGCCTCCAGCTCCGCCAGCTGATCGAGCAGCCCATGGCGCAGCGTGTCGATGCGCTCCTGCAGGCCCCCATCCAGCCCCTGGATGGCCAGTTGGGCGGCCCGTTGGCTGCGGGCACTCACCAGCTCGCTGATGGCTTCGGCGCGGGTGAGATCCAGGCGGCCATTGAGGAAGGCCCGCTGACTGAATTCCCCCGGCAGGGCTCGCCGGGCACCGGCCTGGAGCACCAGCTGCAGCAGCCGCTGCACGGCCACCAGGCCCCCATGGCCGTGGAACTCCACCACGGTTTCACGGGTGAAGCTGCGCGGGGCCCGCATCAAGAGCAGCAGCACCTCATCGATCAACTCATCGCTGCTGGGATCCACCACATGGCCGTAGAGCACCCGATGGCTCTCCCAGCTCTGGCGGCCGGCGGGGCGGAACAGCTGCCGGCCGATCGCTTCAGCCTGCTCACCGCTGACGCGCACGATGGCCACACTGCCGGCGCCTGCCGCCACCGCCGTGGCAACGGCGGCAATGGTGTCGTTGCCCTGTTGCAACGTCATCGGTGGTAGCGGCCCAGCGCGCGACTCCAGTACACAGTCAGCAGGATCGCCTCCACCAGAATCGAGCCGATGACCACGCTCCAAATCCCGCGGTCCGTGCTCACCAGGGCCAAGCGAACGATGCCATAGGGCACCAGGGTCAGCAGTTGCAGGCTGAGGGCCACAATCGCCACCACCATGCCCCAGCGCCGGCGTTTGAGCAGGGCCACGCTGGCGATCAGGCCGGTGATGGCGGTGGGGATCCAGGCGGCGATGGCCAGCACCACATTGGCCGTCTGCAACGGATCCTCGTGCTGGATCGCCCCGCTCGCCAGCACCAGCCCCACCGTGTTCACCACCACACCGGCAATGGCCAGCAGGCGATCGCGGGGAATGAAGCCGGGGCTGGCCATGGTGCGTGGGTTGGGGCCGTTCCAGTGTGCGTGGATCGCAGCTCCCTGACGAGCGGCCGTAACGCTCAGCTGTTGCCGCAGCGGGCCAGGTCGAGCACGTCAGCCATCGAACGGATCTGGGCCATGGTGGCCTGCAGCTGAGCGGCGCTGCTCAGTTCAATCTTGAGGTCGATGCGGGCGGGTTTGCCCCAGGCGGTGAACACGCGGGCATCACTCACATTGATGCTGCTGTCCGACAGCCGTGTCAGCACATCCTTGAGGATGCCCACCCGGTCGAGCACCTCGATGCGCAGCTGCACGGGATAGCGGCGGCGGTGTTCGCTGGTCACTGGGTTCCAGCGCACCGGCAGTCGGCGTTCCACCGGGGTCTGGGTGAGGTTGGTGCAGTCCTGGCGGTGGATCGTGATGCCGTGGTTGCCCAGGGCCACTGTGCCCAGGATCGCTTCGCCGGGCAGGGGGGCGCAGCAGCAGCCCAGCCGGTACTCCAGCCCCTCCACCCCCAGGATCGGACTGCCGCTGGGATCGGCTTCGCGGCTGGCCTGCGATTGCTCACTGAAGCTGCGGGCCAGCTCTTCATCGCTGGGTTCAGGGGTCTCGGCCTCTTCCTGCAGGCGGATCTCCTCCCGCAGGCGATTGGTCACCTGGTGCAGGGTCACCCCACCGAATCCAAGCGATGCCAGCAGGTCGTCGACGCTGTGGAGATTGCAGCGACTGGCCACCTGGGCCATGGGCTCGCTGTTGAGCAGGGCATCGAAGCCATCGCGACCGAGTTCCCGCTCCAGCAGATCGCGCCCCCGCAGGATGTTCTCTTCGCGGTGGCTGCGCTTGTACCACTGGCGGATGCGCTCGCGGGCCGTGGGGGTGGCGACGAAATTGAGCCAATCCAGGCTCGGGTGGGCATTCTTGGCGGTGATCACCTGCACGAAATCGCCGTTCTGCAGGGGGGTGGCCAGGGGGCTCAGGCGGTCGTTGATGCGCACGCCCTGGCAGTGGTTGCCCACCTCGCTGTGAATTCGGTAGGCAAAGTCCACGGCGGTGGAGCCCTTGCGCAGGCCGATCACATCGCCATTGGGGGTGAACACAAACACCTCGTCGTCAAAGAGGTCTTCCTTGATTGACTTGAGGTAGTCGTTGTGGTCCTGGCCGCCTTCTTCCTTCTGCCAATCCACCAGCTGCCTGAGCCAGTTGAAGCGGGCCATCTCATCGCCATCGGCGGGGGAGCCCCCCTCCTTGTATTTCCAGTGGGCCGCAATGCCGTATTCGGCCACTTCGTGCATCTCCGCGGTGCGGATCTGCACCTCCACCGGGCGATGGCGCCCGATCACCGCCGTGTGCAGCGATTGATAACCGTTGGGCTTGGGCAGGCCGATGTAGTCCTTGAAGCGTCCGGGAATCGGCCTGAAGGTGTCGTGCACCACGGCCAGGGCCCGGTAGCAGGCCTCCACTGAGGGGGTCACGATGCGCAGCGCGGCCACGTCGTAGATCTCGTGGAAGGCTTTCTGCTGGCGCTGCATCTTGTCCCAGATGCCATAGAGGTGCTTGGGGCGCCCTGCCACCTCGCAGTCCATGACCCCTGAGGCGTTGAGGCGGTCATGCAGCAGCTGGGCGGTGACCCCCAGGCGTTCCTCCCGATCGCTGCGCTTGCTTGAGACCTCCTGCTGCACGGTGCGGTAAGCCTCCGGCTCAAGCACCTTGAAGGCCAGATCCTCCAGCTCCCACTTGAAGCGGCCGATGCCCAGGCGGTTGGCCAATGGGGCATAGATGTCGCGGGTTTCGGCGGCGATCCGCTGTTGTTTTTCCAGCCGCAGTGCCCCCAGCGTGCGCATGTTGTGCAGGCGATCCGCCAGCTTCACCAGCACCACACGGATGTCACTGGCCATGGCCAAGAACATCTTGCGCAGGTTTTCCGCCTGGGCTTCGGTGCGGTTGGTGAAATGAATGCCGCCCAGCTTGGTGACCCCTTCCACCAGGTGGCGCACCTCAGCGCCGAAATGGGCCTGGATTTCATCCAGGGTCACGTCGGTGTCTTCCACCACATCGTGGAGAAACCCTGCAGCGATGACTGCGGCACTGGCGCCGATGTCCCGCAGCAGATCGGCCACTGCCACCGGATGAATGATGTAGGGCTCCCCCGTGGCCCGCACCTGGCGGCGGTGCAGTTGATAAGCGAAGTCAAAGGCGGAAACCAGCAGGGCTTCCGGATCGGTGGGGCAGGTCTCGCCTGCTCCTGGGGGCACATGCTCGATGCAGGTTCTGAGCCAGTCCGGCAGCGGGATGGCGTAGTCGTCGGGGCTGTAGATGGACGGCCGCAGCCGAGGTCCATCAGGGGCGGTGGCCGCTGGTTGCGCTTGGCTTGCAGCGCTCACAACTCGGTCAGCGGCATCAAGCATGGCCCTGTCTGAGTGCGTTCATCGTATGTAGGCGCGAGCACAATTTGCACAGACGTCAGCAGTCGGCCATGGCTGAGGCCCCGATCCTGCAGCTGGAGCAGCTGGTGGTGGCGTATCCGGGTGGCGGTGACCCCACCCTTTGTGGTTTGGATCTCAGCCTGGGCCGGGGCGAGAGCCTGGCCCTGGTGGGGCCATCGGGCTGCGGCAAGAGCACGGTGGCGCGGGCCGTGCTTGGGCTGCTGCCCCCTGGCAGCCGCAGCAGCGGTCAGCTCAGCCTGCAGGGGAAGGATCCGCGCCGGCTGCGGCGATCGGCCCTCAATCGCCTGCGCGGGGAGGCGGTGGGTCTGGTGTTTCAAGACCCCATGACCCGCCTGAACCCCTTGCTGAGCATTGGCGAGCACCTGCGGGACACCCTGGCCGCCCACGGGGCGGGGCGCGGTTCGGGCCAGCGGCGCCGGCGGGCCCAGGAGTTGCTCGAGCGGGTGGGCATCGCGCCGCAGCGCTACGGCAGTTATCCCCATGAGTTCAGCGGCGGCATGCGTCAGCGGGTGGCCATTGCCCTGGCCATGGCCCTGAGTCCGCCGTTGGTGATTGCCGATGAGCCCACCACCAGCCTGGATGTGGCCGTGGCGGCCCAGGTGATGGCCGAGCTCAAGGCTCTCTGTGATGAGGCGGGCAGTGCCCTGTTGCTGATCAGCCACGATCTGGCCATGGCCGGGCGCTGGTGTGAGCGCATGGCCGTGATGCAGCACGGTCGCCTCCTGGAGCAGGGGCCGGCGCAGCAGCTGCTCTGCCAGCCGCAACAGCCCCTGTCCCAGCGCCTGGTGGCTGCGGCGCGGCAACGGGAAGGGGGGCAGACGCCAGCGGCACCAGCGGCACCGGTGGTGCTTGAGCTGCATCAGCTCCGCTGCTGGCATCGCCTGCCATCGCTGCCCTGGCAGCAACAGTGGCTGCGCTCTGTCGATGGCATCAGCCTGCGCCTGCAGGCGGGTGAAACCCTTGGGGTGGTGGGTCCTTCAGGCTGCGGCAAGAGCACCCTCTGCCGTGCCTTGATGGGGCTCAACCCGGTGCGGGGGGGGCAAGTGCTGTTGCAGGGCCTGGACCTGCTGCAACTGCGGGGCCGGGAGCTGCGGCGGGCACGGCAGCGGCTGCAGATGGTGTTTCAGGACCCATTGGCATGCCTCAATCCGGCCATGAGCGTGCAAGACGCCATTGCCGACCCGCTGCTGATCCATGGCCAGGCTGATGGGGCTGCCGCCCGTGCCCAGGCGTTGGAACAGATGCAGGCCGTGGGGCTGGATCCAGCCCTGGGGCGACGCCTGCCGCGGCAGCTCTCCGGTGGTCAGCAACAGCGGGTGGCCATCGCCCGGGCCCTGATCCTGCGTCCGGCGGTGCTGCTGTGCGATGAATCGGTGAGCATGCTCGATGCTGAGGTGCAAGCCGAGGTGCTGCGCTTGTTGCGCCAGCTGCAGCAACAGTTGGGTCTGGGGATCTTGTTTGTCACCCACGATTTGGGGGTGGCCAGTGGCTTCTGCCACCGGGTGATTGTGCTCAATCAGGGGCGCATCGTGGAGGAAGGCCCCGGTGATGTGATGTTGCGTCAGCCTGTGGCAGCCATCACCCGTGAGTTGGTGGCGGCTTGCCCGCGGTTGCCGCAACCCGAGTGATCTCAGCCAATACTCAGTGAATCTTCAGGCTGAACCCTTTGGTTGAAGGGTTTGTTCGGCAACACCTCATTTTTAGGGTGCTGGTGTTGCTAACTGTGCGGTGAATGCATGGCGGTTTTAATCACACCAGGGTTCAGTGTGGCCGTCGGTGGGGAGATCTGGTGGGGTGGTTTTACAGCTGATATCACGATCACGAACACGTCGGGATCTGCCCTCAGTGGCTGGAGTTATAGCTTTGATAGTCCGCATCAATTGAATTCAGCTCCCTGGGGCGCCAGCTTGCAGGCTGAGCCTCTGGAGAATGGCCTGATTCGTTACACCCTCAGTGGGGCGGATTGGGGGGCAACGATTCCTGCTGGCGGTTCTGTCACGGTTGGATTCAACGGTCAGCAAGGGGTGGATCTGGGTATCACTGGATCCCTGAGTCAGGAGCTGTTGGTGGCTGATGAATCGACCTCCCTTGAGGGGGTTGCTCAGCCTGAGTCGCAGCCCGTTGTTGTGGAGGCTGGGCCTGATCAAGGCGCCATGGATCATCACGACGGCGTCGCTGCTGCTCCCCATTCCGGTGATTACATCGCTATCACCAGTTGGGGCTCCTTCCATGGCTCCAACCACAACTCAGAGCATGAGGAGTTGGTGGGCGGGCGCACAGCGATTACCACCGAAGCCCTGGTGGCTTACAACGGTTTGCGTGCTTTTGCTGGGCTTGCGGCCATTGAGCTCGAGGCGGTGGGTGAATGGGCCTTTACCCAGGGCTTGACCAACAATGCCCAGGCCTGGGGTGACGACACCAAAGGGGTTGGGCTTTGGTATGCGATGCAAGGGGCCAAGGTGGGCTGGATTGCCGATGAGGCTTATCGGCCCCAGATCCTGGCTGATAGTCAGCGCACGGCCCGGCTTGGCTCAGAGAGCGATGTGATGGCGATGGTCCGTGAGTTTGGTCACGACGGATTTGCTGATTACATCCAACAGAATGGCTTGCAGGAGTCGTTCATTAACACCTTGAAGATGGAGCCCCATTACGGGGGCTGGATGCATGGGCGCACCCACGGGTTTTTGGATGTTGAGGGTGTGGCGATTGCCCATGACATCAACCACCTGACAGTGCTGGGTTGGGATCAGAGTCAGCCATTCATGAATGACACCTTTGATTGGCCTCAATGGCCGGCTCTGGATGTCTCGGATCAAACGGTGATCAACTATTACCAAGCCATCGTGGCGCTGGGTGATCCGTTGAGTCAGAACCTCGAGGATTTGGCCACTGGCTCGTTTGCAAGGTCTGAACCGGACCCCTTGCCCTCCCTTGAGCCGCTGCCCCCTGACAACACGTTGGTTGAGACCGATCCCATCGTGGGTTCTCCGCTGGATGTGGAGGTCAGCGGTGATCTCTGGTGGGGTGGCTTGACCGCTTCACTCACGCTGACCAACCAGAGCTCCCAGGCCTTGGATGATTGGGCCTTGAGCTTCACCAGTGCCCACCGGTTCTATGGCGAAGCCTGGGGTCTGGACGTGGTCACCGAGGAGTTGGCAGGAGGTTTGTATCGCTATCAACTCACCGGTGCCGATTGGGGGCAGTCGATCGGAGCGGGTGAGTCGCGAACCGTGGGTTTCAACGCCTTAGCGGGCACCGACCTGGCCCAGGTCGGGGACCTCAGTGCCGATGCCCTGCTGGCTGATGGCAGCGGAATCACCCTGCTCTAGCCCTTGCGCAGCCGCAGCAGCTCCAGCAGTTTTTGCAGCACCGGCGGGGGTGGGGCCTCAAACACCAGACGCTCGCGCGTGATCGGGTGATTGAGCCCCAGCTGCACCGCATGCAGGGCTTGTCCTGGAAGCTCCAGCGGCAGTTTGCGGCAGCGGCTGTAGGTGGGATCACCCACCACCGGGTGGCCGCTGTGGGCGCAGTGCACCCGGATCTGGTGGGTGCGGCCCGTGTCGAGCTTGAAGCGCAGCAAGGAGTAATCCCCCAGCCGTTCCAGCAGGGTCCAGTGGGTGCAGGCGTAGCGCCCGTTCTCATCACTCACCACGGCGTATTTCTTGCGATCCGCTGGGTGGCGACCGATGGCCCCCACGATCGTGCCCTGCTCCCCTTTGGGAACGCCGTGCACCACGGCCAGGTATTCGCGCGACGCCACCCGTTTCTGGATCTGCACCTGCAGGTCCACCAGGGCTTGCTGGCTTTTGGCAATCACAATGCAGCCGGTGGTGTCTTTATCGAGCCGGTGCACGATCCCTGGGCGCAACTTGCCGCTGATGCCGGGTAGGTCGGGGCAGTGATGCAGAAGGCCATTCACCAATGTGCCGTTCTTGTTGCCGGGGGCGGGGTGCACCGTGAGGCCGGCTGGCTTGTTGATCACGATCAGGTGCTCGTCTTCAAACAGCACATCGAGCTCCATCGCCTCGGGCTGCAGGTAGGGCAGCGGTTCGGGTGGTGGCATCCACAGCTCGATGGCATCGCCATGGCGCAGTGGTGTTTTGGCCTTGCCGGTGATGCCGTTCACCCGCACGTAGCCGGCATCAATGAATTTCTGAATGCGGGCGCGGCTCTGCTCAGGCCGCTGGCTCACGAGCCAGCGATCAAGCCGCATCGGCAGTGGTTTGGGGTAGTGCAGCGTGAGCAGCTCCCCCTCCCCCTCGCCAAACCCTGGGGTCAGCTCGGGGCTGCTCATGGCAGTTCCAGGGCAATCGGCCCGAGCACCGAGCGGCGGAAGTCATCGAGCAGTCGCTGGGCCATGCGGTCGCTCTGGCCGGAGGTGTGGCGGGCCGCCGCAGCCGTCAACCAATGGATGGGATCGGCGGCTTCGCCATCGCAGCTGATGCCATAGCGCTCCTGCAGCAAGCCAGGGCCAACCCCTGCACTGCTGTGGTTGGCCAGTGTCTGCAGCATGGCGAGGAAGGCGAGTGCCACGCTTTCGCCGTCATAGGCCGCCTGACCGATGTCATCGCAGAGGGCCAGGTGCAGGGCAGCCTGTTGATCATCAAGCCGCGGGGGCAGCACCCCAGGGGCATCGAGCAGATCAAGACTCTGACCCAGGCGCACCCAGCGCAGGGTGCGCGTCACGCCGGCCCGGCGGGCGCTGTCCACCACCTTTTGGCGCACCAGGCGATTGATCAGGGCTGATTTGCCCACATTGGGGAAGCCCAGGGTGAGGGCCCGCACCGGCCTGGGGCGCATCCCGCGGGACCGTCGCCGTTCATTGAGCTGCTCCCCGGCGCGGATCGCAGCCTGCTGCACCTGTTTGACCCCGGTGCCAGCCTTGGCATCACACCACCAGGGGGTTTGCCCTTGGTTGCGGAACCAGCTGTCCCAGGCATCACGGGCGGCGCTGGTGACCATGTCGCGCCGGTTGATCACCAACAAATGCTGTTTGCCCTTGATCCAGCGCTGCAGATGCGGGTGGCCCGTGGCCATGGGGATGCGTGCATCGCGCACTTCGATCACCAGATCCACCTTGCTCAGGTGTTGCGTGAGCTGTTGCTCCGCTTTGGCGATGTGGCCTGGATACCACTGAATGGCAGGAGAACTCACGGCACCACCAGCACAGGGCAGGGGGCCAGCTGGATCACGCGGGCGGCGGTGCTGGTTTGGGCGCCTTCGAGGTTCACCCCGCGGGTGCCCATCACGATCAGGTCTGCTTCGGTTTCATCGGCCACATCGCCGATCACGAACGCTGGTTTGCCCTCCCGCTCGATCACCTCGCAGTTCACACCTGCCTGGCTGAAGGTGTCCTTTGCCTTCTGCAACAACTGGGCCACCGCCTCAGCATCCGCCATGGCGCTGGATTCGCTGTCCACCACTGAGAGCAGCAGCAATTGGCTGCCGTGCTGCTGAACGAGTTGCAGCACCGTGCTGATGGTGTCCAGCGCCGCGCGGCTCTGGTCGAGAGGAAACAGAACGGTGCGGAACACGGCTGTAGCCAAAAGCACTCCCCTTTCCTAGCTCCCCAGCGCGACTGATCAAGGTCAGAGGGGTTAACCTCGCGTGCCCCATTCCCCATCAGCCCTATGGCGAAGCGTTCCCTGGCCACCCTCACCGGTGCCGATCTCAGTGGCAAACGCGTGCTGGTGCGGGTTGATTTCAATGTTCCCCTCAATGATGCCGGGGCGATCACCGACGACACCCGCATCCGTGCGGCCCTGCCCACCATCAATGATCTGATCGGCAAGGGCGCCAAGGTGATCCTCTCCGCTCACTTCGGCCGTCCCAAGGGGCAGGTGAACGAGGCCATGCGCTTGACCCCCGTGGCAGCTCGCCTCAGCGAGCTGCTGGGCAAGCCCGTGGTGAAAACCGAGAGCTGCATCGGCGCTGACGCAGAAGCCAAGGTGGCTGCCATGGCCAATGGCGACGTGGTGCTGCTGGAGAACGTGCGTTTCTTCGCTGAGGAAGAGAAGAACGATCCTTCTTTCGCTGAAAAGCTGGCCGGCCTGGCTGATGTGTATGTGAACGACGCCTTCGGCGCTGCTCACCGTGCCCACGCCTCCACCGAGGGCGTGACCAAGTATCTGAAGCCTTCCGTTGGTGGCTTCCTGATGGAGAAGGAGCTGCAGTACCTGCAGGGCGCCATTGATGCTCCCAAGCGTCCTCTGGCCGCCATCGTTGGCGGTTCCAAGGTGAGCTCCAAGATCGGCGTGCTCGAGGCCCTGCTCGACAAGTGCGACAAGATCCTCGTGGGCGGCGGCATGATCTTCACCTTCTACAAGGCCCG
>JAYKHZ010000028.1:0-3028 GCA_035286165.1 Synechococcus sp.
ACCAGAGCGAGGGTGCGCCGCAGCAGACCCACGTCGACATAGGGGCCGTAGAAGCGATCGAGCGGTGAGCGGAAGCGGCGACGCCGCGTGATGAAGATGCGCGGGTAGGCTTCACTCCAGGTGATGCAGAGATAGGGGTATTTCTTGTCGTCCTTGAGCAGCACATTGAAGTGCGGCTGGTGGTTCTTGATCAGATTCGATTCCAGTGCCAGCGCTTCGGCTTCGCTGTCGGTGACGATGAATTCGATCTCCACCACCTGACGCACCATCAGGCGGATGCGCGGGCTGATCTGTTGGCCGTCCCTGAAGTAGCTGCGCACCCGGGAGCGCAATTTCTTCGATTTGCCGATGTAGAGGATGCGGTCGTCGGCGTCGCGCATCAGGTAGCAGCCCGGTTCGGTGGGCAATGCCCGCAGAAGCCCTTCCAGCCGCGGTGGATCCAGCACCAGCGGTTGTTTCACGGTGCCCAATCGCCTGTCTCTCTCTCGCGAATGCTGCGTTGCGTCACTCTAGGGAGCCTGCAGCGGTGACCCATGCGCGCGCTTTACCCAGGCAGTTTTGATCCGGTCACCTTTGGCCATCTCGATCTGATCCAGCGGGCCAGTGGTCTGTTTGATGAAGTGATCGTGGCGGTGTTGCGCAACCCCAACAAGCAACCCACTTTTCCCTTGGAGCAGCGCCTGGATCAACTGAGCCAGGCCACGGCCCATCTGCCCCAGGTGCGGGTCACCAGCTTTGAGGGCCTCACGGTGAACTTTGCCCTGCAGGAGCAGGCGCGCGTGATCCTGCGCGGCCTGAGGGCCCTGAGCGATTTTGAATTTGAACTGCAGCTCGCCCACACCAACGCCAGCCTCTCCAGCGCAGTGGACACCCTGTTCATGGCCACGGCTGTGAACCACAGCTTTCTCAGCAGCAGCGTGGTCAAGGAGGTGGCCCGCTTCGGCGGGGATGTGCAGCACATGGTGCCGGCTGCGGTGGCGAGCGATCTCCGCGGGTTGTTTAATCGGCTCATTGAATAACCGAGGTTCCGATGGCCAAGGCGCGCTTTGAGGTACTCGACCAACTCGACCAGCTCGAGGAAATCGTCCTCGAGGGCACCCGTGTGCCGTTCTCTGGTGGGCGCTTGGTCAATGAGCAGGATGCGGTTGAGATTCTCGATGCCGTACGCCAGGCGCTGCCGGCGGAGGTGGAGCGGGCGGTTGAGCTCTTACGCCAGCGCGAATCGTTTCTGAATCAGGCCCGCCAGCAGGCTGAGGACATCAAGGCGCAGGCCATGCGCGAGCGGGAATCGTTGATCAGCAGCTCCAGCATCCGCCAGGAAGCCGAGCGCCAGGCGGCTGAGCTGCAGCTGCAAGCCCGCCAGCAGGGGGAGCAGCTCCTGCAGCAGGCTCGCCGCCAGGCCGCCACGGTGGAGCAGGAGCACCAGGCCACCATCGCTCAGATGGAACAGCAGTTGGCCCAGCGGCGTCAGACGCTGGAACAGGAAGCGGCCAACCGCTTCCAACAACTCGATCAGGAGCACCAGCAGCTGAAGCGCAGCCACGCTGAAGCCCATGAGCGCAACCGCCAGCAGTGCCTCAAGGAGCTGGAGCAGATCCGCCAGGAATCCGCCCGCTTGCAGCAGGAAACCCAGGTGGAAGCCGAGCGGGTGCGCCAGGAAGCCCTGAGCTTCCGTCAGAGCACCCAGCAACAGGCGGAGCAGTTGTTGCAGCGTTCCCGTCAGGAGGCTGCCAGCGTGCAGCAGGGGGCCAACCGCTATGCCGAGCAGGTGCTCGGTGAGCTCGACACCCGTTTGCAGGAGCTGGCCAAGGTGGTGATCGGTGGTCGCCGCGAACTGGTGCGCCTTCAGACCACCGATGTGGAACTCACTACGCCAGCGGCCAGCGCAGAGGAGAAACCGGCCGCCAGCGGCCGTGCACGCCGCAGCACCGTGAGCCGCCTCAAAGCGGCAGCGGTTGGCAAGCGCTGAGTTGGTCGCTGGCTTCCAGGACCTGGCGCATCACCCCGACAGGTCCCCAGGAGCCATTGGAAATCATGCTCACGTAGAGCGGTCCGTTCTTGGTGAGCAACCGCCCGCTCACGGACTTAACGCCACTGATGGTGCCGGTTTTGCCGCTGAAACGCCCCTTGAGCGAAGAGCCCGGGAAGTAGTAGCGCAGCGTGCCCCGCTCCCCCACCACAGCCATGCTTCCGTAGTAGTTCTTGGCGTAGGGATGCTGGGCCATGCGCAGCATCAAAGCCGTGAGGGAGCGGCTGGTGAGCCGGTTGGCGCGGTCGAGGCCAGAGCCATCCGCCACCCGTACCCCTTGCATCGGAATCCCCTCACGCCTGAGCCATTGCATGGCCAAGGCCTGAGCCTGGGGTAATTGCCAGGAGCCAGTGCCCTCCCGCAGCAGCACCTCAGCGGTGAAGTTATGGCTTTCACCATTGGCCAGGCTCATCAGGTGATGCATCGACTTGGATGTCTCACTGGAGAGCAGCACACTGCCCTCGGGCTCCGGGGTGCCGGCGGGCACCGTGCTGAGTTGCACGGTGCGGCCGTTGCGGCCGATTTCGTGGCGCAAAAGGCGCTGCAGCCGGGCCGGCGGATTGCTCACGGCCATATCCACGGCGTTCGACGTGATGGCCAAGCGGGTGATCGGCGCCCCGTAGGCGTAGGCGCGATCCGGCTGGGTCCAGCCCTGGGGCCACCAACGGGCTGCGGGCTCCTCCTCCAGTTGCAGCTTCACCGGCTGATTGGTGGCGCCGCCAGTGCTGCCGCCGGAGCCGGACGCCAACTTGGCGAACCGCCGCAGCTCACTGAAGCCAAGGGTGGGATCGCCGTTGCCCTGCAGCCTGAGCACCCCATTGGGCAACTGCCAAAGCTCTGTTTTGATCGTGTGTCCAGGGCCCAGGCGATCGATGGCGATGGCGGTGCTCACCAGCTTTTGGTTGGATGCCGGAATTCGCGGCACGGCCCCGTTGATATCGCCCAGCACGTAGCCATCGCGATTGACCACCGTGATGCTCCAGACGCCCCGCTCGCTGC
>JAYKHZ010000029.1:0-24768 GCA_035286165.1 Synechococcus sp.
CTGCAGTTCTTCAACCGCCTGCTGGGACTACGCCTTGCAGGGGAGCAACAACACCTCCTGGTGATCTACAGCCGGGTATTCGCCGTGCTGTCGGTGTTGTGGGCGATCCTGAGCTTCTGGCCCCAGCTCAGCCATCGCTACCCCCAAATCACCGCCTGTTTTTACGGCGCCGTTGCTGTCGTCACAGCTGTAGTGATGTGGCGCCTGGTGAGCAACATCTGGCGCGCCCGTGATGTGCACAACGATGTGCTGTTCGCGGCAGTGATCATCTACGCCGCCCTCACGGTCTTGGGGTTCGAACTGCATAGCCTCAATCACTTACTTGATTTCAGCGCCTACGGGCTCAAGCCGGGCTTGCCCCACCACTCCCAACTGATGCTGCTCAGCATCGGCGGCACCACCACAGCTGGAAGCCAGATTCCTCTCAATGGGATCACCGCCCAGGCGATCTTTTATTTCCAAGGGCTGTTCAGCCAACTCTTCCTGGTGGTGTTTGTGGCCCGCATGATCGGTTTGCACACGGGGCGGCGATGAGCGAAGGCAATGGGCGCAGCACGGGATTGCGCTGGCAAGGCTGCGAGCTGCAGTTTCTGCCGGAGCGGGCGCTCTGGCTGAAACAGGAGGGGCTGCTGCTGATTGCCGATGTTCACCTGGGCAAAGCCGAGCACCTGCAACGCCATGGCATCCCCCTACCCAGTGATGGGGATGCCGCCAACCTGGAGCGGATCGAACAGCTGGTGCAGCGCCATCAGCCCCAGGAGCTGCTGATCCTGGGGGATCTGATTCACCACCCCCGCAGCGTGGCGACCGAATTGCATCAACGGATGGAAGCGCTGCTGCAACGGCTGCCCTGCAGCGTGAGCTGGGTGGAGGGCAACCATGACCGCGGCAGTCGCCTGGGACCACTGCATGGGCTGCCATCGCAGCAGCGCCATGGTCTCTGGCTCAGCCATGAACCGGAACCACCCCCGGCGGGGCTGCTCAACGTGTGCGGACACTTGCATCCTGTGTCCATCCTGAGACAGGCGAGCGATCGATTGCGGCTAGCTTGCTTCTCATACGTTGAGTCAATCCCGAGGCTGGTTCTACCAGCGTTCGGTTGTTTGACTGGCGGCCATCCTGCAGAGCGGACTTCGGAGCAATGGGTCGTCGTGGACGGAACAGTGCTGGCCTTGCCGAAGTCCCTGCGACTTCCAGCCAGCGGCGCACGTCGCGGCAGGCGCCGTCCCGCGGCGGCAAAACGCCTCTAGACCCCGCTTCTGGGCAGCGCAAAGCCAACAAGCCCAAGCCTCGTCGCAGCACTCCAATGCGCTGGCTGGCCTGGAGTGCCCTGGGGTTGCCCCTGGCCGGCATCACCTTTTTGCTGGCCATCGCCCCCAACAAACCCAAACGAGAGCTGCCGAGCGCTGATCCAACCATCAGTGCCGAGCAGCTGCCGGTGACCAGCGAAACCTTCCGCTACTTACCCGATCAGGAGGTTTACGCCCTCGATTTCGACCCCCGCAAGGTGCGCTTTGACCTGTTCGAAGGGTGGGACCGGGAGCAGGATGCCTTCGCTGACAGCAGCGGCCTGGCCTTTGTCAGCGGTCCGATGTACGAACGCCACAACGAGGGCGACGGCAACGAAGTGACCGTGCCGCTGGGGGACATCAAGATCGGCAATGAAATCTGGCGGGGCCGCAATCGGGCGGCTTCCCAGCAACGGGCCTTCATCGGCATCACCCGCGATGGCACGGTGGAGTTCAGCTACGGCGAACTCACTCCCGAACGCTCCCGCCGCTACGACACCTTCATCGGCGGTCTCCACGCCCTCTACAACGACCTTGAAGCCACCCCAAGTGGGTACAAAGGCGCGTATTCGGTGAGCATGGGGCAGCGCATCCGCTACTACCTGCCACGCATCCGCATGGTGATGGGCCTGCGCAGCGATGGCCGCCTTGAGGTGTTCATGAGCCGCGATGGGCTCACCCTCGAGCAAACCAAGGAGCTGGCCCGTGCCCGTGGGTTGGTGGCGGCTTACATGCCTGACCACGCCTCCAAGAGCCGCTTCATCATCCCCGGCACCAAGGGGTTCACCGAAGAAGATGCGAACTGGATCAGTGGTGGTGCCACCAGCTTTGTGCATGTGCCCTACATGCTCAAGCTGGAACGGCGGCCCTACAACCTGCAGGGGTCGCTGATGGCCAACCTCAATCCCCTGAGGGACCAGCAACTGTGCAGCAATCCCATTGATTGCGGGGTCAAGTTCAGCGGCAAGGTGGCGGATCGCGCCCTGGCAGGCCTCAACCGCTTGATGGAGCAGGGGGTGGTGCCCCTGGCCCGCCTGATCTGGAGTCCAACCCAGGGACCATCCCCCACGCGCCCATCCAGTGGTGCGCCGCTGCGGGAACCACCGATCACGGCCGATCCCACAGCTGCGCTGAGCGCCTCCCCCGGCCCCTCGGCGCCCTCACTGCTGGATCAAGGCGACACCTCCGTGCGCCCGGTGGCACCGGCACCATTGCCGCCGGATCTGCCGGAGCCCGAAACGTTTGACGAAAGGCTCGAACCGGCCATGGATGGCGGCGGCCTGCTGGTTCCGGTGTACGACCCTGACCTCTCAATCAGCGTTGGCAGAGGCAGTCTGCGGGTGCCCGAGCCGCCGCTGTTGCCCCCGGCCAGTCCACCGCCTGCCGCCAACTGGAACGAGCCCGACGAGCTGCCCTTCCTGCGTTAAGCGCCGGCGGCCGCCAGGGCCCTCACCACATCACCGCGGGTGAGCACCCCCACCAGCTGTTTGTCGCCATCGAGCACAAACAGGCGCTGGGTGCGGCGGTCCTGCAGCAATCGCGCTGCTGCGGGCAACGCCAAATCAGAGCTGCAGCTGTGCTGGTCATGGCTCATCAGCTCACCAACGCTGTTCCCCAGCACCTGGTGCACCTCCTTGTCCCACTGCAGCGGGTTCTTCAAATAGATCACGCTGTCGAGCAACATCACGTAAGGGCCGGCCTCAAAGCCGGTTTCCCGTGCCATCAGCTGTTGTTCGCTGAGCTCCCCCACCAGATGCCCTTTGGCATCGAGCACCGGCAACCCTGAGATGTGGTGATCGCTCATCAGCTGCACCGCCTGCTGCAGCGGCGTTTCAGGATTGACACTGATCACAGGTGCCGTCATGACATCGGCCACCGAGCGCTGCACCACCATGGGCTGATCCCTGCTGCTTGCATTCTGCTGCGCCCATGACGGCACGACGACTACGGCAACTCGCTGATGCACTCACACTGGGTCGTGGCGCCCTGGGATTACCCCTGCTGCTGGCCCTGCAGTGGAATCAGACCTCCGTGGCCTGGTGGCTGCTGCTGCTGGGTGGCCTCAGCGACGGCGCCGATGGCTGGCTTGCCCGCAAAGCCGGTGGCGGCAGCAGCTGGGGGGCGCGGCTTGATCCCCTCACCGACAAGATCCTGATCAGCGCACCGCTGCTGTGGCTCGGAGCCAATGGTGTGCTGCCGCTGTGGGCCATCTGGCTGCTGCTGGCCCGTGAACTGGCCGTCACCGGGTGGCGCACAGGCCTCAGCAGTGGCGGGCCGGCATCGCTCAGTGCCAAAGCAAAAACCAGCCTGCAATTCCTCGCCCTACTGCTGATGCTGTGGCCGCCGCTGTGGCCAGGGGCGGCTGGGCTGCAACCCCTGGGCTGGTGGCTGTTCTGGCCCTCGCTGCTGCTGGCCCTTTGGTCTGCCCTGGGCTACCTGCGTCAGCGCTGAAACAGGCTGTCGTCGCGGCTGAAATCGGGCTCGCTGGCAGCCCGCTGGCTGTGGTCCTTGCTGAAGCTGTCGCGCAGACCAGCATCGAGATCAAATGCCGGGCTCCAGGCCAATTCCCGTTGCAGGCGCTCCACTGAGGTGAGGAAATGGCTCAGGCGCAAGGGGAAGGCCTTGCGCGCCTTGGGATCCAGGCCGGTGGGATCAAAGCTGCGCAACTCCACCTCGGCTGGATCCTTGCCGCAGGCACGAGCCGCGGCCTCCACCAAACCGCGGAAGGTCACCCCCTTGGTGTCAGTGCAGTTGTAAATGCGGTTGGCGGCTGCATCCACCTCGATGCAACGGGCCATGGCCGTGGCCAGGTCCTCCACATGGCCCAACTGGGTGATGGTGCTGCCATCACCGGGGATCGGCACCGGCCGTCCATGGACGATGCGGTCAAAGAACCAGTTCTCCACGGGGTTGTAGTTGCCCGGCCCGTAGATGTAGGTGGGGCGGAAGCTGGTGAAGGCAATGCCCTCTGCCCGCAACCAGGCCTCGGTTTCAGCCTTACCGGCATGGCGGCTGGCCGGATCGGTGGGGGCGTCCTCATCGAGGGGCAAGCGCGGGTTATCGGCGTACACCCCGGCGGAGCTCACGTACACAAGGCGGTGGCGCGGTGCACCGGTGGCTGCCACCACCGCCTGGGTGTCGGCCTTGGTGCGGCCAGAGCTGTCGACAATCACATCGAAGCTGCGCCCCTGCAGCGCTGCCAGGCCCTCGGCGTCTGAGCGATCCCCCTTGATGTGCTCCACCCCCTCAGGCAGGGGCTGCTTGCCGCGGGTGAAGAGGGTCACGCTGTGACCGGCCCGCAGGAAATGGCCCACCAGCGGCCGCCCCACAAAGCGGGTGCCACCCATCATCAGGATGTCCATCGAGCACGGCTCAGCTGCGGCAGCATTCTGCGTGGAAGGCGGTTGGTGAAGATGGCAGCAGCGATCGCTGCCCGATGCAGATCATTCCCGCCATCGACCTGCTGCAAGGCTCCTGCGTCAGGCTGCACCAGGGCGATTACGACCAGGTCACCCGCTTCAGTGATGACCCGGTGGCCCAGGCCCTGCACTGGCAGCAACTGGGGGCCGAGCGGCTGCACCTGGTGGATCTCGATGGTGCCCGCAGTGGGGAACCCAGCAACGATGCCGCGGTGAAAGCCATCACCAGCGTCCTCTCGATCCCGGTGCAACTCGGTGGCGGGGTGCGCAGCCTGGAGCGGGCGGAGGAACTGCTGAGCTTTGGGCTCGATCGGGTGATTCTCGGCACCGTGGCCCTGGAGAAACCCGAACTGGTGGAGCAGCTGGCAGCCCGCCACCCCAACCGCATCGTGGTGGGTATTGATGCCCGCAACGGCAAGGTGGCCACCCGCGGTTGGATCACCGACACCGACACCGACGCCACCAGCCTGGCCAAACGCTTTGAAGGGCTTGGTCTGGCCGCCATCGTGAGCACCGACATCGCCACCGACGGCACCTTGGCCGGGCCAAACCTGGAGGCCCTGCGCGCCATGGCCAGCGCCAGCAGCACCCCGGTGATCGCCTCCGGCGGCATTGGCACCGTCAGCGACCTGCTCAGCCTGCTGCCCCTGGAACCCCTCGGAGTCAGTGGCGTGATTGTGGGGCGCGCGCTCTACGACGGCACGGTGGATCTCAAGGAAGCGCTGGAAGCGGTGGGTCCTGGGCGCCTGCAGGATGCCCCGACAACGGCATCGGCTACCCCCCCTTGCTGACTCCATAAGATGAAGGCATGCAAGCGCCTTCAGCTGCTATAGAGCCGGTCGATCCTCAGGCCGGCCTCAATGAGGCCTACCGCCTTTGCCGCTGCCAGGGGCTGCGGTTGAGCCGCCAGCGGCGACTGGTGCTGGAGATGTTGTGGCGCAGCGGCGACCATCTCAGCGCCCGTGACATCTACGAACGGCTCAATGCCGATGGCCGCCGAATTGGCCACACATCGGTCTATCAAAACCTCGAATCACTCCACAGCCACGGGGTGATCGAGTGCCTTGAGAAGGCGCAGGGTCGCCTCTACGGCCATCGGGCCGATCCCCACAGCCATCTCACCTGTCTGGAAAGCGGCAGCATCCGTGATCTCGACATCACCCTGCCGGAGCAGCTGATCACCGCCATCGAAGCCCAAACCGGTTATCGGATCGAGAGCTACAGCCTCAACCTGCAGGGGCGGCCACTGCCGAAGCCATGACCAAACCTCAACGGGTCCTGCTGATTGGCTCTGGCTGGGCTGCAGAAAGCCTCGATGCCTATCTGAGCGAGCCGCAGCGCCCCTGGCGGGTGGAGGTGCACCCGAGCCGGCCAGCTGCTGAGCTGAGCTGCGACCTCTGCTGCTGGCTGCTGGATCAACTGATTGAGCCCGCCAACCTCAGCCATGAGCTGCAGCTGCTGCAGCGGCAACTGGCCGGTTCACCGCTGTTGCTGGTGCTGCCCAGCAACCATCGCTACCCGCGCCAGTGGTTGTTGCAACTGCCTGCCGAGGGGCTGCTGGATCAACCCTCAGTGGGGGACATCCAAGCCGCCATGGAAGTGCTCGCCAGTGGTGGCCGGGTGGTGCAACTGCAACAGCAACAGGCCCCTGAGCCAGCGCCATCCGCCAAACGTCAGGGCTTGGGGCAATGGCTGTTCAGCACTGGCCTGGAGCAGATCGAACGGGAACAGCTCCAACTCGAACAGTGGTTGCAAACCCATGGCGGGCGAGGGTTGCAATCGATGCTTGTGCGCGGCCGCTTGCGCGAGCTGACCATGGCCCGCGAGCTGCTGGGCGTGATCTGGGGTCACCCCCTGCCTGAACGCAACAGCGCTGCCTCAGCCGCACCGGCCGAACCGGCCGCTCCGCTGGTGCAGAACGAATCGCTCAGCATCGTGCTCGCTGATCGCCGTGGCCTCACGGTGCTCAACACCGTGGAAGGGCGCTTGGCCCAGGCGGTGGGGGTGCTGGATGAGGTGGAACTGGGCAGCCCGCTGCTGGCCCTCGAAGCCCTGAATCCCACCCGCCGCCGCCAGCTGTTTGAAGCGCTGCTGCAGGAGTTCCACCTGCTCTGTGATGGACTGCGCGATCAGCTTTGCAATGAAGGCAGTGATGCCGCCGCTCTGTTGTGGCAGGGCCAGCAACCCCTGTTGCGCCAGCGAGCCCTGCAGCAGCTGGTGGGTGCTTACACCGAGCTCCCCCGTGATGGCTCCCTGGTGCGGCTTGCTGAGGCCCTGATCGAAACCAGTGATCTGAACGCCGAGGATCCAGAGCTGGCTGATCTGCTGCCCAGCCTGCTGGCCCTGGTGCAGGGACGGCCTCTGTTGATTGATGGCGCCCTGCAGGCGGCTGATGAACCGGCGGCACTGCTGCACCTGCAACAGCTGATGAGCAATTGGCTGGTGCGCAACGCTGAGCTGATTGCCAGGCAGCTGGTGAACAACTGCAGCGGCTGGCCGGAACTGCGCCGTTCCCTGCTGGTGCCCGATCTGCTCTCCACCCGCCAGTTGGATCGCCAGCGCAACCGCATCAATGCCCACGACCGCTGGCAGATGCTTTTCGAACGCCCCCTGGCGATTTACGAAAGCCGCCGCTTGCTCTACGACATCGGCAATGGCGCCTTGCAGCTCACCACCGTGCGTGACCTGCGCGACAAGGAACTGCAGCAGCTGAGCTGGTGGCAGCAGGCGATCACCCTGTTGCTGGAAACCCGCGATGCCCTGGCACCCCAGGTGGAACTGCTGATCAACCGGGTGGGTTCGCTGATGGTGCTGCTGCTCACGCGGGTGCTGGGCCGGGCGATCGGGCTGATCGGCCGGGGGGTGCTTCAGGGATTGGGGCGTGGCCTGCAGAATGCCGACTCCGTGCCCCAACGCCGTTGAGACCCCTCCAGGCCCTGTTCGCCGCCCTGCTCACCCTGGTGCTTGCCCTCCCGGCACCGGCCCAGGCAGCCCGCGACACCAACAGCTACGACGGAAACATCTTTGCCCTCTACGCCGGTGATGGCGCCTTGGTGCCACCGAGCGTGAGCCTGGCTGATGCACTGGCGGCCGAGCGCCCCGTGTTGTTGGCGTTCTTCCTCGATGACAGCGCCGCCAGCAAGGAGTTCGCCCCCCTGCTCTCCGATCTCTCAGGCCGCTGGGGCAAGGTGGTGGAGCTGATCGCGCTGCCCAGCGATCCCTATCGGGTGGATCCCAACGCTGCAACTGGTGATCCGTCCCACTACTGGCGCGGCACCGTGCCCCAGCTGCTGGTGCTAAACAGCGAAGGCGAGGTGTTGCTGGATGTCGATGGGCGCATGGATCCAACTGAAATCGAAGCAGCCCTCAGCAAAGCCACCGGCCTGAGCATCAGCAACAGCGAACGGCGCAGCACCAGCTTCAACGAGATCAACAGCGGTTACGGCAGCTGAATCCAGCGCTCACCAGATCTCCACGGATTCACGCGCCTTGGCATAGAGATCCTTGGCGTGGCCCAGATCAATGCTGTGGTGATGGGCCAGCTCCAGCAGCTGCTCGAGGTTGGCCCCTGCCAGCTTCTGCTGCAGCTCTGGATTGGCCTGGGCCGCCTGCAGCAAGGAACCCACTGCTGGGCTGGGGGCCTGGGCCGCTGCATCGCTGTGGCCCACCCCCCAGAGTTCCAGCGCCTGCTTGGCGTTCTCGTAGAGCGCCTTGGCTTCCCCGAGATGCAGATCATGCTCATGGGCGATCGCCAACAGCTCCGCCAGATCGGCCGACTGCAACCGCTGCTTGAGCGAGTCATCGCTCTTCACCTTGCCAACAAAAGTGGAAACGCTCTGGTGAACCATGGCTCCGACGGCGCAACGCGGGTGCTTTCAAGCTAGGAACGCCGCATCAACCTGCCCCGAAGCAATGCTTAGGGAAAGCTGCCCGTGGCCAGCGCAGGTACCCTCCGGCGGAGGCCACTGCTGCTGAACGGATGCTGTCCCCTTTGATGTCGCTGCTGGCCATCGCCCTGGTAACCCTGCTGGTGCTGGGCCTAGTGCTGCTCTGGCTGGAACTGCGCCATCGGCTGCGGCCGAGTTCTCCGCTGCGGCTGCAGCCCCAGGGCTGGAGCGTGGAGCAACACAACGGCCACTGGCTGGTGCAGGGGGAGTTGGAGATCAGCAACCCCCACGGGCGCATGGAGGTGTTCGTCCCCGAACTCACTGTGGTTCCCACCCTGCTGGGCAAGGGCGACCTCAGCGGTGTGGCGATCAGCAGCCGGATTGATCCGCTGCATCCAGATGAAACCAGCCGCGCCGATGGCTACTGGTTCGCCTACATCGTCAAAGGTCACAAACGCACCAGAGCGAAGGTGAGCATTCGCCTGCAGGGTTTGAACCTCGACGCGCTGCTCGACACCCTCTGGGTGGATGTGCACTGGTGGAATTACGGCCCCTTCGGTCGGCAGCTGCGCCGCCAGGGTTTTCTGGTGCCCCTGCGCCAGCCCGAGCCGATCGAACCGGCCAAGGCCAACTGGCGCCAGGGGGACAACAGCCAGGTGCTGGCGGTGCCCACCCATCTGCTGGGTGTTCTGGATGATGTGGAAACGGTGTTGCGCCGTTACGCCTTACCGCATCTGCAACGCGGTGACATCCTCACCATTGCTGAAAGCCCGCTGGCGGTGATCCAGGGGCGCTATCACCACCCCTCCCAGCTGCGGGTGTCGGGGCTGGCACGCCAACTCTGCCGCGTGTTTCACCCCACCAGCTCCCTGGCCACCGCTTGCGGTCTGCAGAGCCTGATCGACCTGGTGGGCCCAGCTCGGGTGCTGATGGCCTGGCTGCTGGGCAGCCTGCTGAAACTGGTGGGCAGCCCTGGAGGCTTCTATCGCCTGGCCGGTGAGCAGGCTCGCCTGATCGACGATGTCACCGGGTCCACGCCCCCCTACGACCAAACCATCGTTCTTGGCCCCAAGGACAGCCAACAGGTGGTGGAGCAACTGGCCGCATCCCTGGGCCATGGGGTGGCCGTGGTGGATGTGAACGATCTGGGCCGCGTGAAAGTGCTTGCCGCCAGCCGAGGCTGCGACCTTCCCCTGCTGGAGCGAGCCCTGAAGCCCAACCCCGCCGGCAATGCCAATGAACGCACCCCCTTGGTGATCGTGCGCAAAGGCAAGCACTAAAGCGCGGAGCACCGTTAAAATTCGCATCAGGGATTGGGAACTCCATGACCGCTGATTCGCAGTGCGATCGCCTTTCACTGCAGCGGCTTGGACTTCAGCATCTGCCCCTGCTTAATCAACCCTGGTTGGAGGCGCTGCGGCCGCTGTTGCTGCGGCAACTGCTCGACCAGGGTCCGCAGCAACTCAAGCAACTGCTGAGTCCCCAGCAGGCCGCATCACCACCATTGGCCCTGATCGGCAGGAGCCAACGCGGCTCCATCGAGGCGGTGCTCACCGCCGAGGCGGTGAATCGCAGCGGCAGCGCCTGGCGCATCACCAATCTGGTGCTGAGCGATCACATCAGCAATCGCAGCCTCACCTCTGCCCAGCTGGTGCGGCAGGCCCTGGAGCTGGTCCCCTCCGCGGTGAGTTGGCTGGCGCGCATCCCAAGCGATGACGATGGTCTTCTCTGCGGGCTGCGGGAGCAGGGCTTCCAGGCCCTGCAGCACCTGCGCTGCTGGCGCTTGAACTCTGTGGATGGGCTGCAAGGCAGCGACACCCTGCCCAGCCAATTTGAACTGCAACCGCTCGAGCGCGGCAATGCCGCACTGCTGCTGCAACTGGAGCTCAGCGTGACCCCCAGCCACCTGCGCCAGATGCAGGACCTGCGCAGCGAGGATCTGTTGGCTGATGCCCAGAGCGGCAGCCTGCTGCTGCTCGATCGCGCCCGCCATCAGGCGGTGGCCGCCGCGCGCCTGCTGCGCCGCCGCGGCCCCGGGCCCTGCGAAGTGGAACTGAGCCTGCATCCGGGCTGGAGACATCTGCAGGGACCACCCCTGGCCCATCTGCTGGCCTGCGGCAGCCAGGGCCGCACCCCCCTGCGGCTGCGCTGTGATCTGCGCAACAGCAGCGGCCAGGAGTGGCTCGCCCAGCAGGGGGCACAGCCTGAACACGAGGAGCTGGTGCTGGCACGCACCCTCTGGCGGCGCCAGGAACTGCCCGGCTTGAGCAGCCTTGCCAACCGCACCTTGGAACGCCTGGTGGGCCAACTCCAGCCTGGTCAGCAACCGGTACCGGAAGCGATTCAATGGCGCTGAATCCCCCGCCCAAGCCACGCTCGGTGCTGGCCCTGGATGTGGGTCGCCGCCGCATCGGCCTGGCGGGCTGCGATCCCCTTGGGCTCAGCGTGACCACCCTGCCCGCCCTGGGGCGCCTGCGCTTCAGCGACGACCTCACCCAGCTCCAACCTCTGGTACTGCAACGCCGTTGCACGGCCCTGGTGGTGGGGCTGCCCCTGGATCACGAGGGACAGTTCACCCCCCAAGCGGACCATTGCCGCCGCTATGGCCTGCGTTTGGCCATGGCCCTGCAACTGCCCCTAGCCTGGGTGAATGAGCACAGCAGCAGCTGGGCGGCCGCTGAACAGCATGGCCTCCACGGCGACCGCAGTGGCCGCCTCGACAGCGCCGCAGCGGCCCTGCTGCTCAAGCAATGGTTGCTGGAGGGGACCGAACCGGTCGCCGCGGCGGCCCTCGCACCCCACCAGCCGACCCCTGCTGCGGGAAGCTGAATTCGACTGAGCCTCAGCCATGAGCGATCAACCCCCCATCTCTGGAACGGGAGACGTGCCCACAGTGGTGGTGCAGGACGGCAAGGGCAATGACCTGCTCTGCTTCCTTGAGCAGCTCATTCCCCTCGATGGCCAGGACTACGCGTTGCTGACACCGGTGGACACCCCTGTGTGTCTGTTCCGCCTCAGCGATGACAACGAGCCTGAGCTGATCGATCCGGCCGATGCCACCGAGCCGGTGCTCTCCACCGCCGAAGTGGTGCTGCAGGAACACGAGCTCAACCTGGTGCGCTCAGCGGTAACGCTCACCGTGGCCGGTGAGCTCGACGAGCCCGACCCTGAGGACATGGAACTCGAAGGGGAAGACGACGAGGCTGGAGAAGATGCTGAAACCTATGAACTGCTGGTGAGCTTCCTGGTAGCCCAACAGGAGTACGGCCTCTACATCCCTCTGGATCCGTTCTTTGTGGTAGCACGCATGAACAACGGCCAGGCCAGCCTGGTGGAAGGTGAGGAATTCGAGCGGGTGCAACCGCGCATCGAGGCTGAGCTCGAGGAGCGGGAGAGCCAGGATTGAGCATGCGCCGGCTGCTGCAACCCGCCTGGGTGGCCACAGGAAGCCTCTGCGACCTACCGCTGGAGGTGTTCCTCGATCGGGGCATCAAAGCCCTGGTGCTTGATGTGGACTGCACCTTGCTGCCCCGTCACAGCCAGGTGATGCCTGAATGTGTGGTGCACTGGGTCCACAAAGCGCGCCAGCAACAGCTGAAGTTGCATTTGTTCAGCAATAATCCCAATCGCAAGCGCATTGCCGCTGTGGGTCATGCCTTTGAGCTGCCCTACACAGCGGCTGCCAGCAAGCCCCGGCGCGGACCGCTGCGCCAAGTGCTGGATCAGCTTCAACTGCCGGGGGAGCAGGTGAGTTTGATCGGTGATCGCGTCTTCACCGACGTGCTCGCTGGCAATCGCCTCGGCCTCTTCACGGTGCTGGTGCAACCGGTGGCTGCCGATGGTGGCCCCTGCCGGCATGACAGGGTGCAACGGGCTGAATGTGCTATCGCTCGCTGGTGCGGTGCACGCATTGAACGGGGGTTACCGGAATGACGAATCGCACCTTGGTGGTGAAAGTGGGCACGAGCCTCCTGCGGGGCAAGGGCGGCCAGACCACCACCGAATTTGTGAATCAACTGGCTGAAACGCTCTGCCGCGAGCGGCAGCGGGGCACCAACATTGCCCTGGTGACCAGTGGTGCAGTTGGTCTTGGCTGCAAAGAGCTGGGGCTCAGCCAGCGGCCTGAACAGGTGGAGGAGCTCCAGGCGGCCGCCGCCATTGGCCAGGGCCAACTGATGGGGCTCTACGACAAGGCCTTCAAACCCCACAGCCAAATCGTTGCTCAGGTGCTGCTCACCCGCAGCGATCTGGCCTCCAGGCGCCGCTTCCTCAAGGCCAGCCTGACGCTGCAGCAGCTGTTGAGCTGGGGGGTGCTGCCGATCGTGAACGAAAACGACACCCTGGCCACTGAAGAGCTGCGCTTTGGCGATAACGACACCCTCTCCGCCCTGGTGGCGGTGGCGGTCAAAGCCGATGAATTGATCCTGCTCACCGATGTGGATCGGCTCTATTCCGCCGATCCCCGTGAGGATGAAAATGCCAGGCCGATCAAGGTGGTGCGCAGCCTGCAGGAGCTGGAGCAGCTGCGCAGCGTGGCTGGCGACGGAGGCCGCTGGGGAACCGGTGGCATGACCACCAAACTCTCAGCCGCCCGCATCGCCACAGCCAGTGGTGTGGCCGTACGGCTGGCCGATGGCCGCGACCCCAGCGTGCTTCAGGAACTGCTGCAGGGCTCCAGCCACGGCACCCAGTTCCTGCCGAGTCCGCAGCCAATCCCCGATCGCAAAAGCTGGCTGGCCCACGCCCTGGTGCCCCAGGGAACCCTTCAGGTGGATGCCGGCGCCGAGCAGGCCTTGCTCGAGGAGGGGGCTTCGCTCCTGGCGGTGGGGGTGAGCGACCTCAACGGCGAATTTGAAGCCCAGGCCCCCTTGAAAATTCTCAGTTACGAGGGCCAGGAGCTGGCCAGGGGGCTGAGCACCTGCGACAGCGAAACCCTTCGCCGCATCATCGGCATGCGCTCGGGCACCATCAGCCGCACCATTGACAACGACCTCAATGGTGTGGTGGTCCATCGTGATCAATTGGTCATCACAGCACCGCCAGAGGGGCCTACGATCTCGCCGCCCTCCCACTGATCACAGCCACCCCATGCGCTTCAGCAGCCTTCTCCAGCGCTTGTCAGGGGCGGAGGGCCAACCCAATGATCTGCAGGGTGATCCAGAGCTCCAGGGGGCCGCAGCACTGGATCAGGCCGGTGCTGGTCAGCTCAGCTTCCTGGAACCTGGCAACGCCCTGATCAAAGCCCTGGAGAGCACCCAGGCAGCTGCGCTACTGCTGCCCAATGATGCGGAGGTTCAGCAGCAGGCCAGCGCCCGTGGCATCGCCTGGGTGGCGCTCAAGGATCCACGGCTCGGCTTTGCTGAAGCCCTCGATGCCCTGCATCCACGCCAACGGCCCCCCGCCGGTGTGCACCCAAGCGCCGTGGTGGATCCTGAAGCCCGGCTTGGCAGTGGCGTGCACGTGGGTGCTCGCGCGGTCATTGCCGCAGCGGTGGAGATTGGCAATGGCTGCACCATTCACCCCGGCGTGGTGATCTACGACGACGTGGTGATCGGCGAGGGCTGCGAACTGCACGCCAATGCCGTGCTGCATCCAGGCAGCCGCCTCGGCAAGGGCTGCGTGGTGCACTCCACCGCGGTGGTGGGATCGGAGGGCTTTGGCTTTGTGCCCACGGCCCAGGGCTGGCGAAAGATGCCCCAGACCGGCCTGGTGGTGCTGGAAGACGGCGTTGAAGTGGGCTGCGGCTCCACCATCGATCGCCCCTCGGTGGGCGAAACCCGCATCGGTGCTGGCACCAAGATCGACAACCTGGTGCAGGTGGGCCACGGGGTGGTCACCGGCAAGGGGTGCGCCATGGCATCCCAGGTGGGCATTGCAGGGGGTGCTCGCCTCGGCAATGGGGTGATCCTCGCGGGCCAGGTGGGGGTGGCCAACCGGGCGGTGATCGGTGATCGCGCCATCGCCTCCAGCAAATCCGGCATTCATGGGGAGGTGGCAGCCGGAGAGGTGGTGAGCGGCTATCCCGCCATTCCGAACCGCCTCTGGCTGCGCTGTTCCGCCGCCTTCAACAAGCTGCCGGAGATGGCGCGCACCCTGCGCAAGCTCAGCGAGGCCTAGGGCTGCGACGCGATAGGTTCAGCGCTCGGTTTTCGGCCCCGCGATGAGCAGCTACCGCATCACCCTTCTGGCCGGCGACGGCATCGGCCCGGAGATCACCAGCGTGGCCAGACGGCTGCTTGAGGCCGTGGCCGAGCAGCATCGCTTCAGCCTCAATTTCGATCCGCACCCCGTGGGTGGCGCCGCCATCGATGCCTGTGGTGAGCCATTGCCAGCCAGCACCCTGGAGGCCTGCCGCAGCTCTGATGCCGCCCTGCTGGCGGCCATCGGTGGTCCCAAATACGACACCCTGCCGCGCGAAAAGCGTCCGGAATCCGGTCTGCTGGCCCTGCGGGCCGGCATGGAACTGTTCGCCAACCTGCGGCCGGTCAAGATCGTTCCTGCCCTGATCGGCGCCAGCAGCCTCAAGCAGGAGGTGATCAGCGGCGTGGATCTGATGGTGGTGCGCGAGCTCACCGGCGGCATCTACTTCGGCCAGCCCAAGGGCCGTGTGACAGCAGAAAACGGTGAGGAGCGCGGCTTCAACACCATGACCTACGGCACCAGCGAAATCGATCGAATCGCCCGCGTGGGCTTCGATCTGGCCACCAAGCGCCAAGGCCGCCTCTGCTCGGTGGACAAGGCCAACGTGCTCGATGTGAGCCAGCTGTGGCGCGAGCGCGTGGATGCGATGGCCGCCGATTACAGCGGCGTTGAGGTGAGCCACATGTATGTGGACAACGCTGCGATGCAACTGGTGCGCAACCCGCGCCAGTTCGATGTGTTGCTCACCGGCAATCTCTTCGGCGACATCCTCAGCGATGAGGCCGCCATGCTCACCGGCTCGATCGGCATGCTGCCCTCCGCATCCCTGGGTGATGGTGGTCCCGGGCTGTTCGAGCCCGTACACGGCTCAGCCCCCGACATCGCAGGCCAGGACAAGGCCAATCCGCTGGCCATGGTGCTCTCAGCGGCCATGATGCTGCGGGTGGGCCTGGGCCAGGAGGCCGCTGCTGCCAGCCTCGAGCAAGCCGTGGATCAGGTGCTGGCCAAGGGTCTGCGCACCGGCGATCTGATGGCTGAAGGCTGCACCCCCCTGGGCTGCGCCGCCATGGGAGATGCCTTGATGGATGCCCTGAGCTGATCAAAACGACTCGCCTTCTGGCAAACTCCCCCGAGCTAGCCCTCTTCGTACGCGATGTCCTCACAGCACCCGATCGTTGCGGTCACCGGTTCTTCCGGCGCCGGTACCAGCACCGTGAAGCGGGCCTTTGAGCACATCTTTGCCCGTGAGGGCATCACCCCGGCCGTGGTGGAAGGCGACAGCTATCACCGCTACGAGCGCGGCCCCATGAAGGAGGCCATGGCCAACGCCCTGGCCAAGGGCGAGAACTTCTCCCACTTCGGCCCTGAGGCCAACCTCTTCGACAAGCTCGAAGAGCTGTTCAAGAGCTACGGCGAAACCGGTAGCGGCCAGAAGCGCTACTACCTGCACTCCGTTGAGGAGGCTGCAGAGCACAACGGCCGCCTGGGCACCAACCTGGAACCCGGCCAGTTCACCCCCTGGGAGAACATCCCCTCCGGCACCGACCTGCTCTTCTACGAAGGCCTGCACGGTGGTGTGAAGGGTGAGGGCTACGACGTGGCTGGCCTGGCAGACCTGCTGGTGGGCGTGGTGCCGATCGTGAACCTGGAGTGGATCCAGAAGATCGCCCGCGACAACGCTGAGCGCGGCTACTCCGCCGAAGCCACGGTGGACACAATCCTGCGCCGCATGCCGGATTACATCAACCACATCTGCCCTCAGTTCAGCCAGACCGACATCAACTTCCAACGTGTTCCCACGGTGGACACCTCGAACCCCTTCAAGATCCGGAACATCCCCACTCCGGATGAGAGCTTCGTGATCATTCACTTCCGTAAGGGTGCCCGTGAGAAGTGGGGGATCGACTTCACCTATCTGCTGGACATGATCCACGACTCGTTCATGTCGAGCCCCACCTCGATCGTTGTGAATGGCGGCAAGATGGGCTTCGCCATGGAACTGATCCTCACCCCGATCATCCATCGCTTGATTGAAGAGAAGCGCAACCGCGGCTGATCCAAATCACACCCGACCCAGCTAAGGTTCGAGTGTGACGACGCCCTCCTTTTCGATTAATGGCGCTAAAAGTGCCATGGATCCGGGGCCAGCTCGCTGGTCCCCGGATCAGCTGTCTCGAATGCTGATCATTGGTCGGCGTCTCTATCTTTCGCACCTCGAACGCTTCGGGGCTCGCAATGAGCCCCTTGGCGCAGTCATCGAAACCCGTGGATTTACGGGTCGACTTGTTTTTGAGTTCCCGGTGCTGCTCCCCCATGAGCAGTTCCTCGAATTGGATTGGTTGCGCCCCCGCAATCACGGGCGTCTGCGCAACCGCCGATGAGCCTGGTTGCCGCCCTGATGGGGCTCTGCATCGGCAGTTTTCTCAATGTGGTGGCGTGGCGCCTGCCCCGGGGTGAATCGGTGGTGTGGCCTGGCAGCCATTGCCCTCGCTGCAACCACGATCTGCCCTGGTTCCACAACATTCCCCTGCTGAGCTGGCTGGCTCTTCGGGGGCGTTGTGGTTTTTGCTCAGCTCCCATCAGCGGTCGCTATCCAGCTGTGGAGCTCCTCAATGCTGGGCTCTGGGTGCTGCTCACCCTGCCGGGGGCCGGGCGCCTGGGCCCGGTGTCCGAACCCTGGAATCTCTTCCTCGGGGGCGGTCTGATCAGCCTGTTGCTAGCCCTAGCCCTGATCGATGCACGCACCCTGCGCCTGCCTGAACCCCTGTGCCGCTGGGGCGTGATCACGGGGCTGAGCGCCAGTGCCATCTGCGGCTTGGCCCTGCAGGGCAGCCCTGAGCTGCTGCTCTGGCATGCCAGCGCCGCGGCTGTGGGGCTCCTGGCGTTTGAAGCGGTGAGCAACACAGCCGAACGGCTGCTGGGGGTGCCGGCCCTCGGGCTTGGTGATGCAAAACTCGCCGCCCTACTGGGGGCCTGGCTTGGTCTCAAAGGGCTGGCTGTCGCCTGCGCTCTGGCGGTGATCCTTGGCGCTTGCTTTGGTGTGATCGGCCGCATCAGCGGTCAACTGGGGCCACGCCAACCCTTTCCCTTCGGGCCATTTCTGGCTCTGGGTGGGCTGTTGAGCTGGATTGCCTGTGACACCTTCTGGGCTCTACTGATCAGCCCGGAACGCCTGGGCGTTTAATGGGGTGCACAAGAGGAAACTCGCTTGTCGCTGCTCGACTGGTTCGCCGACCGCCGCAAGACAGCTCCGGCGCTGAGGCCCAACCCCGAACCGGAGGATGGGGATGGCCTGTGGAGCAAATGTCCGAAGTGCGGCGAAGTGGTCTACCGCAAAGACCTCATAGCCAATGCCAGCGTCTGCTCCAGCTGCGGCCATCACCACCGCATCGACAGCGACGAGCGCCTGCGGCTGCTGCTGGATCCAGACAGTTTTGAACCGCTCGACAGCGAACTGAGCCCTGTTGACCCCCTCGGCTTCAAGGACCGGCGCGCCTACGCCGATCGCATCAAGGACACCCAGCGCACCACCGGCCTGCGCGACGCGGTGATCTGCGGTGTGGGGCGCCTCGACGGGCGACCGATCGCTGTGGGCGTGATGGATTTCCGCTTCATGGGCGGCAGCATGGGCTCGGTGGTTGGAGAGAAGCTCACCCGTTTGATTGAAACCGCCACGGAACGGGGCCTGCCGGTGTTGGTGGTGTGCGCCAGTGGCGGCGCCCGCATGCAGGAGGGGATGCTCAGCCTGATGCAGATGGCCAAGATTTCCGGTGCCCTGGAACGCCATCGCGCTCGCCAGCTGCTCTACATGCCCCTGCTCACCCACCCCACCACGGGCGGCGTGACAGCCAGCTTTGCCATGCTCGGCGATCTGATCCTGGCTGAACCCAAGGCGCTGATTGGTTTTGCCGGACGGCGCGTGATCGAACAAACCCTGCGGGAAAAACTGCCAGACGATTTCCAAACCGCTGAATACCTGCAGGACCACGGTTTCGTGGATCTGATCGTGCCCCGCACCAACCTGCGCAGCACCCTGTCCAGCCTGCTGGATCTGCATCGCCAGGGGGAGGCCGTTCAGGCATGAGCCGACTGGTTGCCGCCACCCTGCTCGCCCTGCTGGCCTTGCTTCTGCCCACGGCCAACCTGCAAGCCGCACCGGTGGAATGGGTGGAGGTGCCCGCCACCAGCGCGGGCCAGCAGTGGTGGGATCGGGGCAGCCTGCGGCTGAACCGCCGCGGTGAACTCACGGTGCTGAGCCGCTTCACCCCAGCCGCTGAATCCGATGGTGAGCAGCGTGCAGGCCAGCTCTATGTGATGGCTGTTGACTGCGGCGCCCAGCGCTACCGCGATCTGCAGGTGAACGGCCTGCCTCGTCTGCGGGGCGACTGGGAAATCGCCGCCGACGACGCCCTGATCAGCGAAGTGATGGAGCAGGTGTGCAGTGAAGCCCACGAGCGGGGGCTGGCCTGATGGGCAGCATCCAACCGCTTGGGGTGGCCATCGCCGGGCTTGGCTTCGGGGAAGCCGTGCACCTGCCGGCCCTGAGAGCTGCAGAACACGCCAACCCTGTGGCCCTCTGGCACCCTCGCCAGGAACGGGTGGAGGCCGCGGCCCAGAAGGCCGAACTCAGCGGCACCCACGAGTTCGATGCCCTGCTGGCCAATCGCGATGTGGAGGCGGTGGTGATCGCCACCCCACCAGCGGCACGCTTTGGGCTCGCCAAACGCGCCCTGGAGGCCGGCAAACACCTGCTGCTGGAAAAACCGGTGGCCCTCAACGCACAGGAGGCAGAGGAGTTGCAGCGCCTGGCCTTGGCCAACAACTGCATCTGCGCCCTGAATTTTGAATATCGCGCTGTTCCAGCTTTCCAGCAGTTGGCCCAGCTCTTGCAGGAGGGCTGGGTGGGTGACCCCTGGTTGATGCGCTTCGATTGGCTGATGGGCAGCCGCGGTAATCCACAACGGCCCTGGAACTGGTATTCCCAGGCAGCAGAGGGGGGCGGGGTGCTGGGAGCCCTCGGCAGCCATGCCTTTGACATGCTCGCCTGGCTGGTGGGTCCTGTGCAGCAGCTTCAGGCCCAGCTGTCGGTGGCGATCGATGAACGGCCCCGCCCGGATGGCTCCGGCTTGGCCGCAGTGGATGCAGCTGATACAGCCTTTCTGCAGCTGCAGCTCGAACCGCAATGGTCCGGCGCCCGCTCGCGACTATCCGCCCAGGTGGCGCTCGCCTCCACGGCGCGCCAGGGGCGTGGCTGCTGGCTGGAGATCTACGGCTCTGAAGGCACTCTGGTGCTCGGCAGTGCCAATCAAAAGGATTACGTGCATGGCTTCTCCCTGCAGGGCTCCCGCAACGGTGAGGCCTTAGCGCCATTGCCCCCCGACCCGGCCCTGAGCTTCCGCCGCACCTGGGGGGATGGCCGCATCGCACCGGTGTCACGGCTGCAGGATTGGTGGGCGATGGCGGTGCGTGAACAGCGGCCGATGGTGCCAGGTCTGCTGGAGGGCCTCGCCAGCCAGCGGGCCATGGATGCCTGCCTGTTGAGCCACGCCAACCAACAGAGCATCAGCCTTTAGGCAGGATCAAAGCCGGGCGGTAGCGTCCTGACAGCAATGAGCTGTCATGTCGAGCCTGTTCAGTGGCATCCCGGGACTGGGTGTTCTCATCTGTGGCCACGGCAGCCGCAACCGGCTGGCGGTGAATGAGTTCGCCACACTCGCTGAGGGACTGCGGCAGCGACTGCCGGAGCTACCAGTGGCCCATGGCTATCTCGAATTCGCCAAGCCCATCCTGCGCGAAGGGCTCGACAGCCTCAGGGCACAGGGGGTGAACCGGGTGCTGGCGGTACCAGCCATGCTGTTTGCCGCCGGCCATGCCAAGAACGACATCCCCTCGGTGCTCAACACCTACAGCGCCGAAACGGGCCTGAGCATCGACTACGGGCGCGAGCTTGGGGTGGACCTCAAGATGATCCAGGCAGCCGCCGCCCGCATCCAGAGCTGCCTTGATGCTGCCGGTGGCGACGTACCCCTGAGCGACACCCTGCTGGTGGTGGTGGGACGGGGCTCCTCCGATCCGGATGCCAACTCCAACGTGGCCAAGGTCACCCGGATGCTGGTGGAAGGCTTTGGGTTTGGCTGGGGCGAAACGGTGTACTCCGGGGTCACCTTTCCCCTGGTGGAACCGGGCCTGCGCCATGTGGTGAAGCTGGGTTTCCGCCGCGTGGTGGTGTTCCCTTATTTCCTCTTCTCCGGTGTTCTGGTGAGCCGCATCCGCCAGCACAGCGAACGGGTGGCAGCCGATCACCCCGAGATCGAGTTTCTGCAGGCCAGCTACCTCGGCGACCACCCCATGGTGATCGACACCTTCGTGGAGCGGGTTGAGGAGGTGATCCGTGGCGATACGGCCATGAACTGCTCCCTGTGCAAGTACCGCCAGCAGGTGCTGGGCTTCGAGGCGGAGGTGGGGGCACCCCAGCACAGCCACCACCACCACGTGGAGGGGCTAGGAGAACCCTGCCAGCTGTGCGAAAACGAGTGCACCGGGGCCTGCCAACCCGATGGCGTGCCACTGCCCCAGAACCACAGCCACGCGCACGGTGATCACGATGCTGGAGACCATCACCACCATCACCACCACCCCGTGTACCCCCACGCCGACCACCCCCTGGGACCCAACACCCTCGGCCGCCGCGACTGAGCTGGAGCGGTGTCACAGCCGTCGCGCTTCTACGCGTGTCCCAGAAGACCAACGAAGCATTAGCCCTGCTAATACAAGTTCCTTTTCCACAAATGGGTGCTGTTTTCCCCAGCTCCACGCGGTTCTTTCCACAGGCTGAGCGCTCAATCGCCCCGTCTGGGCCTTCTCCTGTGGAGAGCGAACCCCAAACCCCGAAGAGCTTGACGGCTCGGCCACAGGGTTTCAACAGCGCCGACGAAACAGCACGCACCCCTTGAAACCGCCTGCAAACACTGAATGGCGCATGGCGAGACAGGACCATCATCACCATGAGCGATGGCTTTGACGCGGACCACCGCCATGTGGCTTCATCACTTGGCGACAGGAGAGTGCATGAGCGAAAGCGGCGCAGCTGAATTTGGTGCCATGGAGCAGGAGATCGTGAGCCTGGAGGCTGAAGTCCCCGAAGCGCTGTTCATGAGCATGCGCGGCTTCATCAGCGAGAACCCCTCCTGGGATCAGTACCAGCTTGTGAGTTCCGCCCTGGCCACGTTCCTCTACCAAAACGGCAGCAACGACCGCGCTGTGGCTCAGCACTACCTCAACGGGCTCTTCAACCGCTCCGAATCCTGAGCAATGAAGGCCGATGGCCTCTGCATCGCAGCCACCCATCAAGCGCTGCTGATCGGACTCCAGCGGCCCTTCAGTTTTGACAGACGCGCTCCATCAAGCGACTGGCCAATGTGAACGGCCGCTCGGAATACCACTCCCCATTTTCCCCTGAAACGGGTGTCCGTTTCGCCAGGCCTTGCTGATCCGCTGGCCAGGGCTCGGTGATACGGCGCAGGCGGCGTTCACCGCAATCAATGGCATAAAGCACCTGCCAACGGGCGCTGCCATCGAGCCGCTGCCGTTCAGTTCTCACAAGGTGCTGTTGAGGCTCTGATTGGGCTCGAACATCCAACAGCACAATCCGCTCACTGGAGGTTTCCAACAGCGGAGCCATGGCCATCAAGGCAGGCAACAGCAGCACAACGAGCTTCAGCAAAAGAGCGAAGGCATTCAAGCCAGGAGCAGCCAGCCAGGGCAACGCTGTTCATGAGGTGGATGCAGCCGCTTTGCCGCGAATCAACTGAAGGCCCGGCCAGACACCAGATCAGGACCCGCTAAGCAGAGAACGCCACGGAACGGAGTAAGGCGTCTGGCGCTAGATGTGGGAGCTCACAGGCCATGAGCACTACAGGTGGTGGTCATTTTGAAAAAAGCTCTGTACCATTTCATGGCTACCCCCAACGGTCGTCCCCGCGAGCGTTGAGCAGCGATCGTCCCCGCGGTTGCTGAGCAAACACGACATCAGAGCCCAGCTGGCAACAACCAGCAGGGCTCTTTTGTTTGACCAGAATCGATTCAATCTGGATGTTGCACTGAAAACAGCTCCAGCACACAGCTGCTATTGATGCATCAGGTGTCTGCAACAAGACGTTGTTGCCATCAACCCATGGTGGACAGGGTGCTGGAGCCCATCAAGTGTTGAAGCCCTGCCTGTGCCTGAGGGGTACTCCCATGGCTGGGCGGCAAGGCTTCAGATCTACGCAACTTGGCGGTGTACTGCAAGCCTGTGCCCCCTGTCGCATGGATCAATGGATCGCAAGTGGGCTGCAATCGCTCAGACGCTGTGATGTCATTCATGGCTGGCAATCAGTCAATCAACGATGTCTCTGGGGTGACCCATCAACATCAGGAGCATCGTTTACCTCTTGTTGAAGCACTGAGGATTGATCAGGCGATAGCCAGGGGAACCCAATCAGGAAGCCCTGGATGAGCATCACCCCTACAGATCTCCTCGGGGCACTGCAGAACAAAGAGCTGCCTGGAGGCGATCATCAAACTGGGATTAGTCCCTGATTCATCATTGACTACCGCCACCAGGTCCATCATCGCCAAGCAGATTGGCAGGCCAAGTTGAGGCAAGCCGAGAAACACTGGGGCTCATAACGACATGGTCAGGATGATAATTCTGAAGGCTCCCTCCAGATGCAGCTGCAAGCACTTGATCATTGAGAACTGCAAGTCCGTTGAATTCAGTTGTCATTAAAATCCTCATTCATTGGGTTGGGTGGTGTCTCTGAGGTCTCCCCCTTCGACACAATCAATATCTCGCCTCAATCAGATAACTGCAGAGGAACCATCGGGGAAATTCCAGAGAACCTCAGGGGATTAATCCCACAATCACGACGACTGCTCATCCGCTTTCCCCTCTGACCGAATGGGCCATCACACAACAAAGCCCCGCCGCAGCGGGGCTTTCTCTCAAAACGACCTGCAAAGCTCAGATGTAATGCTGGCCAATCTCACCTGCTGCATTAATGGCCGATGTTGCAGTCTTCACCGTTGCCTTTTTGGCAATGACTTTAGCCACCTTAATGGCCAAAGGAATCTTCCAGAAAAAGCCACCATTCGCCGTGGTCAGCTCTTCATCATTGATTGCATTCAGTTCAAGGGTTGGGCTTGTCATTGAAAATCCTCATTCATTGGATTGGGTGGTGTCTCTGAGGTCTCCCCCTTCGACACAATCAATATCTCGCTTCAATCAGATAACTGCAGAGGAAGCATCGGGGACAAGCCAGGGGTTTTCAAGGGATTTTCATGTGAGACATTGCAAACGCTGCTCAACGCTTTGAACACAAGAGCTCTTTGCCATGCGCAGCAAGCTTCACCATGCCGATTAAATCTCTCGCTGATCGACTCTCGTGTGATCCACCGACCCGTTCAATGCACCCAGGGGGGGTCTTCGAACCATCTGTCTTCAGCCAGATGCGCAGCACAACAACAAAGCTGCGGCACCGCCCCACATCATGAGTTTGAAGCATTAAAAATCCCCCTCGAATGAGGGGGATTTCAATTGGTGGCGGGGGGGAGATTTGAACTCCCGACCCTCGGGTTATGAGCCCGACGAGCTACCAGGCTGCTCTACCCCGCGTCGCCTGTGAGTTGAGTGTAAATCACTAGGGTCCCCCCGTGCAACCACAAGCGCCAAAGCTTGGCCTCAACGCAGCTCGCCAACCACCTCGAGCCGTTGACCAGCCATGGGAATCAGGAACATCTGCTCCAGCTCCTCCAGCGCTGAGGGGGTCAGCCAATCGAGCTGACGCAGCAGATGCAAAGCCACGGCCCACTTGGCCCGGCCGGCGCCGTCTTCCACCTTGATCGCCAGGCCAAGGCCCTCGCCGATGCGGGCGATGCACTGGATCCCCTCCGCGCCCCCCTTGCTCACCAGCACATTGAGGCTGCGGCGCATCAATTCCGTATCAAAACGCCCCTCACCAGCCACCAGATCAGGGTGGGTCTGCATGGCGC